>DASUOS010000068.1:0-11153 GCA_036276515.1 Anaerolineales bacterium | reverse complement strand
TTTGGCTTGTGGCTGGCCGGGCTCCTTTTCCCTGAGCTCAACGATTCAGATAAGTATTTGACCCTCGGCAGGCAATTGCTTGAACACGAAGCGGCCGCGCAGATCTTCCCCGATGGCACTTACTCGATGTACTCGCTCAATTACCACCGTTTTGTCCTGCAAATCTATCTTTTTGTTCTGCGACTGGCGGAGATCAACCGCTCACCCCTTTCCGGTATCGTGTTCGAGCGGGCCTCTGCCTCCATCGATTTTCTTTCCCGGTTGATCGATCCCGAAACGGGCCGGATGCCTTTCTATGGCTCGAACGATGGCGCCCTGGTCCTGCCGCTGAATGACTGTGACTACACCGATTTCCGCCCGCTGCTGCAGCTGGGCTCCTTTCTGACAAGGAAACGGCTTCTGTTCGAACCGGGTCCCTGGGACGAGGATCTATTCTGGCTTTGTGGCTCAGCCCCCCTACCCCCTTTCCCCTCTGCCTTTCAGGGGAATACCGAAATTAACTCTACGTCTTCTTTTCCGTATGGCGGAATCTACCTGCTCCACGGCCCCTCCAGCAAAGCCGTCATCCGCTGCTCGGACTACCGATCGCGCCCGTCGCACGCCGACCAGCTGCACGTGGACCTGTGGATCCGCGGCCGGAACATCGCCTGTGATGCCGGGACCTATTTATACAGTGGGGAGGGAGTGTGGCGCAATGGACTGGCCCATACCGCAGTCCACAATACGGTCACTGTCGATCGTGTTGATCAGATGAAAAGCCTCACCCGCTTCACCTGGACGGACTGGTCAAAAGGAAAAGTATTCAAGCACGACGAAAAGAACTGGCAGGGTGAGCACGACGGCTACAAGCGGCTGGCAGATCCCGTAACCCACCGGCGGACCGTCCTGTCTCTAGGCGATGACCGCTGGCTGATCGTCGATCATCTTGCTGCATCCAGAGCTCACCATTATGCCCTTCACTGGCTGTTGTGCGATGGAGATTTTGGAGGTCAGGAGAATCCTGCCGAAAACCGTATTCTCCTCGAAGCTTTGGACGGCAAGCCGTCTGACTCCAGAATTCACATCCAAATGGGATTGAGGGAAGGCGGTGGAAACTTCTCCATCGTCCGCGCCGATCCGAACACCGCGCGCGGCTGGCGCTCGGAGTATTATGGTCATAAGGAACCTGCCGTTTCCCTGATGCTGGAGGCAGACCTGCCGAAGGCCTGCTTCTGGTCCTATTTTGGATGGGAAGGGGACACTGTGGAACAGGCAGGAAATTCGCTGCACATCCGATCCCGAAGCTGGCAAACAACCATCCAGCTAGATAAATAAGGGCAGACCCCCTACCCCTACCTCTCACACCTTCACTGCCGCTTCCTGCCCTCTCAACTTTTCGGTGGCACGGAAATATTTCAGATAGCGCATGGAATTGGCATCCTTGCCAAGCAGCAGGTCGCTGGCTTTGATGGCGCTGCCGAGCTTGATCGGGTCCGTGATCGAGCAGGTCGCACCCGCCTGGATGGCCAGCGCCAGGAACGCGCTGTTGACGAAATGGCGGTCGGGCAGGCCAAACGACACATTGCTGGCGCCCAGGCTGATGTTGACGCCGTATTCCTTCTTGATCAGCTCGATTGTTTTGAGCGTGACCAGCGCCGCGTTGCTGTTGTGTCCCACAGTCATGACCAGCGGATCGATGATGATGTCCTCGGCCGGGATGCCCATTTTGGCGGCGCGCTCGATAATGATCCCCGCCGCGGCGAGACGTCCTTCGGGTGTGGCAGGGATGCCCTCCTCGCCGATCGTCAGGCCGATGACCGCCGCGCCCCGGTCCCGGACGATGGGCAGCACGCTGGCAAGCTGCTTCTCCTCTCCGTTGACCGAGTTCACGAGCGGCTTGCCGGGGGCCGCGTTCAACCCGGCCTCTAGAATTTTCGGCTCATTCGAATCGATGCAGAGCGGCACATCCACCACCGAGAGCACGGCCTCGACCACTTTGGGCATGATCGCCGCTTCATCGATCTGTGGGTGACCTACATTGACATCCAGCACTTCGGCACCCCAGGCCACCTGTCTTTGGGCCAGGTGTTTGACATATTCGAAATTCTGCTCGACGAGCGCCAGTCCCAGTTTCTTCAGGCCCGTCGGGTTCAATTTCTCCCCGATCATGACGAACGGCCGCTCCGCCCCGATGATCACTTCCTTTGTATTGCTTTTCAAGATGGTATGCATACGCCCTCACTCGAATGTTGTTGTTTGTTCTACACGTTTGCCATGTCCTGTTGTGCTGCCTGTGGGAGTGAATATCCTGCGGGCAGCAGACCGGCGTCTTTGATTATACGCGGGACTACATCGTCCCAGCCGACGGGCATCAGGTGAATGCCGTTGACACCCCGCCTGTGATATTTTTTGATCTGGCTGATCAGCTCCAGGGCGATCTGGATGCCCTCCTCCGCCGCGTTGCCGGCTACGTTGGCATAGTCCATGCGCTGGAGGATCCGTTCGGGTAAGTAGACACCCGGCACGTCACGCAGCATCAGCGCCATTTTCAGGCTCCGGATCGGCGTGACCCCGACCAGGATGTACACTTTCTCCAGCACATTTCGTTTTGCGAGCTCGTCGAGCCATTCCTCCATGCCGTTCATATCGAAGACCAGGTTGGTCTGGAAGAACTGTGCGCCGGCATTGACCTTCTTCTGCTCGCGTAATGCCTGGAATTTGGGATTGGAGGAGAAGGGCGAGGCTGCCGCTCCCAGGAAGAACCGGGGCGGATGCTTGAGCTCACGCCCATCGAGATATATCCCTTCATCGCGCATGCGGCGCAGGATCCACAGCATCTGGATGGCGTCGAGATCGTTGATGTCCATCTTCTCGCGCGGCGAGGGGGAGAGCCTGGCGCTGTCGCCTGTCACACACAGGATGTTGCGCACGCCGAGCGCGGTCGCGCCGACCACTTCGCTTTGCAGGTTCGAGCGCGAGCGGTTGCGGGCTGAGATCTGAAGCACGGGCTCGGCCTCGTAATCCAAAGCGACGGTGCTGCAGGCCCAGGAGGTCATACGCGGGGTCGCCGAAGCGTTGTCTGTAAAGTTGAGGGCGGTGACGTAGGGCTTGACCTTCTCGATGTTCGAGATCAACTTTTCGGTATTGGAAGATAATGGGGGAGTGACCTCGCTGGTCACAACAAACTCACCGGCGGCCAGCCGCCGTTCCAGATCCGAAGCAGGTTCTGTATACGCCGGCGCGTGATAGTTCGAATCGCCCTGCCACCAGTCCGGCTGGCGGACCGGGCGGAAGATGCCGTCCCAGGTTGCCTTGCGTTTTTCGGCCGAGCGCGAAAGCAACCCAAGGATCGCCTTCTTCACACCCATTTTTCCAACACTTCGGAACACATCCCGCCACGAATCCTGTCCCACCTTTTCCCAGTCGAGCGGGGGTAACACTTCCAGCAGCAGCTCCTCGCGGCCGAACTGGAACGAGCGCTCATAGATCTTGTACCAAATGCACGGGCGGGTCTTATCCACATAGCAGGTCTCGGAGGTGGAGCCGCCGCACGGTCCGTTGCGCAGACCTTTGGGACATTCCATCGGGCAGATGAGCGCGGTCTCCTGCAGGAGACAATTCCCACACATCCGGCAGCCGAACAGCGGTCCCTTTACGCTGTATTCGAGTACCTGTAAAGCTCTATCCCCGAAATTTTGCTTTTGAAACGGCGAATACGCGGGCTGCCATCTTCGTCCAGGGGTCAAACCAGGCATTCATACCTCATTTCGAAGGAATTATATATTATATATAATTTCAGTTCCGAAATTTTACCTGATACCCTGTAAAAAGAGGAAGAGGAAAAAGATCACTTTTTGGATATAGTTCGAGGGAAGGGTGACATTCCCCTCCGCAGAAGTTATATTAAGCCAAGAATGTAGGATGACCCACTCTGGAAGAGGTTTTATGATGCAAAAAATTCGTATCCCCGTCTGCCTGATCTCATTCCTTGTCCTGGCCCTCAATGCCTGTGGGCCTTCTGCCGCGGCCCCTTCACCGGTCCCTCCATCTCCAACAGAGGCGCCTCTCCCGGTGACGCCTGTCGAATCGGCCTTTGCACCGGGGAACCCGACAGCCGCTCCGCTCGATGAGATTATCGAGGCTCACACCGTCACCTTTGAGACTCCCGATGGCGCGACGATCACGGGTGAGCTCTATGGAAGCGGTACGACCGCGGTTGTTTTTTCTGTGATGGGCAACTGCAGACCTGGCTGGCGTGAGCTGGCTCAAGAGACGGCCGCGCAGGGTCTGATGGCACTCACCTATGCCTGGCGCGATTGCGGACCGGGGGGACCTGTCAATGAAAGAGATCTGATCAAGAATTTTGTCAACGATGCCCGCGGCGCCATCGATTTTGTCCGCCAGCAGGGTGCGAAAAAAGTCATCCTGGCCGGTGCCAGCCTGGGGGGACTGGCCTCTGCGAAGCTTGCCATTGAGTCGAATGCCAGTGGATTGATCATATTCGCCTCGCCCGTAGAAATCGAGCGCTGGGATTTCAAGATCGAGGCAGAAGACCTGAATACCGATATCCCTAAACTTTTTATGACCGCCGAGGAGGATAGAGTCGTCCCGCTTGCCTCCTCACAGGCGCTGTATGATCTGGCGGCTGACCCCAAGGAATGGCAGACCTATCCCGGCACGGCCCACGGCACCGATTTATTTAAAGAAGACTATGGAGAAGAAGCCGCCCGGCGAATTCTGGAATTTATTCTTTCGGCGAATGCCAATTCTTAAAAAGAGAACCGTCAGACTTATTCCTTTTCCGTCAAAAAGTGGAGCAGGATCAGGCCTAGGCCGAGGAACAGCGGGACGAAGCCTCCCAGCATCCACGGTCCGAGGTGAAGCGGGTAGCTGTCTCCGGTGAAGAACCCGATCGGGTACAGTCCCAGCGTCAGGGCTATGCCCAGCGCGGTGACGACGACCCCCCAGCGCAGGAGCGTCTTGTGGTCTTTTGTCTCCGGGCGGCTCTGTCCTTTTTCGGCCAGGGCAAGCGTCTCCCTGTAGCTCAGGTAGCGCATGAAGGCAATGAAACCGAAGACGATCGTGAGAATACCCAGGACCCCGAGACAGGGAATTAAGCCATCCATTTCTACTCCAAAGAAAAAAGCGGATTCGACTGTATTGTATCAGTCTCACCCGCTTTCCTGTTTCACTTTTACTGTTGGTGGGGCCGCTTATTCACCCAATACCTTGACCGTGATGCCGCCACTGTTCGTCGACACATTGAACTGGCTGCCGCCGCCATTGATCGTGCCTGCCTGGTGGGCCTGGTCCAGGTCACCGGAGAGAATCACGGTGATCGGGAGCTCCGATACGATCTTGCCGAAATCGGTTTGAAAATCCACATCCAGCTCAGAGTCGACCGGGATGGACACCTCGATCTGCCCAAAATTGGAGTGGATGGTATGCGGCCCTTCGCCCAGCGAGCCTTCGAAATCGATCGCGCCGCTTTCGGTGTTCAGGTCGACGGTCACGTCTTCCGCATTCCTGATCGTGATGTTGCCAAAGCCCGTATTCGCCTTGACCGTTCCCCGGGCGCCGTCCACGATGATGGAGCCGCTGTTGGTCCGGGTGTCGTACGACCTGGCAACCACCTTTTCCAGGTTGATGTTGCCAAAGTCATCTTCCACAACCAGCGCCCCGCTGGCCCGTACAGACTCAAGGTCCACGGCTCCGCTGTTGGTCGAGATGGTCAGAGACCCGGCAGAGCCATCGGCAAAACTGACATTTCCGAACTCCGTAGTCAGCTCCACCTCCCCGGTGGCCCGGACATTTTCCAGATCGATGGTACCGCTGCTCGATTCCGCCTGGATGCCGGCCCCGCTGACCTGGTCCAGGTAGATGCTGCCAAAGCCGGAGAACAGCTCAATCTTCGCTGTGCCGGCCTTGACCGAGCTCACGTCGATGCGCCCGCTGTCGGTTTTCACCGTCAGGGCGCCGTCCACTTGTTCGACGACGATCTCACCAAAATTGTTTTCGATGTCCACCTGTCCATCGACCCCCGCAACCGTGACCGAGCCAATGGACGCACGGACATCTACCCTGGTTTCGACGGGTACAGTCACGTTGAAGTCCACCTGTTCGTTGATCTGGGTTCGGCGATCGGGATATTGGTAGGTCAGCGTGACCGTATCGCCGTTCTGTTCGATCTTGTACTGTATATTCTTGAGCGCCTCATCTGCTTTTTCCTGTGTAGTTCCGAAGCCGGTCTTGACCACGTTGATCGTGACCTCCTCCACATCCGCACCGGTGATGGTCACTTTCCCGGCTTCGTCCACTACCTTGAGCGTGATGGGCCCATCCACATTCAGGGTTTCACTCTCTTCTGCCTCCGCGGACAGCCGCGGCGACTCGAAGAGGTTGACAGGAAGGCCCTTATCCAGGGCGAAGAATAGCACCGAGCCAATGCCAGCACATACCAGAACGAGTGCTACAATCAAAAGTGAGAGGATGACGGGTCGTTTCATGTTGAATTCTCCTGTTTTGTTCTCACTTCGTTTGACAGTCCTTTTGTGAAAAAGTTTCAAGTTCCAATCTTGTCGTTGCGAGGGCGAAGCCCGAAGCAATCTCCTCGCACCTCAACACATACACTTCCCGCTATGACATGGCTTGAAACTTTTCCCGATTTTTCCTGTCTAACCTCTTGAAGGAAACCCTGCGTGGAACCCGAACAATCTCTCATCCAGCGCGCCCAAAAAGGCGACCCGGAAGCCTTTGCAGCCCTGGTGGATGAACATCAACGCTACGTCTACAACCTGGCCCTGCGCATCGTGAAGGATGAGAACGAGGCACTCGATCTCACGCAGGAGACGTTTGTCCGCGCCTGGATGGCCCTGCCCAACTTCCGCGGGCAGTCGCAGTTTCGCACCTGGCTGTATCGGATCACCACCAACCTGTGCTACAACCGCCTGCCCCACCTGCGCCGCAGTCTCAACGACCTGGGCGATGACGTTCTGCCGGAGGTTGTGGAGTCAGAAGATACAGCTTCCAATCCACTGCGGGCGCTCGAATCAAACGAGATTCGTAGCCAGTTGCATCAAGCCATCGACCAGCTGGATGCGAACTACAAGATGCTGATCGTCCTGCGCTACCACGATGAGCTTTCGTATGAGGAAATTGCCAGCCTGCTGAACCTGCCGCTGGGCACCGTCAAGACCGGCATCTTCCGGGCAAAGGAAAAGCTGCGTCTGGCCCTGCAGGGTTTCGCTTCGGAGGAAAAATGGACGACCGTTTGATCCCCACCCAGAATGAACGGATCGAAGATGCCCTTCGTTCCTATCCGCCTGCCTCCATGCCGCGCAGCATCACCAGCGATGTCATGGCTCGCCTCCAGACAACACCCGCTCCGCGCTTTCAGCTCACGCGCAAGGACCTGATCCTGGCGGTTGTGTTAACGGCTGTATTCAACTCGATACTCTTTGGATTACAGTTTCTTCCCGGGCATGTGGTGCTTCAGATTCAGATCCAGGGCATCCTGGCCTGGCAGGCGTTCCTCGTCAATATGCGCTGGCTGCTCCCTGCGCTTTTCTTTGGATTGGCGGCCGTGCTGGCAGCGCTGACCGTTCCCATTCTGTACCGGATGACGATGGACGGTAGACGATAGACCATGGTTCATGGTCCATCGTCCATGGTCAACTAAAAATCACTCCACTGCCTGAAGAACATGACTGACCGCGGTCGATGCCGGACCGCCCAGGGACTGGATAAGCGCGGTCTTTGCACCCGGGACCTGGTTCGCCCCGGCCTGGCCCCGCAGCTGGGTGGCTGCGTCGACGGCCTGGTACACGCCGGCCGCGCCTCCGGGGAAGCCGCGGGCCTTCATGCCTCCCATCGTAACGGAGGGAATCCTTCCCTTTAAACCGATCTCCCCATCCGCGGCCAGTTTCCAGCCCCGTCCCTTGATCGCAAATCCAACGGCTTCCAGCTGCAGCGCGGCATAAATGCTGAACACATCGTGATACTCGAACAGGTGAATATCGTCCAGCAGGATCCCCGCCTGTTTCATGGCTTTGCCAGCCGAGAGCTGGGCCGTGTTGAAGTACAGCATGTCCTTGCGGTCGTGCAGCGCCAGTGTATCCGAAGCGGCGCCGGAGCCGGAGATCTTCACGAGCGGACCGTTCCAATCCGGTGGAAGAAATTCACGGCGGGTCAAAACGAGCGCGGCTGCCCCGTCGGCGTTGGGCGCCATGTCGAACATATTGATCGGCTCGCTGACCATTTCCGCTTTGGCATAGGTCTCGGGCTTGATCGCCTTACGGAACATGGCAAACGGATTTCCCACACCATTGGCATGGGCGGTCAGAGCGAACCCCGCAAACCCATCGCTCGGAACAGCATGCTCGTGCATGTAGCGCTTCATGAGCAGCGCGGCCTGAGCGCTGGGAGTCATCCCCTGCACGGCCTCGAAATCGGCATCGCCTGTAGTGGCCAGGGCCGCATCTACATCCGGGCCGACCGTATCGGTGAACTTCTCCACGCCGACGACCATGGCTACATCCACCAGGCCGCTGGCAACGGCCAGATAGCCCTGCCTCAGCGCAGCACCGCCCGAGGCGCCTGCCGCTTCGATGGTCACCGCTTCGATGCCGAGCAGACCGGCATAATCTGCCAGGAGTACTCCCAGGTGCGCCTGGTTCGAAAGATTCGGCGCGAGCATGTTCCCCACGAACAGCGACTGCGGCCGGAGCCCGCCCGCATCCCGGACCGCATTCTGAATGGCGGCAAAGGCCAGCTCTCGCAGACCGATATCCCAATGCTCGCCGACTTCCGTTTGTCCGATACCTGCAATTACAACGTCTGTCATTGTATGATTCCTAATTCATCCATTTGTGAAGTGGATATTCGATACTTCGAAATTCGATGATCGAAGACCGAACACTTTTTTTTACCAAATCCTCTTTAAAATCTTCAATTTTTCCACCGTCTGGAAACTGTCTCCGCCTTCGTGACCGTTGTAGGGATAGACCTTGATCTCTTTTTCACCCGTCCAGTGATTGAACGCGGCGTAGACCGTCGAAGGTGGGCAGACCTGGTCCATCAGGCCGACAGAGAACAGTGCCTTCGCTTTCGCGCGAGCCGAGAAGTTAATCCCATCGAAATATGAAAGCGTATGGAACACCGTATCCACCCTGTCGCGATGCACGTGGCAGAACTCGGCTACTTCCTTGTAAGGATAGCTGTCCACGATTTCAGTCGCCCGGCGGTAGTGGCATAGGAAGGGGACATCCGGTAGGGCCGCGACCACCTCCGGGACCAGGCCCGCAGCGGCGATGGTGATGCCACCGCCCTGTGAGCCGCCGGTCACCGCGATTCGAGAAGCGTCCACATCCGGGTGGCTGCGCGCTGCCTCGATGGCCCGGACCGCATCGGTAAAGACGCGGCGGTAGTAGTAGTGCTTTGGGTCGAGGATGCCCCTGGTCATGCTGCCGGGGAAATGGGCGTTCCCGCCCTCCGCATATAAATCGGGCGTGTCACCCGCAGACCAGGAGCTGCCCTGGCCGCGCGTGTCCATGATAAAGTGGGCATAGCCTGCACTGGCCCACAGCAGCCAGTCTGTAGGGAAGCTGCGCCCGCCGCCATAGCCGATGTATTCCACGACACATGGCAGTTTGCCGGAGCGCTGGCTTGGAAGGATCAGCCAGCCCTTGACAGGCTGCCCGCCAAACCCGTTGAACGTCACATCGAAGGTTTCCTGCGCGATGAGGCCGTAGTCCACTTTTTCGAAGGTAGCATCGAGCGGAAAGGCCCGCGCTTCATCCAGCGTGGTTTTCCAGAAGGCGTCAAAATCCGCCGGTTCGTCGCGGTCGGGGCAGTAGGATTGCAATTCCTTGAGGGAGAGGTCGAAGATGGCCATGTTGTTGTTCCTGCCATTCCGTAGAGACGTTGCATTGCAACGTCTCTACGGAATGGCATTGTTATTTCATTGTCAATTTCCCGCGGAAGCGCACGTAGGTCGCGTAATCGATCTCGGTCCGACGCTTGACGTAATCCTGGGTCTTGGTCGCCAGGCCGGCGCGCTCAGTGACCTTGTCGGTGACGGTGATATCGAAGGCATCCGAGCCGGCCCCGGAGCCAAAGGAGACCATCAGGATGCGGTCGCCGGGCTGGGCGATGTCAAGCGTGGCGGTCAGGCCGATCACGGCCGCGCCGGCGTAGGTGTTCCCGATCACCGGCACAAGCAGCCCCGGCTCGATCTGTTCCATCGAAAAGCCGAGCTGGCCTGCCACCCGCTGCGGGAACTTGGTATTGGGCTGATGGAAGACCGCCCACTTGTAATCCTTCGCCGTGGTGCCGGAGGCTTCCATCAGGTGTGTGGCGGCTTCGGTGATGTGCTTGAAGTAGGCGGGCTCACCCGTGAAGCGCATACCGTGCTCGGGATACTTCTGGTATTCGCGCCGCCAGAAATCGGGCGTGTCGGTCACGTAGGAGTAGGCAGCGTTGATGACTGCCAGCGCCTCTTCCGCGGGACCGATAATGTAGGCGCCGCCGCCCGCGCCCGCCGTGTATTCGAGGGCGTCGCCGGGCTTGCCCTGGGCAGTGTCCATGCCGATCGCCATGGCGTAGCGTCCCATGCCCGAGCCGACCAGTCCCATCGCTGCGACCATGGCTTCCGTGCCGGCTTTGCAGGCGAATTCCCAGTCCGCGGCCTGGGTGTTGGGAACCGCGCCGATCGCCTCTGCCACCAGCGTCGATGTCGGCTTGACGGCATACGGGTGCGACTCGGACCCGACCCAGACCGCCCGCAGGTCGGTCGGGTCGATCTGGGCCCGTTTCATCGCGTTGCGCGCCGCCTCGATGGACATGGTGATGACATCTTCATCCATCCCGGGGACGGCTTTTTCCTTGATCGGCAGCCCGCCTTTGCCGCCGGTCCAGACCCGGGCGACTTCCCTGGCCGGGAGCCGGAAGCGCGGCACGTAGGCGCCATAGCCGATGATACCCACCGGCTTGACGGGCTTAAGTAACGTGGGGGAGTGCCCCGAAGGGCTATTAGGTGTGTGAGGGGTTGTCATAAATATCTTTCCTTCATATACATTCTTTTTGAGAAGTTATTTTTTAATATTACGGTCAAAAGTTCTTTACTGCATGATTTATTTGTTGAAACGAAAGACTGATTGATTTCAATCATATCACCC
>DASUOS010000067.1:0-10257 GCA_036276515.1 Anaerolineales bacterium | reverse complement strand
ATATCCTCCTTCCCAAACAAATCAATTTTGGTTATTCTAACGAGGTGGTATATATAGATTCGTCTCTTCGATGTCTATTGCAGCGTCTGATTTGCAAGGGAAGATTCGTGGCTCGACGAACAGGTTCAGGAAGCAGTATGCTGTTGCTGCACGGATTAAGTTTCCACACCCTGCCGCGCTGCAAAGATTCAAGCACCAGAGACAATGATGTAGGGTAATCGCATCTTAATTGCCGGCGGCCAGAACCTTGAGGAGGTAGTCTTCCTTCCAGCCAGCCCGGAGTTGTTTGGCATGGATGCCACCTTTGGCGGTTTTCTCCTGTTTGAGCAGGTTGAGAGCGATGTGGCGCAGGACTGCGAAATTCGCAGGAGCCTGATCTTTGCGGACCCGACTGTGATCTTCATTCATGGCCGCATCCAAGACCCAATGCAAATCATTTTCGATGGACCAGTGTTTGCGCACAATGGCTAGAAGGCGTTCTGCATCACTCGGCAAAATGGAGATGTAGTAACGGACTTTTCTGGTTTCCTTGCCCTCGATGATCCGTGTACTCACCACCATTGCAATACTTAGGAGATCCATCCAATCTTGGCGTCCACGAATGAGATCGAGGTATTGCGGATTGGAGGTGCTCCAACATTCCCGTACATCCAGGCGCCCATGGCCTTTATTCGTGGTCTGGGTGTACTCCAACGAAGCGTACTTGAAATTCTGCGCCTGATCGACCCCAAACAGGACCGAAATATCTTCATTCAGATGACCCTTGTTCTCCTTGGCGCTCAAGACATAGTCGGCCTCGGCTTCCACAATCGTTTTGGCGATGTTCGTTTGCGTGCCAATGGCATCGATAGTCACAATAAAACCCGCAATGGCGAGAATCTTGAGCAATTCGGGAATGGCGGTGATTTCATTCGACTTTTCATCCACCTTGCGTTGCCCCAGCACCAGCTCGTTTTCCTCCGCCCAGGCACTCACCATGTAAATCGCTCGTTTTCCCAATAACTTGTCCTTCGAGCCGCGCAGTTGCTTGCCATCCAGGTTGATGATCTGCCCTGGAATAATGTCATTCACCGCCCAGACCCACTCACACCTGCACCGGACCGCAGGTGCGGTGTAAAACGCCAACTGGAACTCTTGAGCATCAATCCTGGAGAACACTCGTCCAAAGGTATCGTGCGATGGTATCCCGTTCGTCAGTTCCAAGAAAGTTTTGAGCCAGGGCAATTTGCTCTTGCCAAAGAGTTCAATGTCTACCCAGCCTTCTGCTCCGCAAATCACCGCACAAATGGCGATCGCAATCATATCGATCAGCTTGTGTTCCTTTGTTCGATCTACCCGCGGATCCGTGACTTTGCTAAAATGCTCTTCAATCGCTTCCAATGGCTTTTTCGGTATGGCTACCTCCAGAATAGCCATTTCTACCTCATTTCAAACCCAATTTAGATGCGATTGCCCTACAAATACAGCAGCATAAGTGATTGGCATAGTGTAAAATAGATAAATATAGGGCTTTTTCGCAGATTTCTTCCGTTCTACGGTTTAGAGGTGGCAATGGCGAAAAGAATGGAATCGAACGTATTTAAGCACCGCAGCATTCATCCATGACAACCCTAGATATTTATCTCGCTCAAGATCGTTTGCGGGCATTGGCAAGAGGGGAATCGCTGCCAGGCCGCACAAACGGATCAGCCTTGTTCGCGGATATCTCCGGCTTTACAGCATTGACCGAAGCGCTGCGCAACGCCCTCGGGCCACGCCGCGGCGCCGAAGAGCTCACCCGGCAGATCGAGGCAGTTTACTCGGCGTTGATCACGCAGATAGAGTTGTTTGGCGGCAGCGTGATCGATTTCGCCGGCGATTCGATGCTGTGCTGGTTCGACAACCTATCCCCCTCCGCCCCCTTCCCTGATAGGGCAGGAGGAAGGGGGGGTAGGTCAGCCGCGCAGCGGGCCGTGGCGTGCGGACAGGCGCTGCAACAAGCCATGCGCTCCTTTGCCAGCATTGTCCTGCCAGATCAATCCACCACCACGTTGACATTGAAGGTTGCGATTGCCAGCGGACCTGCGCGACGATTTGTTGTAGGTGATGGGAGCATTCAACGGCTGGATACGCTGGCCGGCGCGACCGTGGCGCGGACCGCAGCCGGTGAACATCTTGCAAATAAAGGCGATGTATTAGTGGATGAAAAAACGGCGTCCTTGCTCGGCGATTCACTTTCGGTCAAAGAATGGCGTGTGGGTGAGGGCGGGGCGAGATTTGCGGTGATTGAAAATTTATCGGTAACCGGCGAACTGCCACCAGTACAAGTACTGGATGTCCAATCACCGATCATCGATTTTTCCATCCTTCGTCCATTCATTCATCGGGCAGTGTACGATCGTGAGCAGTCAGGGCAGGCTGCCTTCCTGACCGAATTCCGCCCGTGCGTGGCGATGTTCGTCCGCTTCAGCGGCATTGATTTTGATCAGGATTCGGCGGGACCGCAGCTGGACGCCTTTATCTGCCAGGCACAGGCGATTGTGGCCGGTCATGGCGGCACATTCCTGCAGTTGACGATCGGCGACAAGGGCAGTTATGCCTATATCAACTTTGGGGCATTGAGCACGCATGAGAATGATGCGAGACGAGCCGTGAATTCTGCCCTGGAGCTGATGGAGACCTCCACACTGCAGCTGCAGATGGGCATCACCCAGGGGCCGATGCGGGTGGGCACGTATGGCGGCAAAACCCGCAAGACTTTTGGTGCGCTGGGCGATGACGTGAATCTCGCGGCAAGACTGATGACGACCGCCTCTGCCGGTGAAATCCTTTTGAGCAGTCACGTGCATAAAGCGGTAGAGCCGTATTTTGTATTCGAACCGCGGCCTCCCGTGGCCCTGAAAGGCAAGGCAGAGACGTTGCCCGTGTTCGTGGTAAGGGGCAGGAGTCAAAGGCGTGCCGTCCGTTTGCAGGAGCCGGGCTATTCCCTGCCGATGGCGGGACGAACACAGGAATTACAGCTCATCCACGATAAATTGGATCTGACGGCAAAAGGTCAGGGGCAGATCATCGGTATCGTGGCAGAGGCAGGCCTGGGGAAGTCCCGTCTCGTGGCAGAGGTGATTCGCTCTGCCCGTCGAAAAGGATTTGTCGGATACGGCGGCGCGTGCCAGTCGGATGGAATCCACACACCCTACCTGGCCTGGAAATCGATCTGGCAGGCGTTCTTTGATGTTGACCGCGACATGCCGCTGCGAAAGCAAATGCGCAACATCGAAGGTGAGATCGAAGACCGCGCCCCCGCTCGACTGGAGGCCCTGCCGCTGCTGAATGCGGTGCTGGATCTGGACATCCCCGAAAACAACTTCACCAAAAACCTCGAACCGGAGCACAGGCACAGTGCGTTGCGGGTATTACTGGAAGATTGTCTGCGCGCTGCGGCGGGGAATGAGCCATTATTGATCGTGGTGGAAGATCTGCACTGGGTGGATGCCCTCTCGCACGACCTGCTCGAAGAATTGGCGCGCGGCTTGAGCGATTGCCGCATCTGTTTCGTGCTGGCGTATCGCCCGCCGCAATTACAACGCCTGCAGGCGCCGCGGCTCGAAGCGCTGCCAAACTTCACCCGGATCGACTTACACGAGCTGACCCAGGTCGAAGCTGAACAGGCGATCCGCGCCAAGCTGGCGCAGTTGTACCCTGCACACAGCAGCGCGGTGCCTGCCGCGTTGTTGGAGAAACTGATCAGGCGCGCCCAGGGAAATCCCTTCTATCTGGAGGAGCTGCTCAACTATTTGCGCGACCGCGGCCTCGACCCGCGTGAGCCGCAGGCGCTGGAAAAAATCGAGCTGCCCGACAGCCTGCATACGCTCATCCTCAGCCGCATCGACCAGCTGAGCGAGCAGGAGAAAACCACCCTGCGCGTGGCGAGCATCGTCGGGCGCTTGTTCCGTGCCGCCTGGCTGACGGGTTACTATCCCGAGCTGGGCTCCTTTCCCCAGGTCAAGGCCGGCCTGGACGAATTGGCGAAGATCGATATCACGCCTCTCGATTCGCCTGAGCCTGAGCTGGCCTACCTCTTCAAGCACATCGTCACCCACGAAGTGACCTACGAGAGCCTGTCCTTTGCCACGCGGGCGGGCTTGCATGAGCAGCTGGCGCGTTATTTGGAGAATATGGCAGGGGCGAGCCTGCTCGACACCATCACCTTCCATTACGGGCGCAGCGACAACACCGCCAAGAAGCGCGAGTACTACCGGAAGGCAGCAGAAGCGGCATACAGCGTGAGTGCCTTTGTTACTGCGGTGGAGTATTCCACCCGCCTGCTGGAATTGACGCCGGACGATGACCCTGCCCGTTCCGCGCTGGCGCTGGATCTGGCAGAAATGCACTTCCGCCTGGGCGATTTCCCTGCCGCCCAGGCAGCCGCCCAGAAAGCCGAAGATGCCGCACAGAACGATGTCGACCGCGCCTCCGCCCTGGCGTTCCTGGGCACTCTTCTCTCCAGCCGCCTGGGTGAACATCGCGAGGCGCAGAAACTTCTGGAGGAGGCTGTGCCGCTGGCCCGGAAGTGCAAGGATCCACTGACGCTGTGCCGCGCTTTGCACGCACTGGGCACAAACCTCTATGATATAGGCAAACTGGACGAGGCCCAGATTGCGTTCAACGAAAGCCTGTCACTGGCACGCGATCTGGGGGATGGAAGCCGCGAGTTGCTCGCGCTCAACCGGCTGGGGATGTTGGCGGAAAGACAAGGTGATTATGACGAAGCTGAACGGCTCTTTCAGGAAATGCGGGCGCAGGCAGTCGTGGCCGGCAACCGCGAGCGTGAGTTTGTTGCCATTGGCAACTTGGGTGTGCTGGCGGCGGATGATCGAAAGGATTATGCGGCTGCTCAGGAATATTTCCGGCAAGCCATGGTGGGCACGCGCGAGATTGGAGCACAAGACCTGATTTCTACGTATCTCTTGAATTTGGCGATAACAAACATCATGCTCGGCGAACTGGCTGCCGCACGCGCGGAATTGCGCGATGGGCTGGCTCTGGCGCTGCGTCTTGGCTATCTGCGGGTCGTGCTGGCGGCGGTAATGGTTTTTGGCCAGCTCGCCCACGCCGAAGGGCAGACCGAACGGGCAGTGGCGCTGCTGGGCCTGGCGCGCCAGCATTACGCCTGGAGCGATGAGCATCAGCACAACATGGACACGCTGCTCGCCGAGTGGGGGCTCGACCCGTCCGTGGTGGAGGCGGGTCTCACCAAAGGCGCCGGGTTGGGGTGGGATGCGACGATTCAGGAATTATTGGAAGAACATCGTTAGCGCCAACCAATTCCTCTACTGCCGCTCGGCGAAGGTCTCCGACCCCGCCGAGGATCCCGGCCGAAGGTCGCCCTCATTGCTCTGGTCTTTTGGATTCTTACTCCGGGTTTCCAACAAGAAAAAGATCCCTGGTCATTGGGCCAGGGATCCTGTGTAGGGGCAGACAAAACAGGACCTTGCCTCATTCAAATTATGGCACGCCGGCTGGGTCTACACTCATTTTACCCGAGGCATTGCGCCGAAGCCCGGTCGAAAAACACCGTTTCCACACCGTTGGCATTCACGGTCCCATGGAAGGTGAACTTCAACTGCAGGTTATCGCTGCCTCCCTGGCTGACCAGATTGAACATTTCTGCCTGTGTGAAATTGAACGGGGCAAAGTCGGCATCCCCAGTGAAGACGTGCCAGTGGTTGCCGCCCACTGCTTTGTATTGCGTGCCAGTCACAGAACCAACGCCGCGTACGTTGTGAGGTACGAGCGTGAACCTTTCATGGATTCCCCCTGCGGCATCGACGGTTGTCTGGAACGTGATGTGAAGCTCGCCCGTCACGATGACCTCTTCTCCATTACATGCAATTGCAGAGGCGCCATCGATGGGCTCAACAAATCTTTGTGTAATTGTGACCGCCTGGGCATAAGCTGGGGCAGTCGTTCCGGCGGCAAGCACAAGCGTGATCACAAACGTTAGAATCTTACGAAATTGTACGGATATCATGGTATTCTCCTTATTGAACAGAAAGTAGAGATAAAAAGTGGAACTGGCTTATGGATAAGATTTTCGCTTTTTCCTCCTTTCACTGATGTCATTTCCGGTTAACCACGGTTTGCTACAACTTGTCTCAATAATGTAATCCTCCCGAAGGACACCGCTTCGGGACGGTGTGAGCGTAGCGAAGGATCTCTATCCCGGAAAGTACGAGACTCTCACCTGCAGCGAGGCGCAGGTACGGTGGGTGCAGGTGTGTCCTTCGGGAGAGTGACATGCTGTGTATTCGGGGAATTTACAAATACTTTTCTACCTGTTCGATCAGCATGCCATCCAGCTCCGGGATTTCGTCCACTAGCCGGGCTGCGGCGACGACCGGCAGCCAGCGACGGTATTCCTTTTCGCCGCCGGGTCGAAGCTGGAAGTAGCGTTGGACATAAACAGGATAGGTCATCTTGACCACGAGCCGAAACAGCGAATTTTTGACCTGGCTGACCCTCGATTTGCCATAGGAAAGGAATGCCCGCCGGACTTGAGTGGTCTTGAGAAAAGCCATGAGCCCATTCGTCGTGCGGGCAAGATCGGCGAGCGGATTTCCGTAGCAGGCACGATTCCAATCGATGATCACTTCTCCTCGCGGACTCATCAGAATGTTTCCACCCCAAAAGTCACCGTGGCACAGCTGGTTACCGTCTGGCATGGAATTCAGCGCCTCCAGTGCCTTTGCGCGCAACTGAAGGGGAAGTCCCACTGCCTGGCGGATTTGCCTTTCCAGAATTTGCCGCTGCGAGGGCAGCCCGGCTGAAATGCTGTGGGAGTGGATTTCAGTATGGAGCTCGGCAGAACGTCGTAAGTATCGAATGATATTCCAAGGTCTGTGCTGAGCTGCCTTGTACATCGAGTCGCCATAGACACGCTGGTAAATCAAGCCCGTTCGATCCTCCAGGCGGACTATCCCGCCCACTTTCGGGACAGGCAGACCTCTTTTATAAATCGTGCATGCCATCCGTGCCTCATTTTCGATGCTATCCAATGTGACCCAGCTATGGAACAGTTTAAGAACATGTTCCTGGTCCCAGTTGTAGATCTCGGCCGTTCTGCCCGAAGAAATAGGGTTTCCAAGGTTTTTACTCATGGTATTTTCCTTATCGCCATAATAAGCTGGGGTGATGCATCTCACTACTGGAACTCCCTGGCGAAGATCGCGAAGCATCCTGGTGAGGATCTCCCTGGAGTCCAGGGCGGTGATAGCTTTGTGATAGGACAAACAGCTATGGTGTTGCAACTGTAAAGTTAACAACCCAGGTGTACGTTGCCGCTCCATCTCGAGTCTGTGCCTGACCCTGCACCTTGTGCGTGCCAGCTGTTGGGTTTACAAGAACCACGTTCCAGAGTCTATCCATTTTGAAGACTTCGCGGACAGGTGATGAGCTAGGAGCCAGATCCGGGTGAACAAAATCATATGCGCCAAAAGCTTCCAGGTCTATCGGACGTCCGTCTACAGACATTTCCCAGATGAGTTCTTCCCAGTTAATGGGTTGAGGGATTAAGTTCATCGCATGGATTAAACCCATCACTCCAAAGGTTTGGCCGATTGCGACGTTAGCACATACGGACAGCTCACCACAGTCCACCTGGATCGAATAGTCATTTTCTTTTCTAGCCGAGCAGATAGCCGAGAGTGGAAAGGCATCCTCTACACCAGTTGTGATGGCCATATCACCAATTTTTTCGCCGGGTTGGAGCATAGGATAAGTTAAAAATCTTCCAGAGAAGTGCCTTTCGATTTCTTCTTGGCGAAATACGAAGAAAAAGGCGGAGAGGGCTGTTGCAGCGACTAAAAATCCTGAAAGCTTATTCATTTCAATTCTCCTTCGGATGCAGTCTGGATAAGAAACATCACACCAAATGAAAGGGGTCGCCGAAAGGGATGCACCGGCAGATGAACACTCTCCAGAGCTCATCCATGAGCCTCAAAGCCGGAGGTGCGATACACTGATCTGTTTGGATCCATACGGAACCTGTAGTTATGGCGATCCCCAAAAAGAGGATCAGTCCGGTGACAAGCACGCGCCGGATCAGAAAACCTTTTGGAAAAGCGAACGTATCTGTTAACATGGCAGATTCCTTTCTCTACGGGAGCAGATCTGGTATGTGGATCGTGTGCTCGACCATGACTTCAGGATAGCATCTCTGTGGATCGCTGTCTGTCTCCTATTTGACATAATAAATGTGAACTGGCGCACACCCAACTCTTGCCTGCATGGCAAAACAAAAATGCCAATCCGGGAAAGCTGGCTGCGCAGGATAAGATTCAGTAAATCACGAATATAAAGCAATAACAAAACAGGAATGTGGGCATACGCCCACATTCCTGTTTTCAGACTTCCCTTATTGTTCTGAAATTCAGTAGATCACGACATAGCTTGGAAAAGCCCGAAAAATAGGTGCGGGCGTATGCCCGCACCTATTTTTCGGGGATCTTTTGGGCATTTGTTCGCCTTTCGTGAAGTTCTGAAATTAACTGAGTTTGAAAAGATGCTTGTCAAACGAGGAAGCCGTATGATAATATGCCAGACATGCGTGCATCCTCCCGCTCGACGCCTCTCGCCGACAAACTGGTTTTCCTCAAACAAGTTCCGCTGTGTGCTCATCTGGCAGACCAGGAACTGATCGCCTTCAGCCAGGATTTGAGACTGCGCGAGTATGACAAAGGTCAAATTGTTTTTGAGCAGGGCGACCCGGGCCATACGCTATACATAATTTTGCATGGCAAAGTACGTGTTTTCCGTTTGACCCCTTCCGGAATCGAAACGACGCTAACGATCCTGGGAAAGGGGGACCTGGTTGGCGAATTTGCCGTTATCGACCGGCAGCCCCGCTCAGCATCCGCGCACGCAATCGAAAAATGTGCTTTGTTGCAGATGAGTGCCGAGATATTCTTCGGGCATATGCGCGAACGACCGAACCTGGCGCTGGGTTTGATGCATGTGCTTGTGGCCAAGACCCGCTGGACTGCAGCCTATGCCGAGACAATTGCGCGATATGACGCCGCTGGACGTCTGCTTCACATTCTTTTGCTTTTTAATGAGAAATTTGGGGAAGAACAACAGCCAGGCCAGAGATACCTGCTCGATCTGGGCCTCAACCAGACGGATCTGGCTTCCCTGGTCGGCGTGCGCCGGGAGTGGGTAAACCACATTTTACAGTATTGGTCGAAGAAAAAGCTGATCGAATACAAAGGGGGCAAGCTGATCATCCTGGATTTGGCACGCGTCAGACAAGAACGCGACAGTCGCCTTGAGGCGAATTTGGATCAAACCGACTGGTAAAGCATGCGTCGTCGGCCAATTTTGGAATCTCTCAGCGCATACCTTCCTCAAGAATGACTGCCCGCATCTAAAGTAGCGGTAACTCACCCAAAGAAGAACAAAACCATGAGGTCTACCAACTAACATTTATTTTTGATTTGGCTCATTGCCTTCCTCATGGCTAGTTTTATGGGCAAGCCGTGAGGACTATGATATTCCAGAGAGCAACGGTACTTAAAATCTCACGGATAAGAGCCTTGCGGACCAAACTATCAAGCCCCCTAAATCATAGTCAATTAAAGCCCCACGGCTAGCCTTTTGGTCTAGCCGTGGGGACGCCTGTCGGGGTGCCGGGATTTGCCTGCCCTCTGTAAGAGGGAACGCGGGCCAAAAAAAAGACTCCCTCGGGTGGGGAGTCCACTTTCTCTGTCGGGGTGCCGAGATTTGAACTCGAGACCTCACGGACCCGAACCACTTTCAGAAAATTCGAACTATAGTCCACATGACAGGGTGGTTTTAAATGGCCGTGAGGTCAATCTTTTTAGGTAGCCATGTGGACTGGGATGAGCTCGAAACCACTCTCTATTGGGTCGAAAATTGATTTCCGAATACAGCGGTCATACCACTTTTTGGAATAATATTCCAGCGTTAATATTACTGGATCGCAAGACATGTCCCTATTCTTCAGTTCTTTTGACAACTAGTGGAAGCTCGCGATATCCAGGGGTCTATTTTCTTCAGTGGCCATACGCTCACTGAGATACCATGCGATTTGCTACAAGGGGTGATCATTGTGGATTCTCTTGGCGAATTCGGTATGCCATCACCTTGCGCGTGGTATCACAATAGAGTAACCCTTGGAGAAGCGTTCTGCAAACGATCTATCAATTCTCCGAAATAAAGCTAGGAAATTGATCGGATTCGCCTTTTAACCCTTGTCCGATG
>DASUOS010000066.1:0-2977 GCA_036276515.1 Anaerolineales bacterium | reverse complement strand
CAATTCCCAGGGTGCTCACCTGCACTTCGAAGTGCGCCAGGGCGGCGGATTTATCAATCCCTGGTTTGTGTTACCTTAATCAACTGAATAAAACCTAAGGGTCTCAGAGACTCTTAGGTTTTTAATTATCCATGAACCAAAACGAGCTCAAGAAATCCCTTTCCAGGCTCCCGCTCGGCGGCATCAAGTATTTCGAGTCCATTGGCTCGACGAACGATGAAGCGCTGGCGTGGGCGGCAAACGAAGCCATGGACCTGTCGCTGGTTATCGCCGATGAGCAGACCGCGGGCCGCGGCCGGCTGAATCGGAAATGGTTCTCCCCTAAAGGGGCGGCTCTGGCCTTCAGCGTAATCCTGAACCCCACCGCTGCTGAAAAACCTCATCTGAGCCGCATCGTTGGCCTGGCAGCCCTTGCCGTCGCCAAAGCCCTGCAAACGCGCGACCTACCCACCCAGATCAAGTGGCCCAACGACGTTTTGATCCGGGGCCGCAAGGTGGGCGGCATCCTGACCGAATCCGTCTGGTCGGGTGAGGATGTGGAGTGCGTGGTGATCGGCATCGGCGTTAATGTGCGGAAAGGCTCGGTCCCACCTGCTGAGCTGCTCCAGTTCCCGGCGACCAGTCTCGAGGATGAGCTGGATCCGGCTCCTGAGCGGGAAGATGTACTGCGCGATATCCTCGCCGCGCTGATCGAGCTGCGGCCCTTGCTGGGAACCGAAGAAATCATTGCCCAGTGGGAAGGACTGCTGGCTCTGCGGGATGAAAATGTCCAGGTGGAATCGGAAAAAAATCCGCCTGTGACGGGCCAGATTTACGGATTGGAAACGGACGGCAGCCTGCGCCTGCGGAACGAGCATGGCGAATTCGTAACAGTACGCTTTGGGGATGTGCGCCTGCGCCCGCTCGCATGATATACTTCCCGGCTGAGGTAAATCAACATGTTCGACAATCTACGCGATTCATCATTCTACGAAGAAGGGGAACAAAACAACGAACTGTATACAGAGCCGGCGCCTCAGCCTGCAGTTGTCAGGCGGCGGAGACGCGGCCGGTTCCTGGGTATGACGGCCCAGCAGCGCTTCCTTCTTTCCATGATGTTCCTGTTTATGGTCTGCGTAATGGGCGTGCTGGCAATGATGGTATTAGGCAGGATGTCGCTGTTTTAAGGCAAACTTTCCGCTGCTATAAAAACAAGGACGAGTCGAAACTCGTCCTTGTTTTTTGTTCAGCACCCGTAGGTCGGGCTTGCAGCCTGACAGCTTAATAGAACGGGTGCCCTACATCAACTGCGGCTGGGGTTCAACCTTTTCCTCAATTTCCACATCTGCCCCGGCCTTTTTCAGGTCCTGGGCGGCGATGCGGGCCACGGAGGCAACGCTGTCACCCGGCTGCGGCTTGATGAGGTGGACACCCCGCGTGGAGCGGCCTGCCTGCTTGACGTCCTTATTCTTGATGCGGATGGCAACACCGTTCGACGTAATAATGGTCAGGTCGTCGGCTTTCTGGACGACGCGGGCTGCCACGATCCGTCCGATGGAAGGGATCGACTTCTGGTCGATCGTTGAGATACCGCCGGTAGCGCGTCCCTTGGCGGTGTACTCCGTCAGCGGCGTCTGCTTCCCATAGCCGCCCGAGGTAATGACCAGAAGGGAAGCATCCGGCTCGACCACATCCATGCTGGTGACCCGGTCATCCCCCTCCAGGCGGATCGCCTGCACGCCGGCTGCCTGCCTTCCCATCGAGCGAACCCGGTTCTCGTTGAATCGCAGGGCTTTCCCCTTCTCGGTCACAAAGATGATCTCATCCTTGCCGGAGGTCAGGCGCGCCCAGCCCAGCTGGTCGCCTTCCTCCAGGGAGATGGCGATCAGGCCCGAGGGGCGAACCGACGCAAACTCCTCCATGACTACACGCTTTACTTTGCCGCGGGCAGTCGAAAGAATACAGTATCCATGCGCCGAGAAATTGGATACGGCGATCGCGGCTGTCACCCGCTCACCCGGGTCCAGCGCCAGCACGTTGACAAGCGGGATGCCCTTGGCGGCGCGGTCCGAATCCGGGATCTGGTAGACCTTCTCGCTGTACACCTTGCCACGGTCCGAGAAGAACAGCATGGTATCGAGGCTGCGGGCCGGGAGGAGGGCCACGACCGTGTCCTCCTCTTTGGTGATGTGCCCCATCACCCCGCGCCCGCCGCGGCTCTGCGACCGGAAGGCGGAGGCGGCGACGCGTTTGATATAGCCGCGCTCGGTCAGGCTGATCAACACCGCTTCGTCCTGGACCAGGTCCGCTTCGCTCAGCTCTTCGGAGGCGTCTCCGGCGATTCGTGTGCGGCGATCGTCCCCGAACCGTTCGGCGAGGTCACGCATGTCATCCTGGATCAGGGCCAGGATCTTCTTGGGATGGGCCAGCAGGTCTTCCAGATGAGCGATGTGCTCTGCCACCTGCTTGTGCTCTTCTTCGATCTTCCAGCGCTCGAGGGCGGCCAGCCTGCGCAATTGCATATCCAGAATGGCTTGAGCCTGGATCTCGCTCAGATTGAAGCGACTGACCAGGTTTTTCTTGGCCACATCGGCATCTTCCGATTCACGGATAGTCTTGATGACGGCGTCAAGATTGTTGAGCGCGATCAGATAGCCGTCCAGGATGTGCTGGCGGGCGCGGGCCTTGGCAAGCTCGAAGTTCGTACGGCGGACGATGACCACCTGGCGGTGCTCGATGAAGATCTGCAGTGACCGCTTCAGGGACAGGGTGCGCGGCTCGCCATCGACCAGCGCCAGGATCTGGGCGCCAAAGGTGGTCTGTAGGGCCGTGTATTTGTACAGCTGGTTGAGAACCTTTTTGGGCTGGGCGCCGCGCTTGAGCTCGATGACGATGCTCATGCCGCGCTGGTCGGATTCGTCGCGCAGGTCCGAGATCTGGTCGATCCTGTCCTCACGGACGAGCTCGGCGATGCGCTCGATGAGGGTGGCCTTATTCA
>DASUOS010000065.1:0-8903 GCA_036276515.1 Anaerolineales bacterium | reverse complement strand
AAAAGTGTTGTTCCTCGCTGAGCGGCTGATGGATCAGCCGGTGAAGACCATGTTCGCAACCGACAAGAAGATATCTTCGAGCGCCAGATGACTGGAGAATGATGGGCACCTGGATCTCCCATTTACGTATCGCCGAGAATTTATTGAGCCACTTCCCCGAAGTGGACGAAGTCACATTCACCTTCGGGAATCTCTCCCCCGACTCCGGCATCCCCAACGCCGACTGGACGGAATTCGACCCGCCCAAGGAGGTGACCCACTTCCTGCGCCACGGCGAAGAGGAACATTCCATCCATGATCTTGTGTATTACCGGCAATATCTACAGGATGTCAAGCCGGAAGACGATATCAGGCTGTACAGTTTCCGGCTGGGCTATTTCTTCCACCTGATCTGTGACATCATGTGGGCAAAGCGGATCGCCACCACCACCAAACGACAATTCAGGGAGCTATTCGAAAAAGATCGCAGGGAAGCCGTGAATCTGGTCAAAGGCGACTGGTATGGACTTGACCAGCTCTATGTGCGGGACCATCCCGGGCATATTTTCTGGCGTGTGATCATGACCTGTCCGTATCCTCGATCGTATCTGCCGTTTGTAAACGAGCAGGCGTTACACCACCAGTATGACCATATTCGCAAATTTTACAGCGAACAGGAAGACAAGTGGTTTTTGTTCCTGCCCTACCAATATCTGAGCGAAGACACCATGACCCGCATGGTCAACGACAGCATCGAAGCCGTGTTGATCGTCAATGATAAGGTCAGGAATATCAAAAATTTTGACGGATTGAACAGCAGCGTCAGCCTCCTGCCGGAGCATTTGACCGTACCTTATGAGGAGCCCCTGGGGAATATCATTTTGGAATGAGGCAGCCTGCTCCTTCATCGGACGGCAAGCCGCCCGACTCCAAAACTGCAACCTTCCGGCCGCACCTGCGTATGTCCCTGTAGAAATCATTGGAAAGGAGCACAACATGAACACAAACTACAGGCAGCTGACCCGCAGCACGTCCAACCGCATGATCGCGGGCGTATGTGCAGGCCTGGGCGAGTACCTCGGCATCGACCCGACCATCGTTCGTTTGCTGGCCATCCTGGCGTTCTTCACCGGCTTCGGCGGGATCGCCCTGGTCTACCTGATCATGGCCCTCGTCATCCCCGAGCAGACAACCGTCCAGCAGTAATGTTCCCCAACATAAAACAGCACGTTTGAACGTTTCAGCGTTCAAACGTGCTGTTGTTTAACGGGCCAGTGAAATGAAGACATCTTCCAGGGTGGCCTCTCCACGAAGAATATCGCGCACATTCACATTTCTTGTTTGTAGAGCTCTCCACAGATCTTCTTTCTTTTTGCCTCGTTCGGTGATCGTCCGTAAGTGATCTCCTGCAAGACCCACTCGCAAGACACCTTCAAGCTCCGGCAGCACAGACAGCCCGGCCTCCAAGGGCTCGACGAACACCTCCCACACATCGCCGGGAATAATATTCTTCTTCAAATTCGACGGCGTATCCATCGCCAGCAGCTTCCCGGCCCGCATGACGCCGACCCGCTCGCAGTATTCCGCCTCATCCATGTAATGGGTGGTCACCAGGATCGTCACGCCGGTCCCGGCCAATTCATAGATCAAGTCCCAGAAAGCGCGGCGGGCTGTAGGATCCACACCGGAGGTCGGCTCATCGAGGAACAATAGTTTTGGCTCATGGACCAGCGCGATTCCAAGCGCCAGCCGCTGGCGCCATCCTGCAGAGAGCGAGCGCGTCAGCGTGGAATTATGTCCCTGCAGGCCGACCAGCTCGAGGGTCCGCTTGATGCGGGACTTGTCTGTGATCCCATACACACCGCCGTAGAAAGTCAGGTTTTCCAGTACGGTCAGGTCGTCATAGATCGCGAACTTCTGTGACATGTACCCGGCCCGCACCCGTACCTGTTCGCTCTGCCTGAACGCATCAAATCCAAGGACAGTTGCCTTGCCCTCCGTCGGCTCGAGCAGTCCCAGCAGCATGCGGATGGTGGTCGTCTTGCCGGAGCCATTCGGCCCGAGATATCCGACAACCTCTCCGGCGCGCACTTCGAAATTGACATGGTCCACGGCAACGAACTCGCCAAACCGACGCGTCAGGTTCTGGACCTGGATAACAGCTTCACTCATGTAGACTCCGACAAGGCAATGAAAACATCTTCGAGGACAGGCGCTATACTGCGGAGTTCATCTACCTGCCCGCCCTCGCTTCCGATTTGGGATGGCAGGCGGTTGAGCACATCCTGGGCCTTGTTCTGCCCGACGCGGATATGCAGCCGGTCGCCGAAGGCCTGGACGTCCTCGACATCGGGATCACGATGGGCCACATGCCGCAGCAGCCCGATCGGCGAGCCGCGCAGTTCCAGAATGCGCCCGTTCAACCGTGCCCGCAGATGGGACGGTGTATCCTCGGCGATGATCCTCCCCTTCTTCATAAACCCTACCCGGTGACAACGAGAGGCCTCATCCATATAAGGCGTCGATATGAGCACGCTGACCCCTTTCCCTTCCCCCCCTAACCCCTGAGAGGTCTGAGAGACCAGCCTGATCACCAGCTGCCAGAAATCCTGCCGGGTGACCGGGTCCACCCCGGTGGTGGGTTCGTCGAGCAGGAGCACGCGCGGGCGCGTCACGAGCGCGGAGGCCAGTCCCAGCTTCTGCTTCATCCCGCCCGAAAGCTGGCCGGCGCGGCGCCCGGTGAAATCCTGCAGGCCAACGAATTCCAGGATCTCCATGCAGCGCGGCAGCCATTCATCCGATCGCAGGCCGCGCACTTCGGCGAAGAAGCGGATGTTTTCAAGCACGGTCAGATCCTCATACATGGAGAACCGCTGCGAGAGATACCCGAACTGCGAGCGAGCCTGTTCGGTCTGTTTGTTGATGTCGTACCCGCAGATATCGATGGCGCCCGAGTCTGCCTTGAGCGCGCCGACCAGCAAACGGATCGTTGTGGTCTTCCCCGCTCCATCCGCACCGACGAGGCCATAGATCTCCCCGGCGCGGATGTTCAAAGAGACACCGTCCACAGCATGGACATCGTCGAAGCGTTTATAGATATTGGCCGCGTGAACGAGTGTATTATTCATTGGGTCGCATGTCCAAGGTCAAAAGTCAACGGTAGATCAAGCTTCGTACTCGGATGGATCCTCCGAGATACGGCGTTTGCGCGGATTTGTTTCCAGGTAAGCCATAAACCTTGCAATTTGACGCGAACATGTTTCCGCCAGACCATATAAATTTCTAAATTGTTCTTCCGAAATATACCGTTGATCCAAAGCCACATAGATTTGTGCTCGCACTTCACCAGCAGAGGCTTTCGCCATACCCAGAAAATTGATGAATTGTACGTCTGTGCGGCTTTCAAACCCTTCGGCGATATTGCTCATTACCGAAACGCTGGCACGGCGAATCTGGTCGCGTAAACCAAAGTCACGGTTGAAGCCTGCCTGATTTCCTGCTTCATAAACTACGTGTGTCAATTGTCTGGCAGTCTTCCAAGCCTCAATCTCTTCAAAACGAGTAATACCAGTCATGGTTCAATTCTCCTTTCAATAAATCGACCTGTGACTTTAGACCTTTGACCTTTACTTGAAAATCACATCCGCCGGCATACCGATCTTCAACCTGCCAGCAGTGTCCGTGACTTTTAGCTTGACCGCGAAGACCGTACTGCTGCGTCCCTCCACGGTTTGTACATTACGAGGGGTGAACTCTGCCTGGTCCGAAATGTGGACGATCTCCGCATCGAAGATCGGGCTGTCGCCGGAAACCACGTCGATGGTCACACCGGCGTGCTGCCCAAGCTTGATCTCGTTCAACCGGTTCTCAGGCACATAGACCGTGATCGTCAGCTCGTTGAGATTGGCCAGGGTCAGCGCGACCGAGCCCGGCTGGACGAACTCCCCCGGCTGGATGTTGCGCATTAGCACTGTTCCATCTGCCGGGGCATAGACAGTTAGCTTTGCGATCTGTGTATCGAGCAGCGCCAGGTTGGCTTCCGCCTGCCGGACGGCGCTTTCGGCCTGCTTCAAATGCGCCTTCGCCTGGTTCACGGCCTCGGCTGAAATAAGAGCCTGCGGAGAATTCTCGCCAGTCTGCAAACGGCTGAAAGTATCCATGGCAACTTCATAGCGTTCCTGCGCCACGGAGAGGGCCGCCCGGGCCTCGAGCACGCGCTCGGCCGCATCGCTGGTCAGCAGGTCGTCATAGGCCTGCTGGGCCGCATCCAGCTCAGCGTCGGCGGCATCCAGGGCGTTCTGCGATGCAGCCAGGATGTCGCTGTCGCCGCTCAACGTTTTGGCAATGCCGATGCGGATGCGATAGGAAGGGGCGAATGGAGGCAGGTCTACCCTGACATCTTCAGGGCTTACCTTGCCGCCGGTCACCTGGGCATGGTCGTGAACCGATTTGGCGATCAGGTAGCCCATGCGGGCGCTGGAGAGCTGCGCCTCCGCTTCCACAAAAACGGAGCTGTCCAGTTCCTGGATGACGCCCTCAAGCTGCGCCTCGGCCTGATCCAAAGCCTGCCGGGCAGATTCCACCTCTGCCTGGGCTGCCTGGATCTGCTCATCCTGGCTGAAATACCATAACGGCTGCTCGAACCAGTTTGGCGTGCGGTTGCTCCAGTCGGTCAGGCGCGCGGCTCCCTGCTGGGCGCGGGCGGCGGTCAGCGCGGCATCATACTGGGCCTGGGCCATGGCATAGGCACTCTGGGCAGTCAGAAGCGCACTGCGGGCCGAGTCGACTCCGCTTTGGGCAACCGCCTTCTGCGCAGCGAGCAGACTAGCGTCGAGGGACAAAAGCGGATCGCCCATCCGGACGAATTGTCCTTCATCGACCAGCACTTCCATCACTTTTCCGGGCATTTCCGGCGAGACATTCACCACCACCGATTCGATCGTGCCTGAAGCTTTTAGCTCTCCGCTTGCTTCGACGGTCAGTGAGCGAAACGCGTAGTACAGAAGGGTCGAGAGAATTACCAGGCCGATAACAATGCGGACAGGGAGAGGGGGGAGTTTATGGTTCATGTTGAGCTCCTAATCTAAACGTTTGCGAAAGCGCAGCGCGGCAAGCGTCATGATGCCGACGGCGAACAGGGTCATGGCCAGGACGTCCAGCCGTATCATTTCCAGGCCGACGCCTTTGAGCAGCAATGAGCGGATAATAACCAGGTAATAGCGCAGCGGCATCAGGTAAGAGAACCACTGCAATACCTTCGGCATGGCTTCGAGCGGGAAGAAAAAGCCCGAAAGGAAGATGCTCGGCAGGAGTGTCATCCAGACGGTGAGCATCGCTTCCTGCTGTGTGTTGGCGATCGTGGAGGCGAGCAGGCCGATCCCAAGCCCCGTTACCAGGAACACGCCTGAGAGCAGGATGATCAGGCCCAGGTCACCACGGATCGGTACGCCGAACCACCAGTGCCCCACCGCCAGGACTTCGATTGTGTTGAAGAACCCGAGTGCGACATACGGCATCAGCTTGCCGACGATCAATTCCCATGGGCGGATAGGCGTGACGATCAGCTGCTCGATCGTGCCGCGCTCTCGCTCCCGCACCACCGAGGAGGCGGTCAGGATGGCGGCAATGGCGTACAGGATCATGCCGATCACGCCGGGGATCATAAAGTGTGCACTGATCAGGTCCGGGTTGAACCAGACCGTTGTGCGGACGTCGACCGGGGGCTGGACGCGCAGGTTCATCCCGCTGCGCTCGAACTTTTGCGCCAGGATGCCGGTCGAGTGAGCCTGCCCGATCAGCTGCGAGGCGGAGAGGGCGGTCGAGGCGCTGGTCGGGTCGGAGCCGTCCAGAATGAAGGCGATCTGTGCATTTCCATGGTTGAGGCGCTGGGCGTAATCGGGCGGGATGATCACTGCCGCCCGTGCCTGGCCTGCGAAGATCAGCTCCTCGATCTCCGACTCTGAATCCACCACATAGGCAATCCGGAAATAATCGGCTGCCCGGTACGAATCGAGCAGAGCGCGTGACTCCTCACTGCGGCTCCGGTCGAGCACGGCGAGCGGCACGTTGCGCACATCGTTGGTGGCGGAGTACCCGAGCAGGAACAGCTGCATGATCGGGATGACAACGATCATCGCCAGCGTGCGCGGGTCGCGGAAGATCTGGATGAATTCCTTGCGGATGATGGAGATCAGTCGTGAGTTCATGCCGACTCCTTGGTTGAACGGCTATAAATGAATTGGATATCAGGCAGTTCTGTGAAATAATAATGAACCCAGATATACAGGTGATTGAACGCGGCAGCCAGTAAAGCGGCTTTGGAGAGGAAGACAAGTGCGATCGCCCACAGGATCAAAAAACCAAACTTGTACATGGCATTGCTTGTGTATTGGAACATCCCCTGTTTGACAAACGGCTTGTCTTTGTAGCTGGCTGGCTTGAAATGATCCTCCCCGTAGGCGCGGTCCACACCAAAATAATGAAAGACAGAATACATAGTGTAGGCAAACGGGATCATCACGATCCCTGCAAGGATGTAAGCCAGCGCGGGGCTCAGGCTCAACGTGCCGGCATTTGACACTCCAAGAAGAATCAGCGTAACAGGCCTCCCAACAAACAGAAGGGTGAAGATCACCTTGAACAGGCTAAACGCCTGATCTCCAAACCACCGGGTCATTTTGTTGTGATATAGCTCTGCTCGCCAGAGAAGAGCTACCATGATCTGGTGGAGGACAGGCGTCCCAATGGCGATCCACAGCCAGGTCTGAGTGCTGATCCCCCACAACTGGCCTGAGAGCACATCCCTGGTGGCAAAAAAGTAGACACCCAGTAACAGGATGGTCAGAAAAAAAAGATGGTGTTCCTGCTTTTTCAACATTTTCATGCCTCGCTTTTCAGAATGCCATGCAGGAAGATATCCACGTAAGCCTCTTCAATGTTCCCGGGCATCATCTTGCTCAGGACAGAGTTGGAGATGACCATCTCCGTAACGAAATAAGAGACGATCATGCCGAAAAAGGAGCGCATCAACAGGGCCGGATTTTTTGTCCGCAGCGCCCGGCGGGATCTAACTAGTTTTTGGAATACAGGAAGGATCTCCGGCGCAATCTCCCGCAGCATCAATTTCCCGTGTACGCCTTTGAACTCTACGATCTCGATCAGCAGCAGATGCATATACTCGGGGTTTTTACTCAATTCTTCGATGACGAATTTGGCGGCATTCCTGAAGAATGCTTCAACTGTCTCCCCTTTTGCCGCCAGAACGATCGGCAGGACTTTCCTGTACGGGTGCTTGTCCACGATGATTGCTGCAAAGATATCCTCCTTGCTCGCAAAGTGGTTGTAAATGCCTCCGAGCGCCAGGTCGGCGCGTTCAGCGATCTGCCTCATCGAGGTGGCATGGTAGCCCTGTTCCATAAATAATGCCAATGCGGCATCTTCTATGGCCAGGCGGGTTGACTCTCCCTTTGTTAATTTTTCCTGTGTCATCTTCACTCCAAAAATGAACGAACGTTCGTTTTTATTTTATACATTTGGCTATCCCTGTCAAGGAGGAATGTCCGGCTTTCAAATGACGATCAGCGTGCAGGATGCAACTCTCTCATGTCTTCTACGTATATCTACGTGTATAATCTGACTAGACACACCGGAAAGGGATAACTATGTCAGGTCTAAGCTGGATCGAGATCATCTACTGGGCGTCCACCATCATTGGCGGGACACTTTTCATCCTCCGCCTAATCGCCATGTTCATTGGTGGCGGAATCAGCGACGATGGAATGGATGCAGCACTGGATGCAGGCGGGCATGATCTTTCAGGGGATCACATTGAAGCCGATACTAGCTTCAAACTTATATCCATTCAAGGATTAACTTCCTTCTTTATGATGTTCGGGCTGGTGGGGCTGGCCCTGCTCAAGGCTGGCCTGCCTGTGCTGGTAACGGTGATCGGCGGGATGGCCGCTGGTCTTATCACAGTTGCCATCACCGGCCTGATCTTCACCCAGATGAAGCGCCTGCAAACCGAGGGAACGATCAACATCGAAAACACGATCGGAAAAGAGGGAAACGTGTACCTAGGCATTCCAAAGAACGGCACCGGCCAGGTGCAGATCATCGTACAGGGTTCGCTCAAGATCTTCGACGCCGTGTCGAAGAACAAAAACACGATCGCCACGGGAGAAAAGGTCCAGGTGGTGGGCGTGGCGAGCGGTAATACCCTGATCGTCGAAAAATCATAGTCGTATTTCAAGGAGAACAATATGAACGCTGCAGGATTTGGCATTTTGGCGCTGATCGCCTTTGTCGTGCTGGTCTTCGTGACCATCGCCTTCATGGCGAGCCGCTACAAACGCTGCCCATCGGACAAGGTCCTGGTCATCTATGGACGTGTGGAAAAGGGACGCTCCAGCAAGACCATGCACGGCGGCGGCGCGTTCGTCTGGCCGCTGATCCAGGATTATGCCTACTTAAGCCTAACCCCCATCACGATCAGCATCCCGCTCGAGAATGCACTGTCGCTGCAGAACATCCGCATCAACGTGCCGAGTACATTCACCGTGGGTGTAAGCACTGCGGCGGAGATCATGAGCAACGCCGCCGAAAGGATCCTGCGCCTGCCGCAGTCGGCCATCGAGGAAATGGCGAAGGAGATCATCTTCGGCCAGCTGCGCTTGACGGTCGCCTCCCTGACCATCGAGCAGATCAACCAGGACCGTGAGAGTTTCCTCGAGTCCATCCGCCGCAATGTGGAGCCTGAGCTCAACAAGATCGGCCTGCAGCTTATCAACGTCAATATCACCGACATCACCGATGCGTCGAACTATATTTCCAGCATCGGCAAGAAGGCCGCCTCCGAGGCGATCAACCAGGCCAAGATCGATGTGGCCGAGCAGACCCGCTACGGTGCCATTGGTGAAGCGAAC
>DASUOS010000064.1:0-10404 GCA_036276515.1 Anaerolineales bacterium | reverse complement strand
GAGCGGTGCCGTGCGGTAGGCCAGGTCCGGCGACCGGTCGGCCTGGAACGAGTCGATGCCGATCTCCTCGGGCGTATGCATGTTCCAGCCGGGTTCCGTGTACAGCGGTGGGACATGACAGGTTGCACAGTCCGCTTTCCCCGTGAAGAGTGCTTCGCCGCGGGCTGCGGCGACCGGGTCGAAGCTTCCGGCAGGCGGCAGGGGAGCCAGCAGCGAGAGCTGGTAGGCGTGCAGGGCGGGCAGCTTGGGAGTGACCAGGTCCGGTGTGCTGCGGATATTCCCAAAGCCATTCGCCGCCGCTACCGGGAACTGCTCGGCATTATTCAACCGGGGATCGTAGAAGGAGCCTTTGCCATGCATCTCAATCGTGGCGACAAAGGCATTCCAGTAGGGCACCGAGCCCCAGCCCGTGGAGGTGTGCAGGTTGACGCCGGCCAGCCCAAAGGCAGGCGGAATCAGTGTGGCCGCCGTTGTGCCATCGGGCCGGAACGCCTTGCCATCCAGAGCCAGCTGGGCGTCGAATTTTCCGGGGCCCCAGCTGTTGAGCACGGTCACGACGGTCTCCCGGTCCACGCCCAGGAGGTTTTGGAACGGACTGAGATCGGGGGACAGGGCGATGATCGCGCCCACATTCAAGTCACGGTTGGCCCAGCCATCCAGGCGGTTGCCGATCCCTGGAGCGAAGGAATTGTCCACTGTTGAGTGACACAGGGCACAGGTAATGCCGATCGAGCTCAGACTGCCATCTGAGTTGAAGAACCCGGCGACGCCGACCACGGCATTCAACTTAAGCAGTGCCAGGGTCACAGCGGGATCGTTCAGATCGACTCTCCCCTTGCGCAGATCGTTCTGCAGGGGTTTGGGCAGGGCCTGCACATCCACTTTCAAACCAACAGCCAGAGCCGTTGCCGGACTAACCCCCGGACCTACGCCGCCAAACTGTTCCCCCTCGATCGCTTCATGGAGCCGGAGCTGGCCGCCCCAAAAATCCTCATCGCCGAAGGTGTCAAAACGAAAGATCTGCCTGCCTTCCGCGATCAGATTTGGGGTCTGGCTGGCGGCCGCCTGCATCGCAGCCGCGCTCAGCGCGACGATGATGAGGAGCAAGACTCCCGAATACATCAAACTTCTGGAAACCGATTTCTGGTGTAACATGCGCTCTCCTTTTCTGACTTAAAAAGAAGCTTTCCCATACGCTCATGGGAGCCCGGAGATGTACGCCTGGGAACGTTGAGTGGGCACCCTCCTACAGATGGTTTTTGTCCACGAACCTTCCTTTCTTCGAGCCCCTGGCTCAACATAGTTGTCCCACTTCTGACAGCTCTGCTCGCATGATACGATCGCCCGATATTGCTTGGTGAGAGGCTATGTAAGACTGCCTCATAAAAATATACGGCTTTATTACAGGGCCAGATGTATGCGCCCCTGGTTGCTGGCGAGTGAATTTTGTGCCGGGGCCTTTCATCGAAGGTGGTTCGCCGGTCTCTGCTTATGAGTTTCACTCCGGCGCTGTTTCTTACCCAATAAAAAAGCGCTTCCAGTTTCTGGAAGCGCCGCTTGAAACCTGCTCGCATCGTTAGGGGAGCAGGTCCTTTAAATCATCCACGGAAGGCAGCTGCCCCTGGTTCTCGAGCCGCCTCAGGTCTCGCAGGGTCTCGTATTCCTCCCGGCAGGCTGCGCATTGGTCCAGGTGCTGCCGGAGCAGGGGCATCCTGCCCGCCGCGTCTTCCCCGGAGAGCTCCACGTCGACAAAATGGGATACCTGGTCAAAGCACTCCGAGCAGGAAATTTCCTGCTCCCGGGTGTAATGGATATTCTTCAGCCAGCGTTCGAAACGGTCTTTTCTCACAAATACTCCTCAAGCATGTGTTGCACAGTCTTCCCGATTCTTACCCGGAGACGCCGAACAGGGTAAGCGTCTCGCCGGTGTCGAACCCGCGCGCCAGCAGTCCGCTCTTCAGCTTACGGCGGGCATCGTGCAGCAGTTTATAGACGGCGTTGCGGTTGCTCCCCAGGCGATGGACCACTTCGTCCAGAGGGACCTCCTGAAAGACCATCATCAGCAGCACATGGCGCTGCTTCTCGGTCAGGTCATGCTCGATGACCTCCACCAGTACCGCCTGGATCTCACCCTGCATGGCAGACTGCTCGGGCGTGACTCCTTCTGCCTTGTCCTGGATGCGCCATTCCTGGAAGTCGCCTTCCGCCGAAGAGGCCAGCTCGTCGAGCGATGCCCCCTTCCAGCGCTCCCGGCGGGCGGTCGTCAAGGCTTTGTTGATGGCAAATTTATATGCCCAGGTGCTGAACTGGCTTTCGCCCCGGAACTCCGGAAGGCGGTCCAGCACGGCAATTAGAGCCTCCTGGGCGCAGTCCTCGGCCCGCTGGGTGATCTCCTCCCGGCCCAATCCCTGGAAGTCACTGGTGTTGCGGCTGAAGAAATACAGGGCGGCACGCAGCAACAGGTCACGCAGGTCGGCAATGGCGGCCTCCTGAAGGGAGCCGCCGGCCTGCAAGTGTTGCAGCCATTCCGGGTTGGAGCGGGGGGTGGACATGGAGAATCATTATACTGTACGGGTTCCTGGGCGATGAATGAACATCATGCTTACAGAGGTGTAGGGGGTGATGATTTCGAACAGGATTAGAATTTCCAAGACGACCTCCGAAGCCCGCCTGGAGCATAGTATGCCACGTAGAGAAATTCCTTTTATCCCGGGTACGTATTATCATTTCTACAATCGCGGAAACAACCGCCAGTGTGTATCTTTTTTGAGCCGCAGAATTATCTTTTCTTTCTGCAGCGATTGAGAAAGTACGTGGTTCCATCCATGAATGTCCTCGCCTATTGCCTGATGCCCACGCATTATCATATCTTGGTGAGGGTGAAACAGACGACTTCGGAATCCTTTAAGACTTCCGAAGTCTCAAAGCAGATTTCATTGGCCATGCAAAAGTTTCTCATTTCCTACACCAAAGCCATCAACTTGAGATTCTCGCGTGTTGGTTCTTTATTTCAGGGGCAGTTCCAGGCAAAGCCGGTCCAGACAGACTCGTATTTGCATAATTTATGTCTCTACATCCATGCCAATCCCGTAAAGGATAGGCTGGTCACCGCGCCGGAGGATTGGATATACTCAAATTATCTCGAATGGCTTGGGCAACGCAATGGCACGCTGGTAGATCCTCATTTCATACAAGAGCATTTCGGTTCGTCAGCAGAATATCAACAGCTGGTAAAACAGTTCATCCAGACTCGTTATCTGCCTGAGGAAGTACGAGAGTATTTGAATTCTCTGGAGGACTAAGACTTCCAAAGTCTGAGGAGAGACATGATCAACGACCCCATACTCATCAACGACTGGCATCCCGTAGCCCGGACCTGTGGCCTGGACGGGCAGCCCATCCTGAGCGTCCGGCTGCTGGGCGAGGATATTGTGCTGTGGAAATCTGGAAACCACTATCTCGCCTGGCAGGACCTGTGCATCCACCGCGGCTCAAAACTCTCGGGCGGGAAAATCATTGGCGAGGATCTGCGCTGCCCGTACCATGGCTGGACGTATAACCGCGAGGGCAGGTGTGTCCACTTCCCGGCCCACCCGGAGCAGACGCCGCCGTCGAAAGCTCGGGTCAAGACCTACCGTGTGCAGGAGAAGTATGAGATGTTATGGGTCTGCCTGGGGGAGCCGGCCAACGATGTGCCGCCGTTCCCGGAGTGGGAGCAGGACGGCTATACCTGGGCGGTCTGTGACCCCATTCCGCACGTGCCGGCCCACGGCCCGCGGTTGATCGAGAACTTCCTGGATGCGGCTCATTTCCCGTTCGTGCATGAGGGTGTGCTGGGTGACCAGGCGCATCCGGAGATGGAAGATTTCGAAGCGCGCATCGGGCCGGATGGCGTGGAGTCTGACCCGGTCTACATCTACCAGCCTGCGCAGTACGGCACGACCGGCGGCGGAAAGGTCAGCTACATCTATCGAGCTTTCCGCCCGTTCACGGCGCATATGACCAAGCATGTCCCGGCCGGCTGGTGGGGACCGGATGCGCCGTCCGCCACACACGGCCTGATGCTCACGCTCACACCGCACGACGAGCTGGACAGCACGGTCTGGTTCCTGATCTCATCCACGATGTGGAAGGACCCGGAAGTCCTTCAGCGGGAATACACCCGGCGTATCACCGCCATCTTCGAAGAGGACCGGGCGATTGTGCTGTCCCAGCGCCCGGAGCTGCTGCCGCTCGACCTGCAGGCGGAATTACACTTGAAATCCGACCGGGTCGCCATCGCCTACCGCACCTGGCTGCGGCAGCTGGGTTTGACGTTCGGGACGGCCTAGCCGCTTGTCGGAGAGGGGCGCCGTGGCGCCATTTTTAAGTGGGAAAAGCCAATTTGAACCGCGAAGACGCTAAGCACGCGAAGTTTAAGGGGTTTTCTTTGCGATCTTCGAGCGCTTCGCGGTGAAAAGAACACGCTGAACCGGCTCTACGACAGCCTGCTAGAACAAACAGCAGCCTTCGGAAGCTCAGTAGACATCCGAAGGCTCGCATTTGAATGTGCTTATCTTCACGCCAATCCTGTGAAAGATGGACTAGCCGCTTTGCCCGAAGATTGGATATACTCAAATAACCTGTGTATAGCCAGACCTCCGAAGACTTCGGACGTCTATTCCCTAGGAGCCTTCCATGCCCATCACCCTCGACGGTTCGTCCCTCACGATCGAGAAGATCGTTGCCATTGCACGAAACCATGAGAAAGTGGAGCTCGCCCCCGAAGCCCTGGAGCGGATCAAGGTCTGCCGGGCGATGCTGGAGGAGAAGCTTGCCAATAAAGAAGTCATGTACGGCACGAACACCGGCATCGGCGAGTTTTCCGAGACCATGCTCAATGACGAGCAGGTCAAGGAGTTCCAGAAGTATTTGATCTACAACCATGCGGCGGGCATCGGCGAGCCGGCGCCCATCGAGTATGTCCGTGCGGCGCTGGCCGGGCGGATCAACGTCCATGCCCATGGCAATTCGGGCTGCCGGCCCGAGATCACATTGACGATGATCGAGATGCTGAACAAAGGCGTCACACCGGTGGTCTGCCAGAAGGGATCGGTGGGCGCGAGCGGCGACCTGGCTCCCATGGCCCAGGCCGCGCTGCTGCTGATGGGCGAAGGCGAAGCGTTTTTCGACTCCGGCAACGGGGCAGGCGGCGAGCGGCTCCCGGGTCACGTGGCGATGGAGCGGGCGGGGATCCCAGTCCCGGGGCTGCAGGCGCGCGATGGGCTGGCAGCGATCAACGGCTCCAACCTGCTGACGGCGATGTCCGCCCTGCACATCCATGATATGGAGCGATTTATCCGGCAGGCCGAGATCGCCGCGGCAATGACGATCGAAGCACTGCTCGGCAATCTCAAGCCGTACAACACCAAGCTGCACGAGCTGCGCGGTTTCTCCGGCGCGATCGCGTCGGCGAAGAATATCTCGAAAATGATCGCCGGTTCCGACCTGACGACCGGGAAGATGAAGACCAAGGTCCAGGATGCTTATTCGATGCGCTCGACCCCTCAGGTGATCGGCGCGGCGCGGGATGCGGTGGCCTATGCCCGCTCGCAGGTCGAGATCGAGCTGAACGGCGTGGGCGACAATCCGATCTTCATCCCCGAAGACAATCTGATGCTGACCGGAGCGAACTTCCAGGGCACGCCCGTGTCGCTGCCGATGGACATGGCAGGCACGGCGATCACGATGGTCTGCGTGCTCTCGGAGCGGCGCATGAACCGCCTGACCAACCCCGCCCTCTCGCAGGGACTGCCGGACTTCCTGGCCCATGAGCCGGGGTTCTACTCGGGGATGATGCTCAGCCAGTACACGGCCGATCACCTGATCGTGGAGCAGAAGATCCTCTCGGCGCCGGCCAGCATCCAGTCCATCCCGGCCGCGGCGGACCAGGAGGACTTCGTCTCGATGGGCTTGAACACGGCCCTCAAGAACGCCCAGATCCTGGATAACGCCTACGGTGTGCTGGGCATCGAATTCATGGCTGCAGCGCAGGCGCTCGACTTCCGCGAGTTCCACCCCGGCAGGGGGACGCAGTGCGCCCGGGAGGTCATCCGCAGGCACGTGGAGCACCTGCATGTGGACCGGCCGCTGTATAACGACCACAACACGATGAAGGCGCTGGTGGAACGAGGGGAGATTTTGGATGAGGTGGAGAAGGTGGTAGGAAGCCTCGCATAATGTTCACCGTAATGTACCATTCGCTTCTGATCGGTGCTGCGCTGTTTGTGCCGATCCCCTTTCTGGATGAGCGCCTCGCGGCCTTTCTCTGGAAGCACATGGTCTCGGACCTGGCGAAGCAGCACGGCAAAACACTGACGAACGACCAGCTCCTTGCGCTGTCCTATGTCTCCCGGTTCGCCTTTTCAGAGGGATGCCTGTTCGTCGCCCGAAGGATCTTCAGGGAGCTGCTGCAGGAGATCGTGTTCATTCTGGAATGGCGTAAGGCCATACACCTGGCGACCGATGCATACTATTCGGGGTATTTGCTCAACGAGCTGTTCGCCTATGAAGGCTTCGACCCTGTAAAAGCCGGGCAGTATGCCCCTGCTCTTCAAAAAGCCAAACAGGGGACCAATATGAAGCTCGTGCAGGGTGTGTTCAAGGGAACGTTTCGGTCGGGCAAAGGTGTGCTGGCCTCCGTGGCCAGGTGGCTTTCGAGCATCACCGTGGGCTACATGAAAGACTCGCTGACTCGCAGGAGGAACAAACGAAAGGCAGGCAGTGTATCTGAAGAACAGATGGAAAGTTTCTTCGAGATGCACAGGAACAGGTTCCAGACTTTGCTCAAGGATCTGATCCTGCAGCTGCAGACCGGCATTGGGGGTCTGCCCCGGGAGCATTTCGATCGCCTGCGAGAACGGCTGTTCAATGAAATAAGCGCCCTGGAGACCGCATGATCCTCACCGAAGTCAGGTTCTATTCCGAAGTTCTCAACCTGGATACTACAATGCACGTCCTGCTCCCGCAGAGGACGCTGGCGGAGATGCGGAGCAAACGTTCTCCGAAAGTCCGGGTTCTGTACCTGCTGCACGGCCACTCCGACGACCACACCGCCTGGCAGCGCTGGACGTCGATCGAGCGTTATGCGGAGGATCTGAACCTGGCTGTGGTGATGCCGGCCGTCCACCTGAGTTTTTACACCGATATGGTACACGGGGGACGATACGGGCAGTTCATTGGCGAGGAAGTGCCGGCCGTTGTGCACGAGCTCTTCAAGCTCTCTTCCAAACGCGAAGATACATTCGTGGCCGGCCTGTCGATGGGCGGGTACGGGGCGTTCAAGCTGGCGTTGACCCATCCCGAGCGCTTTGCCGCGGCGGCCTCTCTTTCGGGCGCTGTGGACATTCGTGAGGTGGTAAAGGCTCATGGCCACCCCGAGGACAAGGCCTGGCTGGCCGAGATGCGGACCGTCTTTGGGGATGTGAGCAAGGCGCCGGGCAGCAAACATGACCTGTTCATCCTGGCGCGTAAGGCGGCAAAATCCCCGGTGAAGCCGCGGCTGTACCAGTGCTGCGGGACGGGGGATTTTCTGTATGCGGATAACATCCGCTTCCGAGATGCAGTCCGCAGGCTGCCGCTCGATCTGACCTATGAAGAGGGACCCGGCGAGCACAACTGGGCCTATTGGGACAGGATGATCCAGAACGTGCTGGCGTGGATGGTCCCACAATAGATTCTGTCATTGCAAGCCTGAACAAGTGAGTGACGAAGCACCGCCCTGGCGCCTTTCGGGGAAGTGCCATGGCCTTTTTGAGATGGCTTGTACGAACAGAGAATACTCAACGGCGTGCGCTTCGACAGGGGTCCTCGCTGTCGCTCGTCACTCCGCTCAACGCGAGATGCTTCTGGAGAGGGGTGAAAACGCTTGACAGGTATGCTATAAGGGTTGGAAATTCAAGCCCAGAGGAGAGACCGGCATGAGAAAACTTCTCATCGTGGTATGCGCCTTTATCGTTATCGGATGTGCTCCCGCCACACCAACAGCCGTCCCTACGGCTATTCCAACCGTTGCACCGACCGCCATCGTCGAAAATCCGCCGCCGTGCTGGGGCGCTGACTTGATCTATCATCCCCAGCGGCAGCAGATGTTACTGGTCAACTGTGTCACAGATCCGAGCCAGGAATCGCCTCTGACGATCTGGGGCTGGGATGGGACACAATGGGAACGGGTCACCCAGGGCGGCCCGCCGGGACGTATCCTGGGCGCGGCGGCCTACGATGAGGGGCGCAATGTGCTGGTGCTGTACGGCGGCCGGCCGGCCGAGCTGGGCGCCTGCAGCCAGGAAACCTGGGAATGGGATGGGACGACATGGATGAAAATTGATGGTCCCCCACCCACCGCCTGCGACCACGTCAAAATGGTGTATGACTCGGCCAGCGGCGAGTCCATCCTCTTCAGCGGGTTGGATCCGGATGAACAGCCGGTCAACGAGACCTGGTCGTGGAACGGGGAGGAATGGAAACTTCTCAGCGAGGAGGGACCGGAAAGCCGCGGCCACTTCGGCTTTGTCCATGACCCGAGCCATGAACAGACACTGTTATATGGGGGCTACACAAACAGCGCCACGGACGAGTTCTGGGTCTGGAGAGAAGGCGCCTGGGAAGAGATCGACTTCCCCGGGCCGGGCACGCGCTCGCATTTCGGCATGACCTACGATACGACTGACAATGCCCTGTTCCTCTTTGGGGGAGCGACCTCCCGCTCGACTTTCTCTTCGCTCAGCAACGATACCTGGATCCTGAGCGGCGGCAGCTGGCGGGAGCTGACACCTGCGAGCTCTCCGTCCGAACGCGGTTCGCCTTCTCTGGGGTATGACCCCGTCCGCCAGCGGATCATCCTGCATGGCGGGTTCGACGCCACCAACAATGACCTGGACGATACCTGGGAGTGGGATGGCGAGAATTGGAATTGCCTGCTGAGTTGTAACTGAGTGAGATCTTTTTATATGTTTCCATAACCCACGCAGGCACGGAGTTTCTTGTTTCAGGAGTCTCCGTGTCTGTGTGGGTTCCCCTCAAGCCAGCTCAACACCCCGTGCCCGGCCGTGTACCCGCTGGCGAAGCACGCGGTGAGCAGGTAGCCCCCGGTCGGCGCCTCCCAATCGAGCATCTCCCCGGCGCAGAAGATTCCGGGCATAGACTTGAGCATCAGATTCTCATCCAATGACTCGAACGTCACGCCGCCGGCACTGCTGATCGCTTCGTCGAGCGGGCGGGTGGCAATAAGGGTAACCGGCAGGTTTTTGATAAAGTGAGCGAGCGCGTGCAGGCTGCCAAAGTCCTCCTTCGAGATGAACTCGCGCAATAGTCCGGCCTTCACACCCTTGATCCCCAGCGTTTTCTCCAGATGGCTGGCCATCGAGCGTGAGCCGCGCGGCCTGGATAATCTCTCGGCGATCCATTCGTGGGACCGGTCGGGGGCGAGATCCAGCATCATGACGGCCCGGTCGCTGGCTTCGATTTCGTCCCGCAGCAGCGCGGAGACTGAGTAGATCAGGCCTCCCTCCACGCCCTCCTTGGTAATAATGAATTCTCCCTGCTGGCGGAAGGAATCGAATGAAAGGACAACCGATTTAACAGGCTGGCCCTGGAACCTCTCGCGGAAGTGTTCACTCCATGCCACATCGAACCCCGAGTTGGACGGACGCAGCGGCTCGACCTGCCCCCCGGCGTTTCTCAGCCACGGGACCCAGGCGCCGTCTGAGCCGAGCCGCGCCCAGCTCCCGCCGCCGAGGGCGAGGACGACCGCGCCGGTGTCGACCGTCACATCTCCAGCGGGGGAACTGAATTGAAGGGTCACACCATCGTCTCCTGCAGCGATCTGCCCATCCCAGCGATGACGCAGATGAACATCCACTTTGGAAGCATCCAATCGCCGGAGCCAGGCTCTCAATAACGGGCTGGCCTTCATCCCGACCGGGAAGACGCGCCTCGACGTCCCGACATAGGTTTCGATGCCCAGCTCATGGGCCCAGTCACGCAGCTCCTCCGGCCCAAACCTGCGGAGCATTGGCTCGATCTGAGCCCGCCGTTTTCCATAACGGGAGACGAATTGCTCGAACGGTTCCGAGTGGGTCAGGTTGAGACCGCTCTTGCCGGCCATCAGGAACTTGCGTCCCAGCGAGGGCATGGAATCGTATACGTCCACCTTTACACCCCGGGCGCTGATGACCTCTGCAGCCATCAATCCGGCGGGTCCGCCCCCAATAATTGCTACTGACTTTTCCATGAGACCATTCTATATCGGCTCCGTTCAGCATAAAACATAAAGACTGCGTCAGAGGCGGCAGTCTTTATGTTTTATGATCAGCACTATTCAGGCCCGGCGACTCTCACTGTCCATCCACTGCCGCACCTGGCTGG
>DASUOS010000063.1:0-3705 GCA_036276515.1 Anaerolineales bacterium | reverse complement strand
TCGCCCACCCTGCGCGCCGGGTCCACGCCTGCGGACCGGTTCGAGAAGGTCCGGCATGCCGCGCCGATCCTCTCGCTGAGCAATGCCTTTGGCGCCGATGACGCACGCGGCTGGCTCGAGCGCGTCAAGCGGATCGACGACCGGGTGGAGCGGGCGAAGTTCGTGGTCGAGCCAAAGATTGACGGCCTGTCGATCGTCCTGCACTACCGGGACGGCGTCTTCGTGCAGGGCGCGACGCGCGGCAACGGGGAGATCGGCGAGGATATCACCGCCAACCTGCGGACGATCAGGACCATCCCGCTGCGCATCCCGGTCGACGATACGGGAGCCAAACCGCCCTCCTACCTTGTGGTGCGCGGCGAAGCGTTCATGCCCATCAAGGAATTCGAAGAGCTGAACCGGCGCCTCGAGGAAGCAGGGCAGAGGACCTATCTCAACCCGCGCAACACGGCAGCCGGGTCGCTGCGCCAGCTCGATCCGGCGCTGACGGCCTCCCGCCCGCTGACCCTGCTGGTCTATCAAATTATCCATTCCGAAGGCGGCAAGGTTCCCACCTCCCAATGGGAGGTTCTCGAATACCTCAAGGCGCTCGGCTTCCCGGTCACCGACATCGCCCGCCGTTTCAATGACATCGAAGACGCCATCGGCTATACCGAGGCCTGGGACAAGCGCCGTGATGAGCTCGACTACGAAGCAGACGGCATGGTGATCAAGATCGACGATCTGACCCTGGCCGCCGACCTGGGCTTTGTCGGCAAGGACCCGCGCGGGGCGATCGCCTTCAAGTTCCCGGCCCGCGAAGTGACGACGAAACTGCTGGATATCAAGATCAACGTGGGGCGCACCGGGGTCCTGATCCCCAACGCGGTGCTGGAGGCGGTGGAGATCGGCGGCGTGGTGGTCGAGCGCGCTACCCTGCATAACTTCGATTACATCGCCGAGAAGGACATCCGGATCGGCGACCGGGTGCTGGTGAAGCGGGCCGGGGAGGTCATCCCGTACGTGATCGGCCCGGTCCTCGACGCCCGGACCGGTAAGGAGAAAACGTACAAGCCGCCGCAGACCTGTCCGGCCTGCGGGCAGCCTGCGGAACGGTTCGGAGAAGAGGTGGCCTGGTACTGCGTCAATGCCGCCTGCCCGGCCCAGCTGGTGCGTAACGTGGAGCACTTCGTCTCGCGCGGCGCGATGGATATCGTCGGCATGGGGGTACGCATCGTCCAGAAACTGATCGAGACCGGCAAGGTAAGGGATGTGGCGGATATCTACCGCCTGAAGCGGGCCGATATCCTGGAGGCCGTCACGAAGAAGGAGCGCAAGACCGAGAAGGAGCCGCCGGGCAAGATCGCCGATAACCTGCTGGCTTCGATCGAGGCCTCCAAAGAGCGGCCCCTGGCCCGGCTGATCACGGCGCTCGGGATCCGCGGCGTGGGCGAGGTCAGCGCCGGGGACCTGGCGCGGCGCTTCACGGACCTGGATGCGCTGTCGAAGGCCCGTGCCGAACAACTGGAGGAGATCGATGGCATCGGTCCCAGCGTGGCCGAGTCGCTGGCCGAATGGTTCTCGCGTCCTGTCAATAAAGCGGTGGTGAAGAAGCTGAAAGCGGCCGGGGTCTGGCCGCAAGGCGGGGAGGCATCCGTCGCCAAAAGCCGGGCGTCCGATGCCTTCGGCGGGATGACCTTCGTCGTCACCGGCACGCTTCCCACGCTCACCCGGGATGGGGTGAAGGAATTCATCGAATCGCACGGCGGCAAGGTCACGGATACCGTCAGCAAGAAGACCAGTTATCTGGTGCTCGGCGAAGATCCCGGCTCGAAGTACGAAAAAGCCAAATCCCTCGGCGTGAAGGTCATCGGGGAGGATGAATTGAAGAAACTGGCTGGATAACGGGGTACTCTTCTTTTCAAAATTTATACGGGCAATAAACAAGTTCCAATGCTATGCCACCCCTTCGGGGTTCGATGGAAATATCGCTTTGATTCTATTTATGTTTCATCCCTTCGGGATTTTCTTCGCATATAGGACGGATAACCGAAACAAATCACCCTTCGAAAATGTAAAGCCAGCAACCCCGAAGGGGTGATACGATTCGAGAAATGTAGGACACATTTTGTTCAATCCCGAAGGGATGACATAATTTCATCGCAGCAGGTAGTCTATGGCAGGCACATATTCCCAGATCTACATTCAGGTTGTTTTTGCGGTGCGGGGCCGCCAGAATCTCCTCCACAAGTCCTGGCGGGATGAAGTGTTCAAGTATATGTCGGGGATCATTAAGAACAAGGGTCACAAGCCGATCATTGTCAACGGTGTGGAAGATCATGTCCATGTATTTCTGGGATTGAAGCCCTCCATGGCGCTTTCGGATCTGGTGCGGGATTTCAAAAACAATTCCAGCAATTTTGTCAACGATCATCGGTGGGTCAGAGGCAGGTTTTCCTGGCAGGAGGGGTATGGAGCATTTTCATACAGCCATTCACAGATTGCGTACGTGTACAACTACATCCTGAACCAGGAACAGCACCACGCCCAGCAAACATTTAAGGATGAATATCTGGATTTCCTCACAAAATATCAAATCGAGCATGATGTGAAATATTTATTCGAGTCGTGCGAGTGATCCATTTGCAATTCGAATGACCCATTAACATTTCCCCTGTTGTGATAAAATAGCGCCCGTTCACGCAAAGGACGCCGTGGGGGAGCACGCAGGCCTTTGCGAATCTTTTTGCTTTGGAGAATTGCATATGCCACGTCGAAGCCTCGCTCGTCTCTACCGGGACGAGTTCACCGGGTATTCACTTGCCAAATTCCAGCAGGACCTGCTGGCCGGTCTCACGGTCGCCGCAGTGGCGCTGCCGCTGGCGCTGGCGTTCGGGGTCGCTTCAGGCGCCTCGGCCGCGGCGGGACTGGTCACGGCCATCCTTGCGGGATTCATTATGGGAGCCCTCTCCGGCGCACCCTTCCAGATCAGCGGGCCGACCGGCGCCATGTCGGCTGTGCTGATCGTGCTGGTCTCACGTTATGGGCTGGAGGGGATCTGGGTGGCGGGCCTGCTCTCGGGTGCGGCCCTGCTGATCATTGGATTGCTGCGCCTGGGCCGCTTCATTGCCTTTATCCCGTCGGCGGTCATCAGCGGATTTACGTCGGGCATCGCCCTGATCATTTTCATCGGCCAGATCGACAACCTGCTGGGGATTCAAACGCCCGCCACCGAAACGGCCGCCCAAAAACTGCTGGGGTATTTCAACGGCGGATTCACGCCTGATTTCCAGACCGTCCTTCTGGGCCTTGTGGTCATCGGCGCCATGGTCTTCATGCCCCGGAAATGGACGGCTCGTTTCCCTGCCTCCCTGCTGGGGATCATCCTCGCCACGCTCTTGAACTGGCTCCTGGCCGGACCTGCGCCGATGATCGGATCCATTCCTCAAACCCTGCTGCTCGACGAGCGCCTGAGCCTGGCCAATATCCCCTGGTCGAACCTGCCCGATTTCATTGCGCCCGTTCTCACCATCACCGCGCTGGGAGCCGTGGAGTCCCTGTTGTGTGGAGCCGTCGGTTCCAACATGACCGGGGTCCGTTTGCAGGCCAACCAGGAATTGATCGCCCAGGGGGTTGGCAACATGATCATCCCCTTCTTTGGGGGCGTACCGGCTACGGCCGCGATCGCACGCTCAAGTGTGGGCATTAAATCCGGCGGGCAGACCC
>DASUOS010000062.1:0-5123 GCA_036276515.1 Anaerolineales bacterium | reverse complement strand
GTTGTCGCGTGCCACCCCCAGGCAGTTATGTGTACCCAGGGCGCCGGCTTTCATGGTCTGGATGGGCAGGTTGAAGTATCCGGACGGGGAAAGCGGGTTGGGGCTGGCCGGCGAAGCGAAGTGCAGGATCGCATCCACCTTACCGCGTACAAAGATGTAATTGGATACATCGTGTTTGTGGAATGAAAAATTCTCGTTCCCCATCAGGTGAGCGATATTCTGGAGGTTTCCCGTCACGAAATTATCCAGCCCAATGACTTCATGTTCTTCGGAAAGAAGGCGGTCGCATAGATGGGAACCGAGAAACCCGGCCGCTCCCGTGATCAAAATTCGCATTGTTTAGTTTCCTCTCTGAATCTGCGCCCTGTCAGAGTGCCGTGCACCCGGTTCAGCGCGAGTTGTTATTTCCAATCGATCCGTGTCACCAGGCCATCGCCGGTCACTTGAAACGGTTCTGCGCTGCCGCTATCCAGAAGCCAGAGATTTCCCTGATAGATCACGGCAATAAAATCACCCGACTGACCTTCAATCGGTTCCGGTGCCCAGATGGGAGTTTGTGGCTCCAGGCCTGGGGCATCTTCTGAGGGGAAGATTGTACGCCGGTTCGACCCATCCCGGTCCATCACGACCACGCGGTAGCGGCTGGTCTCACTCTGTTCGGGAAAGATCGCCTGCAGATAGGCAACCTGGTACTGCCGCTCCCGGGCATTCGATTGCATTGCTGAAACAGACGGGTAGGCGAACATCCCCGTCTTTTCGACGAGCCGGACCGCTGAATTGTTTTCAAACGATGTCACCTGGATGTCAAAAAAGGGCGAGTCTTCTGCGCTCACGAGACTTGGAGGCGGGGCGTGCGATGTGAAATACAAGCTCTCGCCATCCGCACCCCAGGTAATGGACGGAAGCCAGGCCCAATCGCTGTGAGTATTGAGCGGCGTGATATTCAACAGGGGCTTGAGATATTTCCCATCGATATCAACGAGGCCGATGCCGTCCGGTTGCGCATATGCCAGACGCCCATCGGTTGAAAATGCAAAGGTCATGCCCCACCAGCCGTAGACACCGCCGTTGCTGGCATCCAGGATCTTCCGCTTTTCACCGGTGCTGATACTATAGCGGGAAAGATCGTTATTCGCCTGCCAGCCCGGCGCGGTCGAACGCGGCTCGACCGTTGAATACGCGATCGAATTCGTACCCGGGATCCAATCGGCAAAATGGACAATGTTAGTCAGCCCGGTACTGAACGGATTGCCTCCATCCGTGCGGACCGCCCACAGCGTGTTGATCTCCTGGCCGGCCGGCTTGGTTGATTTTCGGGTGAAGATCAAATACATCCCGTTGGGTGAGAGCTTAAAGATGCGCCCGTCCAGGTCGCCGGTTGTCACCAGGGCCATGCGGTTGGCAGTGGATGTATCGATGATCCAGGCGTTGCCGCCGGCAAGATAAGCCAGCCTGCCGGGGATAGGCAGGGGCGCGAAAGACGTCTGGGCGCCAACCATCATGATCTCCGCCAGACTCTCCTGCAGGATCACGGTCTTGACTACGGCCCGGCTGATCTCCACACCATCCTCGAGGACACGGCGGTAGGTCAGTTCCTGCAGGCCGTTGACACCCGCCTGGACCAGCCTCGTTTCTCCTTCGGGCAGGGACTCGTTGCGGACAACCTGTCTCTCGAACGGAATGATCTGCTCCTCAGTCTCAAACTCCTCCTCAACGCGTACGACCCGGACGGAATCCCCGGTGTTCAAAACTGCATAGGGAGGCGGATCGATGCGGTCCTGTTCGGAAAACGCCAGCCCGGCCGACTGCAAGGCCTGGGTCACAGTGCTTCCCGCGGCCACCTTTACATTGCGCGAATCACCATCAGCAGTAATGCTGATGGTGATATCTTCCTCTGTGACCTGCGGCGAGCGGCAGCCGGTCAGCAGGAGGAGCGTCACGAAAACAGGGAGCAGGAGCCGAATGGGTGTGATGCGGTGCATATCGTACGGTAGAGCGCCTTGTCTGTGGTCTGCGACCTCTGCTTAGCGCGTGAAGTATTGTATAATCCGTCCGCTATCGGATACGACCGCTGACGGTCATGATCCCATTGGCGATGGTGATGGTCTCGATTCTCAATCCTGTCGCGACGGGCCCGAGTGAACCGGTGTAGGCCTCCCGGACCATGGCCTCAATGGTGTCTTTTAGACCCTCCGGTGCAGGCAGAGGGCCAAAGTCGGCAGAAACGATCTCGATATCCGGCTGGCCTTCTGCGTCCACGCCGACGCTGACGATAATGCCGATATTGGCGTTGAACATGCCTCGCTTGGATTTGCCGTAGATCTGCATCTGGCCGTCCCGAAGGTAAACCTGAGGCTCGGTGATCAGCGGCTGGTTGTCCTGCTGCAGGCTGGGGTCACTCTGCAACCGTGATGCCAGATAGGAAGTGATCTGCTGCTCGGTCAGGTTCAGGGTGATCTCGCCGGTCTGGGCGCCTTCCTCGAACGCTCGCTGGACCTCATCCTGTATGCTTTGTGCATATTCGGTCGAGATCGGGACGGGCGGCAGGCTGGAATAATCGGGTCCTCCTACGTTGATGTTACAGGCAAGCGCGGGTAGCACGAGTAGTAGTAAAAATAGTGGAAACGCGTATCTTGGTTGTCTCATTTCTCATCCAGAATTCATAAACTTGGTTTGTTGGCGGAGCAATTATAGCATGGGCGACTTACTACCTTCCTCAGAGCAGCATATCGAAATCGAATTGCCACTATCCGTACAAGTGGAGGCGATGTTGTTCGTCGCCGCCGAGCCTGTGACGCCTGCCCAATTGGCGGCTGCCCTGGACGTGGCCATCTCGGTCGTCGAGCGCGGCCTCAACGAACTGGGTGCCTCCCTCGCCGGCCGCGGATTGCGTTTGCAGCGGCACGCAGGGCGCGTCCAGCTGACGACCGCGCCGGAGCTGGCGGAGCTGGTCGAGCGCTTCCTCGGCCTTGAATCCACCTCTCATCTCAGCCGGGCTGCCCTGGAGACCCTGGCGATCATCGCCTACCAGCAGCCGGTCACACGCCCTCAGATCGATTCGATCCGGGGTGTGAACAGCGACAGCATGATGAAGAGCCTGCTGAACAAGGGCCTGATCCTCGAATCTGGCCGCGCCGATGGCCCCGGCCGCCCGATCTTGTATTCCACTACACCTGAATTTTTACAACACTTCGGTCTGAACTCCATCCTCGAAATGCCGCCGCTGGCAAAACCGGAAGAGGAAGAAGAGACGCACGACGAGATGTTGAAGGGATAAAAAGGAGGACGGCTTGCGAGAGCCGCTTTCCTTTTTATCCGCTGCTGGCTGCCTGGAACAGCGTGAGCTGTATCCCGTCCGGGTCCTGGAGACGGACGTTGTAATCACCCCACGGTGTTTTCACCGGCGGGTGGACCAGGGTGGCTCCATGAGCGAGCAGTCGCTCCAGGGCCGCCTGCAGGTCAGGAACCTGCAGGGCAAACCGGATCTGGCCGCTAACTCGTTTCCCTGCTTCGAGATTGTCAATCACCTCAGCCTGCCGTTCGTCGAACAATTCAAGAGTGGCTTTGCCCATTTCGAGCATCATAGCCTGGCCCCCATCGTTGTTCCAGATGGCGGCAGGCTCGATTCCGAGACCTTCACAATAAAATTTCACTGTACGCTCAAAATCCTGGCTGGTGAGGGCGACGCGCAGCTCAAAAACAGATTTGAATGGGTTCGAATGGTTCATGAAAGACTTCCTTTCGGATGTTACTGCCCTTCATTGGCAATACCATACTTGTTTAAGACCTGGTCCTCGATTTCAAAATCAGTCTCCCCATTCGGAAGATACGCCCCCTGCTGGTAACATTCCACAATCGCTTTGAGAAGATTCTTTACGGAAGGAAAATTCCGATAGGATCCGGCTTCCCGAAAATTGTAGAAAACGCCACCGGTTTCGTAGGTCTGTTCGGGATCATAGTAGTAGCCGTCCCCGGCGCTGTCGGGAAAGAGGATCAACCAGTGTTCCTCATGCGCCATCAGCAGGCCGAAGCCTTTTTCCCGGTATTGCTCGTTGAGCTCGCGGTTGGTTCGGATGGCCCGCTCCAGAGACCAAAACCCGTGGCCGGGAAACAGCTCCAGATCATTTGCCAGACCGTTATGCCAGCGGTACAAGGCCTGCATTTCCGGGTGGATAGGGCGTCCGAGTCTGGTTTCTGCCTGGCGGAGCTGCTCGTCGCTGATCCCTGGCTGGAGAAATGGAATGATATCCGGCCGGTGGGTTTTCAGCTCATCTTCCAGCGACCGGAGCAGGGCGTCCATGGACTCGTCTACGACTCCTGGCATCGACGATAATCGCTGTGGCCGAGGAAATCTGCCCCGGAAAGCGACCAGAGAATAGATCAAAACGAGTACTACCAGACCTGCTATCATGATTAAAATCGTTTTTTTCATGGTATTGGCTTATTATAACGATTCGTCCTATCGTAATTTCGGTCGACCGATAGAAAAACGGCATCGACTGGTCCTGCAGGGCAGACATATTGGAAGTATAATTTATGAGACTTATGCGTATCGGGCAGGTTGTGTCGATAGATCATAATGGAAACTCGCCCGCCCGGCGGTGAAATTAATGAGCATTTCCTCCCCCGGTTTATTGTTTGGGGAGGATTGTGTAAGGAGCAAGGTTCCATGCCTACCATTATTCGGAAACAAGTTTCGAACATTGTGGAGACTCGCAGAGATGTGTACATGTCCAGCTGGCAGGTCCATTCGAGCATTTGGACGCCGCCTACGGATGTATATGAGAACGAGTCCAGTCTGATCGTTAAAGTGGAAGTCGCCGGGATGCAAGAGGAAGATTTCGAAGTAGCCGTGGAAGAACAGATCCTCATTATCCGTGGCAACCGTCAAAGTCAAAATGAGCGGCGCGCCTACCACCAGATGGAGATCCGATTCGGTCGATTCGAGATCACGGTCGGCCTGCCTTCGGGCGTGGACCTGGAGGCAGCTTCTGCTGAATACAAGGAAGGGTTCCTGACGATCACCTTCCCGAAACTACGTGCCAAACAAATCGAGGTTGAATAAACAACATGCCTGCATCCCGTTGGCAAACAAGCCTTCAAGATATCCTGCAGTGGAACGA
>DASUOS010000061.1:0-8881 GCA_036276515.1 Anaerolineales bacterium | reverse complement strand
AAAGGTATTGTCACTGTTACGGCCCGCCACGCCGCGCGGGGCATTGATATCGTACTTGCGGGTAAGTTTGACATTCCCGATCTGCTCCGCGATCGAGACCAACTCATCGACCGAGATCAATTCACTGGACCCAAGGTTGATCGGTGTGGCGATCAGATCTTCAGAGTGGACGATCATGTCGATGCCCAGTACGCAATCCTCGATGTACGTGAAGCTGCGGGTCTGGGTGCCATCGCCCCAGATCATGATCTCATTCGTACCGCTGTCCTTGGCCTGGATGACCTTGCGGCAGATGGCAGCCGGGGCCTTCTCCCGCCCGCCGTCCCAGGTGCCGTTCGGGCCATAGACGTTATGGAAGCGGGCGGTGAAGGTCTTCATGCCTCTTTCGGCCCAGTACTCCTGGCAGAGCATCTCGGCAAACAGTTTCTCCCAGCCGTAGCCGCGCTCAGCCATGGCGGGATAGGCATCCGATTCCTTGAGCGCCCGCACATTCGGATCCTGCTGGAGCGTCGTGTTGTACACGCAGGCCGAGGAAGCGAAGAAATAGCGGTTTACCCCGGCCTGGTAGGCGGCTTCGAGCATGTGAGTGTTGATCAGGGACGAGCGCATGCATTCGACGCGGAAGCGCTCGATGAAACCCATGCCGCCCATGTCGGCCGCCAGGTTATAGACCTCGACTGCGTTCTCCACGGCGCGCTCGCAGGCACCGCTGTGGCTGAGGTCGAGGCGCAGGTTTTCGACGCCAGGGATGCGCTGGTACCAGTTGCTCAACGGCTTCTTGTCCACGGCGCGGATGCGGGTGTAACCCAGGTCATGGAAGTACCGCACCAGCGAACCTCCGATAAATCCTCCAGCTCCAGCAATGACGATCAGATCATCGTGATTGAGGTCACGCTGAATTGGGCTTGTCTGGTTATTGCTCATTCGTTTTGGTTCTCCTGAAAAAAGGTTGATGGCTGCCTGCTTACCATTCCGCATCCGAATAAAAGAGCGGAGCTACATCGGCGGTCAATTCGCGGATGCGCTGGATTTCCTCTCCGGTCAGGCGTTTCTTCCAGTTGGTCATGGTGGCGCGGCTGTCGACCTTTACGGAATAAATGCTCTTGCGCGGCGGCTCAACGGGATTATCGGAGCTGCTGGAGCGCAGGATGATCTTTTGGACGCGCGGGGTGAACTCCAGGTCCAGCTTCCGGTACAACTCCTGGTAGCGGTTGACGGGGTCGAGGGACAGGTCCTCGTGGCGGACAGCAATGAAGCCCGGATTGCGCTCGACGGAGGCGTGAACCGAGCGATAGATCAAATTCCACAAGAGCGCCCATTGCTCGATCAGGTCACCTTTCAACGCCGCTTCGATCTGCCCGCGGTAGGGCTCGAGGTGGTCGCGCATCAGCAGGGGCTGGTCGAGCAGGTCCCGGAGATCGAACGGCCAGTTCAGACGCTTGAGGCTGCTGACGAATGCCGCCGGGTGACGCACGGCGATCACCACTTTGCAGTTCAGGCGCTTGGCGAACCAGTCCATGGAAAAGACCGCGAATGGATCCTTCATCAGCACGCGCTGGCCGCGCATCAGGCCATTGTAAAAGATGGCAAAGTCGCGTCCCATTCGCAGGAAATCGCGGCGGGAGCGGATCGAGCGGATCTCATCCCACAGGTGGTAATTGAATTCGAGCAGATCCTGGAATGCAGGCAGAAATTCGGCTTCGTTGTCCTCACAAACATACTGATACCAGTGTTCGACCTTCGCCCGCAGTACGCCGGGACGATGCAAAACATTCAACGGCTCGCTGATATAAGCCGTCGATGCATCGGCCGCCAGCATTTTGCCGAACCAGGTGGTTCCACTGCGGTGTGTGCCTGTAACAAGGATGGGATTGGATATGTTGGGCATGATCTCGATTACTTTTTCACTGGACGGGCAACAATGGAGTCGACTCCATACAGGATGGATGCACAGCGATTCAGCCTGAACCCGCTGCGGTCCCCAAGATCCTGGATGATCTCCGAGGATAAGAATGGGACCGTCAGATCGCGCGCCCCTTCCGCCTGGAGGGCCCGGATGTCCGCATCGCGCCCGTCCCAGGCCTGGGCACGCTGCTGGTAAACAGGGACCTCCGCTGCCAGCCGGGAGGCGGTCCGCAGGGGGAAGAGGGTCAATAGCAGAAGAACAATGACTGCCAGAGGACGAAGGATGGTTGAAACCGTTGGCGAAACTGTGCTCTTCGCAATCAGCAGTCCAATTAAAGCACCACTTACCATTAAACCACAGGTTAAGATCACCTGGCCGGCAAAGCGGGCGCGGGGTACCGGGAACGACTGTCCGTACACACTGGGTGCAAAGCTGGCGGCGATCAAAAGATAGGTGAGAACGGCTGCGGCGAAAAGCAGAAGTGCAGTCTGTTTCCCGGATACACCGGAAAACGACCGGGTCTGGCGGGAGTAGTATGCATAAAAAAGGACAAGTGGCAGTAGAAAATTGACCAGCGCCGGCGTGGGGCGCGACCTGAAAACATCGACGATGAATTCCATCGGATACTGGAACGATTTGATCAACAATTCCACCAGGCCAGGTGGGGGCGTTTCCAGGCGGATCGAATTGGCAGGCGCCAGCGCCAGAAGTGCCAGGGAGAGCAGGGCACCTGCCAGGGTCCCGACGAGGATCGAAAGACGCGCATGCCGCAAAGCCGGATTTCCCCACAGCCAGACCGCAAGTATCGATAAACCAAGGATGACGATCAATACGGCCACTGGCGGCTCGGAAAAGCCACCGATCACCAGCGCCCCGAAAAAGCCCAGTCCGAAGCTCCAAATGGAAGGTTTCCGCTCCCCGGCCAGGCGGATCTCCTTCAGCAGGAACGCGCCCAGAAAGGTCAGGAACACCAGCGGGGCAAAATGAGAAGTCATGCCGGCCCGCCAGTAGAGTGTCTCATAGAGATTGGGAGCCTGCAGCACTGAAAGGTAAACCGCCAGAGCTGCTAAAAACAAGATGATCAGGCGATTCCACCCCAGGGAAGCCAGGCGTACCACTTCCTCCAGGAACAAATAGGCTCCCCAGACAAACAGACCCAGCATCAGCGGCGGGAGGACGGCCACGTTATACCAGCCAAAGAGGCTATCGGCCAGCCCGATGAAGAGAATATTGGTATAGCGGCTCGAAGCACCCAGGTAACGCTGGACCATGCGGCTGATGAAGTCCACGTCCTGAAAATAAAAAGCGGAAAGACAGTAATCGTCACCACCATAGCGCGAGAATGTTCCGAGATAACCGAACAACCCGACTGCAACAAGCGCGGTAAATACGCCCAGATATAGAACAGGGTTGAGTACTTCCCGATCGAAGAGTTTTTCCTTTATTTGTCCTGCTCCCACAGCCACGATGAATATGCACTCCGGTTCATTAAATTTGAAAATCAGTTTTTTACAGCCACCGCCACCAGGATCATGCCCAGCAGGGAGGGATGTTCGATCTCACGCACTACCGTTCTTTCCGCTGCGAGCGGGGAAAGCAAAGAAATGAACGGGCTGAGATTATAAATCGTTCCGAAGTATTCGAGGCCCAATCCACAATCCGCCAGCAGACGGCGCAGGGAGGCGGGATGATAGCGGCTGATATGCTGTTCGCCCGCCATCCTGGGCGCCATATTCAGACGGTCTACAGCCCATTCCATGATCGGCCAGAAGCTGCGGTAGTTTGGGGTGGTGACCAGCAGGCGGCCGCCGCGGCGGAGAACACGCGCTGCCTCCCGAATTGAGACCTGTGGATCGGGAAGATGCTCGATCACCTCTGACAGGAGGATACAGTCGAAGCTGGCATCCGGAAATGGCAGCAGTTCACCGATCGATTGAATACACGCATAACCGCGCGGCGCGACCGGGGTTGAGCAGGCTTCCTCCAGGCGGGAGCGAACGAAAGTCAGTGCCTGCATCGACAGGTCCAGTGCCACCGGGTAGCTCCCTTTTACAGTCGCCTGGAGCAGGAGGTTTCCGGCCCCGCAGCCGATCTCCAGAAGAGTGGAGCCGGCCCGCAGATGATTCTTCACCAACCGGTCGATCATGGTCAGCTTGCCCCTGTGCCAGAAGCGCTGCATGCGATGGCCGGAGTGCAGGGCCCGGTACTGGTAATCTCCGGCAACGGAATGATAGTCAAATGACACTGCAGCCTCTCTACTTGTATTTACCCCGCCAGTCCAGCCAGCGGATGGTAAACAGATTCACGAACATCTTGACCGAATCCTCCAGCAGGCGGACCCGGCTGGTGCGGTGGCGGTCAATCATCTGAACGGCCACAGGCTGGATACTGTACTTCAGTTTACGCGCCACGAAGACCATCTCCACATCGAAGCCAAAGCCATCGATGGTCAGCCGCCGAAAGATTTCCTTTGCAGCCGTAGAGGTAAACGCCTTAAATCCGCACTGCGTGTCCGCCAGCCCGGTGGAGAGAATCGACTGTTCCAGCCAGGAGAACACCTGTCCCGCCAGATAGCGAATGGCAGAGACACCGCGGACTTCAGACCCCGGCAGGACTCGTGAGCCAAACGCCAGGTCATGGCCGCTCCTCAGGGCTCTCAAAAAATCATCAATGGCATCCAGCTCGTACGGCAGGTCGGCGTCCATAAACATCACGAACCGTCCGCAGCTCTCCAGCATGCCGCGCCGCACAGAAAATCCCTTGCCGCGGTTGCTCTCATTGACCAGCAGCTTCAGGGGAACGTCGCTGGACTTCTGCCAGTCCTTCACAGCTGCGACGGTGCGGTCCTGGCTGCCATCGTCCACCACAACGATCTCAAAAGCATCGGAACGTGCGGATAAGAAGGAATACAAGCCATCAAGAGTCGCCCGGATCAATGTCTCTTCATTATAGGCCGGCACGATCACGGAAAGGTCGGTCACTTTCATTCGGCGATCCGTCCCTTAGTTCGACTCTCTCATATTGAAGATCATAAAACCGTTCCCCTGCATGTAGACCGGGTATCCCTTCAGGCGGTCTTTAAGCTGCTCCTGCTGTTCGAGCTCGTCCAGGTCGGTCACGAGAAAATAATCCTTGCGTGAAGCATAATCCACGAACAGTTCCTCGAAGCGGGCCTCATTGTCCCGGATCCGGGCATAGAGCGGGTCACCCGTATGCGGCCAGGTGGGGACCGTCATCCAGCCCCAGTATTCCAGGCGCGAGCCGTAGTCCTGCACCAGGGCGATGACCGATTTTTCCTCCATCAATTCCCCGATCTCCGTCCACATGGCGGCTTCGGAGCGGTAATCCATAACCTTCATTTGATTGCGGACATTCCAAAGGACCATGAACATGCCGGCGGCCAGGATGAGGTACACGACGCTTCGCTGAACGCCCGGGACAGCGGTCTCCGCCACACGGGCCAACAACCAGCCTCCGAGCGGGCCCAGCGACAAGGCCACAATCGGGATGAACGGTAAATGATAATAATCATGCGTTGCCACGTGATAGTTGAAAAAGAGACTATACAGCAGGTACGCGCCCCACAGGCCGAACATAAAACGGCGCAGGCGCCTGTCTGTCGTCAGGAAAAAGCCCAACAGGCCCAGCATGATAAAAAAACCGCCTGCCGCCAGGTCCACTTTTACACTCCATTGCAAATAATTGTAGGGGTTCAGCAGCAAGGCAGGGACAAATCGCCCGCGGAACTGGTCGCCGAGTCCGCCTTCGATGAAGACGCCGTTGATGAGGTAGATCGTTCCCGGGAGAGCGCCCAGAATGGACATGAGCCAGACCTGTCCATTGCGGAAAAGGTCCCGCCATGAGTATTGTGAGAGACCCAGCCCAAGTGCGGCACCGATCACAAAAAAAGCGGCGGAGAACTTGATATAGATCGCGAATCCACCCAGCAGCCCTGCGAGGACCGCATTCATCCAGGATGGAGCTCCCAGCCAGCGCCAGAAGGTCCACCAGAAAGCCAGGATCAGGGTCACCATCAGGGGGTCAGGCTGAAAGCTGCGGCTGGCGATAATGGCATACGGGAAAAATAAATAATAAGCCGTAGAAACAAGCGCGGCGTCGAAGGAAATCAGATCACGAACCAGCAGGAAAAGAAACACCCCGCCAACCAGCCAGAACAGCGATGAGTAGATGCGCGCCAGCCACACCTGCTCGCCGGTATAACGGTAGGTAAAGGCAACCAGGTGCTCCAGGATCACAGGCTCGATCTGGGCCTTTAATTTTGCCTGGCGGATCCCCGTCTCGATTCGTTCCAGGGGAATTGCCGCGGGCTTCGTCCTGTAATACAAAGCCCGGGCCTTGATCGCCGAAAGCAGCTGGCGGGTGGGATGAAAATCGAGGGGAGGGTCGTTCAGGTCGTACAGGCGGATTGCAAAGGCAGCGACGAAGAGGACCAGCAGCGCAGCAATGCGGGCTGCCCGCGTCGAGAATAAAGTTGGCTGTGACATACGCGCAGGTATTGTATCAGATTAGGAATTCGGCCCAATCTCCGAATATTTTTGCTGGCGCCGGCGCAGGATAGCCTCCCGGATCCGGCTCAACCCTATAATTTGCAGCAGTGCAGAAGCGAGGATATTCAAACGCTGTAAGGCAGTGGGCGGATGTAGAAAGAGTGCCGTAAACCAGGCGCGCAAGGAGGCGAACGGCTTCCCTCCATCAAGCAGGTACCGCGCGTCGACACGGTGGGCGGCAGCGAGAGGGCGATTTTTCAATAGGCCCATCACTTCAGACAACTCATATTGATCCTTTGCCCACTCCAGGATGCGGAAGGCCTCCCGCCCGAATTCCACGGCCAGATTGCGGTTCTTTGCCTGGGGATGAAAGCGCGCCGCTGCCCAGGCCTGCGGCACGTGGACTAGCCGCCCCTGTCTGGCAAGGCGGATCCACAGGTGGTGGTCGAGCATGTAGTGGAATGTGATATCCAGCCCGCCTGCCTGTTCATAGGCGTCGCGCCTGAAGAAGGCCGCCGGCTGGCCGATGATCTGAAAACATAACAAATCCTCAAGTGAGAGCTGCCCGTATTTCAACAGGTTCAGCGTCTGGCCTTTCTCATCCACGGCGAGCATATCGCCGTATACAAGCACAGCATCCGGATGCTGGTGGAAGGTCTTCACGGCGGCAGAGACCGCTCCCGGCAGGTAATAATCGTCCGAGTTCAGCCAGGCGACGATCTCACCGCTCGCCCGCCCCATCCCCTTGCGAATAGCATCCGCCTGGCCGCGGTCCTTTTCGCTGACCCACCCGGCCAGCCGGTCGGCATATTTCTTGATGACCTCCACACTGCCATCGCTTGACCCACCGTCCGCGACGAAGTATTCCAGCCGCGGATAATCCTGGTCGAGGATGGAACGCATCGTCTGCTCGAGGAAGCTTGCCTGGTTGTAGGAGGGGGTTACGATAGAGACCAGGGGATGAGAGGGTAGGGGGGGGAGGTTCACTGAGTTCCAGTCGAAGGTTGAAGGTTGAAGGTCAAAGGTTGAAGGTCGAAGGTTGCAGGTTAGAAGAGGGAGGTGTAGTCTACTTTGGGGAAGATTGTGAGCTGGCCGCCGACGGTGGCATCCAGCACCTGGCGGCCGGCCTGGCGATAGGCCTGGCGGGCAAAGGTGTAGCCGATCTCTGAGGTGTCCAGGTCGGGCAGCTGCCACTTCACGCCCTTGCCAAAATAATTGGGCAGGAAGTGGTTCTGGTCGTCGCCTTCTGAAACGATGGATTTGTTGGCATCGCCTTTGGACGCAAAGTTATGGTCCACGCCGATCAGGATGGCCTGATCGATGCCCATGTGGAAGGCGATCTGCAGGGCCAGGTTGGTGACCGTCGCGCCCTCCCAGACGCGCCGGCGCACATCACCCGTAAAACGGGGACCGGTGTAGGACGTGTAAATAAATGTGGGCAGCTGCCGAAGAGGCAGTTGAGGGGAGAAATGGCGGTGCGAGCGCCAGGCTATGAACCTGGGAATGGTTAAGGCGCTAATGTCATCCACGAACTGCTCGACGACCAGATCGTTCGTTACACACAGATACGTCGTCGAGAAACCCCAATCGGGGAAGGCCAGGTAGACACGGTTCATACCGAAGGTGATCTCATCCTTCAGCTTGCTGAGATCGGTCTGCTTCAGGCTGGGGCCGTTGCCGATGATAAAGGCGCGCTTTCCCCTGTGGACATTCTTCAATTCGGCCAGCCTTCGATTGCTCTCGCGCCGCCAGGGATGCAGGTAGGCGGCAGGCAGCTCCGGGATGCGGCGGACGCCGTCATAGGTGTCGCGCGCAATGGTCCAGAGGGACGGCGGGATGATTTGCTTGAGTGTTTGTTTCATGATCATAGATGTTTCATTGAATTCAATTTATTCATGCGTCAGGGCATAGATGGAAACAACCTGGTCCTCGCCCAGCAATTCTAAACCACTTGTGAGCTCATTCAGCCGTTTGCCGGTGGGCGGGACGTGATGAAAGATGACCAGCAGGACTTCCCTGTCTGTCCCCGTTTCCTTTAGCTGCTCGAACTCCGGGATATCATATCCCGACCTGTCCGACCACAGGTAGAGTGAGGAGTTTGAGTTGGTGTACATGGAATAGTTTGAATAACTGCGCAGGCTTTGTATGAGTTCCGAGCGGTGCCAGCCCCGGCGGGCGATCCCGATCCCGCTTTCGTTAAACGCCCGGACCGTGATAAAAGTGCCAGCCGCATAATACATCATCAACCCAACACTCATGAGCACAACCAATGGCCGCATCCTGCCAAAACGGTTCCATATATAAGAAAAGAACACCGCCAGAAGGATCAACAGCGAAACCAGCATCGGGGACAGGATGCGGTCACTCAAACCGATATCCGGGTCGACCCACGTCTTGGATGCGACCACCACCAGACCATAGACTATAAAGTAAATAAGGTGCAGCAGAACGATTTTCGTTCTCGGAC
>DASUOS010000060.1:0-2760 GCA_036276515.1 Anaerolineales bacterium | reverse complement strand
GCGTGGCATCGATCTTGAGCTCACGTCCCACCTGGCCAGGCTCCGTGGCGATCGTTGTGCCTTCCAGCCTGAGGTTGGCTTCCCTGACCGGCTGGTTGACCTGTGTGGAGAGCAGGTTCAAATAATGATAGGCGACGCGCTGGTCGAAGATGATCACCGGCGGGATTTTGGCGCCCAGCCCGGCCGCCCGGACCTGACCCGATAGCGCGCCGAACAGGCCGCCGCTCCGGCCCAGTTCATAAGCCGTCTTCGCACTGGACGAAGGATCGAACACCATGCCCAGTTCGGCAGGACTCGCCACCCAGACCTGTTCCCCGTAGCGCAGCAGGATCTTCCCCTCGATGGGATAGGATAACGACTCGTTCAGCCTGACCGCCGCATCGGATGGTCTTAAGCCGGAAAGGTCCACACCCGCCACGGAGACGCCCGGGAAGATGCGGCCTGCATAGATCAACTGGTATCCCAGTACCCAGGCGATGACCAGCGCGAAAAACAGCGTCACGCCGCCGATCACGGCAGCAGCCAGCTGTGGAAGTACCGGGGTTTTTTGATAAGGATAGGAAATGGTAGCCATAGGTTTTCAATCGCTCGACGAATAAATCAATGTACTTTTATTCTTGTACATGTATGTGTGCGTTCGCAGTGTATTTGATTCATAAAATTATACCCTGTTGAAACCATGAACGTTAACTCCAGATGAGTGGACCGCTCGACACTGGTCGAGTGGAGGGTCTGTTTTCAAGAAATCGCCGCCGGAGACGGCGGCCAGAGTATGCTATTAAGACGCTTCCGGCAGGGAATTGTTCCAGCGCAGTCGCCGGCCGGGGATCAGCATGGGTGTGACAGCCCTGTATTTTGCGTATTCCTCCCCAAAAACACGAAGCAATTTTCGCTCTTCGAAGAAGATCCCCACCAGCACGTAGAGCGTCAGCGCGCAGTAGAAGACAAAGGAATTCAGCGTCATGCCCGGAGACAGCCACAGGATGGCCAGGCTGAAAGTATACAGCGGGTGACGGACGTAACGGTAGAGACCCCGGGTAATCAGCGGTCCGCTCTTCTCTTCTTCGAAGAGCTGGCGCAGGCCCACGAAGGAGAACAGGTCGGTTTGAAAGACAGCTACGAACAACAAAATAAGCGATGACAGCTGCCCGGCCCGCATCCAATACGAATAAGGCGCCGGGACCTGATACAGAGGCCGATCCGGAAGCACGACCATCAAATACAGGATGGGGATGAAACTGAGCAGGGCGAACAGGTTATAGAACAACCGATAGCCCCGCATCGCTTTGTCACCAAACAAGCGCTGGCAGGCCTCTTTGAATCCCATGGAGGCGAGCAGGGAATGGACGATCCCCCAGAGTACGATGGCAAGAATTAACCAGAGCATAGTGTTCCTCATATGTCACTGCGTGGGCCATAGCCCGGAGCAATGACACTTCCCTATCCAGACGCGTCCAGGCGGCGGGATGTTACTCTGGGCCAAATGCAGGGAGCTCCATCAGTTCATTGTTCGTGCGGATGCTGTAATACGGCATCCAGGCGACACCAAACAGGGTGACAAAGACATCCGATTTTTTCGGCGCGACGATCACTTCGCTGACGCTGCTGACCAGCTTGCCCCATTTGTCGTTGATCTCGGCGATGACTTCTTCGCGGCGCCGTTCGTTCTCCTTGATCTGCCGCTTGAACTCGTCGATGGCGTCCAGCGATTCTTCCACTTCACCTTTGGCCTGTTCGGTCATGCGGCGCTTGGTGAGCGAAGAAGACAGCCGGGACGCCTTGCGCCTCCCGCCGAAGAGGCCGGTGAGGTTCTCGAAATGGGTCCCGGCTTCTTCCATTTTGCGGTGGGAGAGCTCGGCTTCATCCTCGCGCAGCTCGCGCTCTTCACGTGCCAGTTTGTCCTCAAGTGTTTTGAGCTGGCGGTCAAGGGTGGCGGTCCGTTTGGCGATCTCGGCATCGCGTGCCTCCCGGGCGGCCTCGGAACAGGCCTTCATGAACTCCGCCTGGCTGACGTCGGGACCGGCATATACCTTCAGGGCCTGGTTGGCGCGGGCCTTGACCGAGGAGCTGCGATACACCCAGTCGCTGAAATCCTTTTGCAGGGCGGTCATGAGCTTGGTATCGTTCAGGGGCGAGTCCACGGTCCCGAACCGGGCCGAGGCGACTGGCGTGGTATCCACGTCTTCGAGAGACGGACCCGCGTAGATAAACTCATCCCAGCGCACCGAACCGCGCTTTTCAAGCTGATCCACGAGGGCTGTACGGACGATCTCGCTGTCCACACCGAGCTTGCGGTCCAGGATGCGGACGTGGGCCGAAGCCAGAAGAGTAGGACGGTACGTCACACCCTCGATCATGACTTCGGCAGGCATGGTCTGGCCTGCGGCCGTGAAGGCTTCCGGCAGGCTGTAATTCTGCGGCAGGAAGTACTCCTTGATCCAGGCAGGGATGGGCGGCTTGGTGATGCTCCCATCCACGGGGGTTTGAGGTTGTGCCGGGCGCGGGAGCGGCGCGGCAGCCATGACCGTGGTCGGCTCGAGGGCCCGCGCCGAGCTGGCCGAGGGGTCTACGGTGGAGGAAGGCATGGTCATGGAAACAGGCTTGCTGGGCGCTGTGTCGCCGGGGTCCAGAGCGGGAGCCGGGGCGGTGGCTCCGGCCAGCCGGTTCAGCGCAGGGATCTGGGCCCGCATGAGAGGCCCCGCCAGGAAGTTCATCGCCCAGCGCGTCTGGAACAGCTGAGGCTGTTTGGCGTGTACATTG
>DASUOS010000059.1:0-7014 GCA_036276515.1 Anaerolineales bacterium | reverse complement strand
TTGTGAAGGCTTGTCCTGAGGCGAAGCCGAAGGATCTCTTCGCCAGTCTCTGTTCGTTGTGTAAGAAGTACATCCATGCTCTGTTTTTTGCCTTGACGCTCCCCTGCCTCACCGTTATGATGAATTGGCACTCTGGGGATTTCATTGTGAATGACGAGATGAATTTATTGGAGAAGAGTATGACCCTTGATTCCGAACAACTTCGCCGTGCCATGCGGGCGTGGACAACTGGCGTGGCGGTCGTGACAGCCCAGTACGACGGTCAGAGATATGGCATGACGGTCAACTCGTTCACCTCGATCTCACTCGAACCGCCTGTGGTCTCTGTAACGCTCAAACGACTGACCCGCACCCATACACTGGTGGAAGCCTCCAGAGAGTTTTCCATTACCGTTCTGTCCGTTCATCAGAAGGAGCTTTCGGACCGCTTTGCGGGAAAAATTACCAACATTGCGGACCGCTTCGACGGAGTGCAGACGGAAACTCTCCTCATCCCGGCGCCTCTGATCAAGGATGGCATGGCCTGTTTCAACTGCCGGGTGCTGCATGCGTTACATTTTGGTGAAAATACGCTCTTCGTAGCAGAAGTCATTGCCGTGCGCGGCGAAGGAGAGGGTGATCCTCTCGTCTATCACAACCGGGTCTTTTGGAAGTTATCCCAGCCGCCCCTGGCATAGCATTTCATGCAGAAAGGGGTAGAACGATGACCGATCGATTATCTCCTGACGAACAACAGGCTCTGCTCCGCCTGGCGCGCGAGGCACTGGAACGCGGGGTGCGCGGCGAAACGCTTCCGCCGCTGGATCCATCCTCCCTGACAGCGCGCCTGCAGGAATCCGGCGCCACGTTCATTACACTGACCAGGGATGGCCAGTTACGCGGCTGCATCGGAACCCTGGAGCCGTACCAGTCCCTGGCAGAGGATGTGCGCGAGCACGCGGTCGCCGCCGCGCTCGAGGACCCGCGTTTTCCACCGGTGAGTGAACCCGAATTGGACCGGATCCAGATCGAGGTCTCGCGCCTGACCCGCCCGGTCCCGCTCGAGTACCGCGATGCAGACGATCTCCTGTCCAAACTGCGCCCGCACGTGGACGGCGTTATCCTGCGCGACGGGCCGCGGCGCTCCACCTTCCTTCCACAGGTCTGGGAAAAAATTCCAGACCCGGCCGAGTTCCTTGAAAACCTGTGCTACAAAATGGGAACCGACCCGCACCTGTGGCGAAAAAAACACCTGGAGGTGCTCATCTACCAGGTGGAGGAATTTCACGAGTCGACAAACATGTAAGCGGTGTTCCCGCAAGGGGATGTTATAGCATGATAACACTATCGGGTAAAATCAACGCATGGCTGAAGACGATGTTGTATTCCAGGAAGCAGTGGAAGCCTTGCGAGAGGGGAAAAAAGCCCGTGCCCGCGAGCTTCTCACGGGTTTGCTCAAGACCAATCAAAACAACGCAACCTACTGGGTGTGGCTCAGCGCCACGATGGACACCCCCAAAGAGCGGATTTATTGCCTGCAGACCGCGCTCAAACTGGACCCTGAAAATGCATCAGCCAAGCGCGGCCTGATCCTGCACGGCGCGCTGCCCCCCGATGACACCATCCAGCCGTTCCCGGTGAACGGACCGCGCGCCTGGGAACAAAAGCTTCTGCTTGCCCATGAAAAGCCCAGGCTGAAGGGCTGGGCTGCGATTAAGGCAAGCCCGGTGGCGCGCATTGGCGGCCTGGTGGCTTTGGGCGCTGTGCTCGTGACAGCGGTGATCTTTGGGTTCATCATCCCGGGCGCCAACCAGGTGCAGCGTTCCCCCACGCGCACTCCCGGTCCTTCGCCAACATATACGTTAACACCCACCTCAGTGAATGCCACCGGGCAGCCGGTGATCGTTGGCACATCCGCTCCGTTATTCGAGCTGCTCTCTGTGCCGCATACCGCCACTGCGCTGTACGTGGTCACGCCGCGCTCACCGGTCACGTCCGATATGTTCCGCACCGTACGGCTGGCGTATGAGCGCGGCAACTGGGACGAGGTCATCCGCACGATGCCGGATATCATTCGCCTCGAGCCGGAATCGGCCGACACGCATTATTACCTGGGCGAAGCCTACCGTTTCAATGGCAATTTCGCTAATGCGATCAACGCCTACCAGGCTGCCCTGGCTGTCAATCCGAATTTCGGTCCTGCCTATGTGGGGCTGGCGCGCGCCCGCCTCGGCATCGACCCCAACACGGATGTGCGCTCCTTCCTGGATGAAGCAGTCCGTCTCGATCCCAATTTCGGTGAAGCCTATCTCGAACGCGCCCGGGCACGCCTGCGGCAGAACGACATCTCCGGCGCACTGACCGACCTGGCCCAGGCCGATACGCGCCTGCCCAACTCGCCGCTCGTCTTCCTGACCCTGGCCCAGGCCCGCCTGAGTGAAGGGGATATGGATCTGGCCCTGCAGGCGGCCGAGCGCGCCAACGATCTGGACGTTACCAACCTGGACACCTACCTCCTGCTCGGACAGATCCATGCGGCCATGGGCGCCCACGAGGCAGCCGTCGAAGCCCTGGATGTGTATCTAAAGTACCGTGCCGACGACAGCGCCGCCTACCTCCTGCTCGGCAAAATGGAATACGAGAATGGCGATTACGAAGAGACCGTGGCGGCGATGGACAAGGTCATCGTGCTGAACCGCAACCAGCGCGAGGCCTATCTGTACCGCTTCCTCTCCAATGTGGAGCTGGAACAGGGCGAAGCAGCAGATGAGGACCTGGACAGCATCCTGCTCTTCCATGGCAATGCCTTCGAAGCGCGCCTGGGGATCCTGCGAACCCACCTGCTGAACCGCCGCAACGGCAGCGCCCTGCTCGAGCTGGACAAGGCGGAAGCGCTGGCCGAAACCGATGAGCAAAAGGCGCTGGTCTATTACTGGGGCGCCACCATGTATGAGAGGCGGGATGATGCGGAGAATGCCATCGATTACTGGCAGATGCTTCTCGACCTGCCGGAAGAGACCATGACCCCTGAGATGCGTGAAGAGGCGGAGGAGCGTCTGCTCGCCATTCAGCCCGCCACGCCGACCCGCACGGCTGCGCCGCGCACACCCACCCGCACCCCGACTGCGACGCGTACACCCACTCCTACCCGAACCCCTACGAGAACACCAACGGCCACGCGGACGCCAACGCCCTGAACCAACTATCAGAAATTCATAATAAAATAGCAGAGTCACTCTCCGGCAGGCCAGTTTGCGGGTAAACTTATCCCATGCTCAACCCACAGATCACAAGACGCGAATTCCTCAAACTCGTCAGCGCAGGCACGCTGGCTTATGCCCTGAATGACCTGCGCCTTGGCGGCGCTCTGGCTGCCAGCGCGCCCAAACAGGGACGCATTACCTGGAGCGGTATCCCGCTCTATGATGCTCCCAGCTTCAACGCCAACAAGATCCACTTTTTTGGGAATGACCAGGTTGTGGATATCACGGCTGTCGAGGAGAACGGCGAAGCGGGCAACCCGTACAACACCGCCTGGTACCAGGCCAACGGCGAAGGCTTTATCTACTCTGGCTGGCTCCAGCCTGTGGAAACCGTCTATCAAAAGCCACGGTTCGACATCCCCGCCGGTGGACAGCTGGCCGAGATCACCGTTCCCTTCAGTATTACACGCAAGGATCCCTTCACCTACGCAGACAACGCCCACCGCATCTACTATGGCACCACACACTGGGTGACGAAGGTGGTCGTCCAGCGCGATGAAAAAAGCATCTGGTACCAGATCTATGATTTCTATCTCAAGCGGCATTTTTATGTTCCCTCGCACGATATGCGCCTGATCCCCGCTGATGAGCTGACCCTGCTCTCGCCTGATGTCCCGGAGCAGGAAAAGCGGATCGTCGTGGATCTATCCACGCAGCTGGTGACGGCCTTCGAAGGAGAGACGCTCGTTTTTTCAGAACGCTGTGCGAGCGGCGTGCGCGGGACCGAAACGCCCAAGGGTGAATTCCGTACCTATCATAAGGGACCTTCCATCCACATGACGAACGAAGGCGATGCCGTCGAGAACGAATCGGTCTACAGCCTGCCGGGTGTGCCGTGGTGTTCGTTCTTCACCGGCGCGGGCAACGCCTTCCATGGCACATACTGGCACAATGACTATGGCCGGCCGCGCAGTCACGGCTGTGTGAATCTGCCATCGGCGTCCTCGAAATTCCTCTACCGCTGGTCCCAGCCGGTCGTACCGCCTGAGGAGGATTACATCCACAACCCGGGCGTGGGAACGATCGTTCAAATCTATTAGCCGCTTCTTCAACTTTTGGTAATGCGGGTGAAGAAATCGTAAAACAGGAGAAATCATGAATCCCATCTTTCAATTCCCAAACTATCTGCTTCGCCGCCAGGCCATTGCGCTGACGGGTAAATTCCGCTTTTATGATCCGGCTGGCAGGCTCGTTATGTTCAGCGAGCAGAAAATGTTCCGCCTGAAGGAGGATATCCGCATTTATGGCGACGAGAGTAAAACGCAGGAAGTGTTGAGCATCCAGGCCCGCCAGATCATGGACTTCTCGGCCGCCTATGATGTGGTCGATACCGAGATGAACCAGAAAGTCGGTGCCCTGCGCCGCAAGGGCTGGAGCTCGCTGGTACGCGATGAATGGGACGTGCTCGACGCCAGTGACAACGTGATCGCCAAGCTGTTCGAGGACAGCGTCGGGCTGGCCCTGCTGCGCCGGCTCCTGCTCGGATCCTGGCTGCCTCAGAACTATGACATTGCCATGGGCGAGACGCGCATCGCCGACCTCAAGCAGCGCTTCAATCTCTTCCGCTACGAGATGGACCTCGATTTCAGCATGGACCCCTCCAGCCGGCTCGACCGGCGTATCGGCATTGCCGCCGCCGTCCTGCTGGCGACCGTCGAGGGAAAGCAGAGCTAGCTCTCGCACTGAGCGAAGTATGCCCCGTCAACCCTTATTTTCCGGCCTGGTCGTGGACGAGAATGGTAAAGCTGCAGACACCGCGTTCGTGGGCGAGGAGCCCTGTTACGTGGTGGACGATGCAGGCTTTCTTCGTCACATCCCATCAGAATCGGTGGACCGGGTGGTCCTGTCTCAGATCGCGGAGATGATGAGAGGCAGTGAAGATTTTCTCTCAGAGCAGGCTGCCAAGATGATCGGGCAGGAGGATATCTTCACCAAGGCCATGCTCGAGACTCAGCTAAAGAATATAGACCAGCAGTTCGACCAGTTGTTGCAAATAGGCCTGCCCGAAGACACCCGCTTCTACCTGGGCATGGTCGGTTTCAAGGTTGTGATCAATGTACACGGGGAGGTGGTCCGCGTGGAGCAGCCCAATGCTCCAAATGCTGAAGGGGACGAATAATAGATGCGGCGGACCAAAAGTCCGCAGTTTTTTTTAATATATAATGTTGAACCGTTTCATTTGAGAGAGGAGATTGCGGTGGCAAATAAAAAGAAGATTCCTGTACGGCAGACACCCGTTGAAAAGCTTTTCTATCCCCTTCAGACGTTCCTGCAGCGAGAGGCATCCAGCGGTATCCTGCTTCTGGTGTCCACGGTTCTGGCGCTGCTCTGGGCAAATTCACCGTGGGGCGAAAGTTACATAACGCTCTGGTCAAACAAACTCATGGTCGGCTATGGAGATTTCGAGCTTTCCAAGGATCTCCTGCACTGGATCAACGATGGCCTGATGGTTATCTTCTTTTTTGTGGTGGGACTGGAGATCAAGCGTGAGATATTGATCGGCGAGCTGGCCTCGTTCCGCCAGGCGATCCTGCCGGTTGCCGCGGCCGTTGGCGGGATGGCGGTTCCGGCGTTGATCTATGCCCTCTTCGACCCGGGCAGCCGCGGCTGGGGGATTCCCATGGCCACCGACATTGCCTTTGCCCTGGGTGTGCTGGCGCTCCTGGGAAAGCGGGTTCCCCTGGCGCTCAAGGTTTTTCTCACCGCGGTCGCTGTGGTGGACGATCTCGGCGCGGTGCTGATGATCGCCATTTTCTATACGTCCGAGATTGTCTGGATCAACCTGGGCATTGCCGCAATTGTCATGGGCGCGTTGATCGTTTGCAACCTGCTGGGTGTCCGCAACCCGGTCGTCTATTCCGTGCTGGGGGTCGGCCTGTGGCTGGCCTTTCTGTATTCGGGAATCCATACCACGATCGCCGGTGTCCTGCTGGCTATGACCATCCCGTCAAAGGCGCGCGTAAACGACCGGGAGTTCGTCAAACACAGCCGTGAAATTATCGATGAGTTCGATGAAGCGGATGAAGGCGATGATTTCCTCAACGAATCGCAGCGTTCCTCCCTGCACGTGCTCGAGGAGCTGATCGAGCATGCCAAAGCACCCCTGCAGAGACTGGAACATGAGCTGCACCCGTGGGTCGCTTACGCGATCATGCCGTTATTTGCCCTGGCAAATGCAGGGGTGGTGATTGGCAGCGAATTTGCAGCCGGCCTGACAAGCCCGGTCAGCCTGGGTATTATCTTCGGTCTTGTGATCGGCAAGCAGGTCGGCATTACCCTGTTCTCCTGGCTGATCGTGAAAAGCGGGCTGGCAGACCTGCCTTATGGAGTCACCTGGCGGCACATCTACGGCGTCAGCTGGCTGGCCGGCATCGGATTCACCATGTCGCTGTTCATTTCGAGCCTGGCATTCGGCGGATCCGCTCAACTGGAAACCGCGAAGTTTGGGATCCTGGTCGCCTCGCTGATCGCCGGCATCACCGGTTACATCATTTTGAGATACCTTGCTTCTCCGCAAGCAGCCACACAGACTGCCCGGGTATGAACATGCAGATATGCAATCCTGCGTACCGTTGTGTGATTTAATCATCAGGCGTACAATACGAAGGCTATGAGAATTGGCAAGGATTAATGATGAATAAGGACGAGAGCGATCTAGGTTCCAGAGAGAGTCAGCCGCCAAGTACCCGGCGGACGGCACGCGTTGTAAGACAGCATCCATGACATCACGCAGGAGGTGGGCGCCCCCTGTGTGATGATTTCACGCACAGGA
>DASUOS010000058.1:0-12644 GCA_036276515.1 Anaerolineales bacterium | reverse complement strand
GCCATGATATCGGTATGGACCGTAAAACGGTCCCGGGTCTGGATCTCGATCAATACGTCGAAGGTGGGTGGAGCGCGCCTTTCCAGGACAGTCTTCTGGGTCCCACGCCGGCGCGCTTCCTCATCCGACAGGGTGACGGCTTCGATACCACCGACAAGGTCGCTCAGTGTCGGGTTGAGCAGCAGGTTGTCAAGGGTTTGGCCGTGTGCCGTGCCGATCAGCTGAACACCGCGCTCGGCGATCGTGCGGGCCGCCAGTGCCTCCAGCTCGCGCCCGATCTCGTCAATGACGATGACCTCGGGATTGTGATTCTCCACAGCTTCGATCATCACCTCGTGCTGCAGGGTGGGCTCGCGCACCTGCATGCGGCGCGCCTTGCCCACGGCGGGATGCGGCACATCGCCGTCACCGCCGATCTCGTTGGACGTGTCCACGATTACGACCCGTTTCGATTCGGCCAGAATGCGGGCCGCCTCACGCAGCAGCGTTGTCTTGCCCACGCCAGGGCGGCCAAGGATCAACACAGACTTGCCCGATTCGATCAGATCCTGGATGATGTCCACCGTGCCGTAAACGGCGCGGCCGACGCGCAGGGTCAGGCCTACCACCGCGCCGCGCCGGTTGCGAATGGCAGAGATGCGGTGCAGGGTGCGCTCGATACCGGCGCGGTTATCCGCGTCGAATTCACCCGTGCGCTCGTCGACGTAGTCGAGCTCGGCGCGGGTTACCTCGGTCTCGCGGATGTTGATCTCGCGGTCTACAAAACGCGAGGTGGGGATGCGCCCCAGGTCAAGGATGATCTCGAGCAGGTTGTCGCTGTCGTTGGCCTTCTCCACCGAGTGGCGGATGTCGAGCGGGAGGACGTCGAGAAGTGCATCGAGATCGTCGGTTATTTTTAATTGTGTCATAGGTCAAATAAGAATGTGAAAAGGTCACGTTCCACGTGCGGTGCGCCAGGTTTCATGGGAGTGACAGGGGAAGGGAAAATTCTACTTGCGCCGCGATATCCCTGATCTGCGCGGCATACGGGCCTTAAATGAAAATCACCATGGAAAAGTTCCTGCCTGTTCATCAGTCTATATACTATTATACGAGAAATGCCCCCATTCCGCATTGGAAAGTAGTTGTAGAAATATATAAGAATATTAACAAAAAACGGAAAACGCCTACTTTTTTCCCACGGCTTTGCTCACCCGCGAAGGCTGGATGCTCGCCCCTGCCGGCACCGCCGGGACTGTCTGCGTATCCTTCACCAGATGAGCCAGGTGCTTGACCATCACCGCCTGGCGATCTCCACCCTGGGCGCCCAGGTCGGCAAGCACCGGCTCCAGCCAGGCCTGGTAGGAACGCACACAGACATAAACCGGGCGATTGCGCCGGTCAGGCAGGTTTGCGATCAGGGAAGCCAGCTTGGCGCTCACATCGGTCACTTCGGGATGAATGAGCGGTATCAGAACGATCCCGTAGACCCCCTGGGAGACACCCACATAGCATTTCATGCCCTCATTGCACATCCAGCCCAGGGAATATTTGGGCTGCGGCTCGATCGGCTGCAGCAGCGGCGGGACAATTTGATGATACAGGTTTTGCACCGAGTGGGCATGTATGGATTTGACCCGGGTCCACTCGATCCCGGGACTTGTTTCCGCCACCTGGGACACATCCCACATCCGCTGCCAGGCGTAGACCGAAAACCCGGACTTCCGCAGCGGGACGAAGGCATCGCTGGTTTCGTCCACCTCGGCCAGCACGTGGAAGGCTCCCCAGGCGCCGGCCTGTTCGGCCAGATTTTCGAGCAGCTCAGGCAGGTCCGGATGGTTCAACTGGGAGGATGGGGCCAGGTACAGCAGCTTGGCAAACGTATCTTCGCGCGAGTGGATGATACCCCCGAGGACCGAGTTCGGCCTGCCATTGGTGATCGCCGAGTAAATATGTCGTGATGGATTCACATACGCCATCAGCCCCACCGCCCCAAGCGGATTGCCGCGCGTTAAAGTGCGCGTGGTATCCAGCCCGATGGCATCCTCGCGGAAGCCATAGACATAAGGGAGATCGAAAATAGCCAGTGGGCGTATGGACATGCGAATCAATCGGCGAGCGATAAAAAATACTTGTGGAAGCGGGTATCCCGGGTCAGCTCGGGATGGAAGGAGGTAGCAAGCAGATGTCCCTGCTGGGCGGCGACGATACGCCCGTCCGGGACCGCGGCGAGCACCTTCGCATCGCCATCCACCGCTTCGATGATCGGCGCCCGGATGAAGACAGCATGATAATCCTCATTCGTGTTGGTCGCCTGCTTGAGCTCGGGGATATCCAGGTCGGCTTCGAACGAATCGACCTGGCGGCCGAAGGCATTGCGTGCCACCTTGATATCCATCAGGCCAAGCAGAGGCTGGTCGCGGCTGACATCCTTCGACAAAAAGATCGCGCCGGCACACGTTCCCCAGATCGCGTGGCGCTGGCCGAATTCCTTCAGCGGTTCCATTAGATTATACGCGACAGCCAGCTTGCCGATGGTTGTCGATTCACCGCCGGGGATGATCAACCCATCGAGCCCATTAAGCTGCTCCGGCAGACGGACCTCTACCGTTTCCACTTTTAAGCGTTTAAGCATGGCGATATGCTCGGCAAAATCGCCCTGAAGGGCAAGGACTCCGATTTTCATAATTTGTGTTTATGTCATTGCGAGCCCGAGAGTAGCGAGTGGCGAAGCAATCTCCCCGTTAAGTGGAGATTGCTTGCCTAAAGGCACGCTTCGCGGTCGTCGGGTTTAAGCCCTTCTCGCAATGACAGGATCAATCTTACCAGCCTCGTCCCGCGATCTTCTCGGTTTCGGGCATCTGGGAAATGTTGCGTCCCACCATGGGCTCGCCGAGGTCCTTGCTCACGTCCGCCAGGATGGATGCATCCTGGTAGTGAGTGACCGCTTTCACGATCGCTGCCGCGCGCCGGGCGGGATCGCCGCTCTTGAAGATACCCGAGCCGACGAACACACCATCCACGCCGAGCTGCATCATCAGGGCCGCATCGGCGGGGGTTGCGACGCCGCCGGCTGCAAAATTGACGACCGGCATGCGTCCCAGCTCCTTGGTCTCTTTTATGAGCTCGTAGGGCGCGCCGATCTCCTTGGCATAGCTCATCAGCTCTTCGTCTGCCATGGTGGTCAGGCGGCGGATATCGCCCAGCACGGTGCGCGCGTGGCGGACCGCCTCCACCACGTCGCCGGTCCCGGCTTCGCCCTTGGTGCGGATCATGGCTGCGCCTTCGCCCACGCGGCGCAGGGCCTCGCCCAGGTTGCGGCAGCCGCACACAAAGGGAACCTTGAAGTTGTGCTTCAGGATGTGATTCGCCTCGTCCGCCGGTGTCAGCACCTCGGACTCGTCAATGTAGTCCACGCCGATCGCTTCCAGGATCTGGGCTTCGACGAAATGACCGATGCGGCACTTCGCCATGACCGGGATCGAGACCGAGTCCATGATCTTGAGGATCAGGTCCGGGTCCGACATACGCGCCACGCCGCCGTTCGCGCGGATATCGGCAGGCACGCGCTCGAGCGCCATGACCGCCACCGCGCCGGCCTCTTCGGCGATCTTGGCGTGCTCCGCGGTGACCACGTCCATGATGACGCCACCTTTAAGCATCTGCGCCAAGCCCTTCTTGACTGCGAAGGTACCAGTTTGCTTTTCCATTTCTTACTCCTTTTTACGCCTGTTTCCATGGCAAATTGTAATGATAACAAAAAGATTCTACCACGCAGCCATGTTGCCAAATCGAGCGGTAGCGTGTGACGAACTTTATGTTTCCAGCTCTATTGTAGAGAAAAAGCGGTATATGTTAAGAGCCAATAACTGCTAATAGAAATCAGGCCAATTTAGTGGAGTAGTTGAAAATATCGAAAATCGGCTCTATACCGTACCGGTAAGGAAGGGTATATTTACCATACCACTACCCCTGGAGATCAAAATGCGCATCCCACTTGACCGTCAAAGTGCAATCCCGCTTTATAAACAGATCAAAACGTATGTACAGCAGGGTATTCTCTCGGGCAGCCTGGCTGCGGGCACGCGTTTGCCCGCCAGCCGCCAGCTTGCCCGGGAGCTGGGTGTGAACCGCATTACTGTCGAGAACGCCTATGCTGAGCTGGAGTCAGATGGATTGGTCTTTTCCAAGCTGGGCAGCGGCACCTATGTGCTGGACCCGGATCCACAGTTTGCCCTTCCGAAGAAAGACTCAAATGAGCCCTGGCCGCTCTGGCAGCAGGGCATGGCTGCGCAGGAAAAAGTTTCCCCGGGGAAGCTGTCCTTTTCCCAGAGTGATGGAGGGCGCCACCCACAGCTGATCCGTTTTGCGAGCGGCATCGGGGATGCCAACCTGTTCCCTGCGGACGATATTCGCAAGGCGCTCCAGGCTGTCATGCGCCGTGACGGGAGTGACGCCCTGGATTACGGAGAACGGAACGGATACGGTCCGCTGCGGGAGAGCATTGCCCATATCCTGGCGAGCCAGGGACTGAACACGCACCCGGACAATATTCTCATCACGGCCGGCTCCCAGCAGGCACTGTCCTTAGTCTCCCAGCTCCTTTTGAACCCGGGGGACGTGATCCTTGTGGAAAGTCCTACCTATGCAGGCGCCCTGGATCTGTTCCGCGCGCTTGGCTTCAGAGTGGTTGGCATTCCCATGGATGCACAGGGTATGCAGGTGGACGGATTGGAAAAGCTGCTGCAGCAGCACCATCCCAAACTCATTTACACCATTCCCAACTTCCACAACCCGACGGGCACCTGTTTGACCAGTCCGCGCCGCCGGCAGCTGCTCGTGCTGGCGGATCGCTACAATGTTCCGGTCATCGAAGATGACTTTGTTGGGGATCTGCGTTATGAGGGACATTCCCAGCCTGCATTGAAAGCGCTTGACCCAGGTGGGCGTGTGATCTACCTCAGTACATTCTCGAAGATGCTGATGCCTGGTTTGCGGGTGGGTTTCATTGCCGCAGAGGGGCCGGTGTATGAGTCTCTCGTCGATTTCAAACGGATCAACGATGTGGCCACATCGGCTCTGGTGCAGCGGGCGCTGGAAGCGTATGTGACGGTGGGACGATATCAGGCCCACCTGCGGCGTTCCTGCCAGATCTTTCGCAAACGCCGTGACGTGATGGTGTCTGCCATCCGGCGTTACCTGCCGGCAGAGGTCCGCTTCGATACACCTCAGGGTGGATTGTTCATCTGGCTGCAGCTGCCCAATGATCTGTCTTCTGAGAAATTGCTGCCTATAGCATATGAGGCGGGCGTCGACTTTGCACCCGGGAGGCCGTTTTTTCCGGATGCTGCTCAGGATAGCAGCTGGCTGCGTCTGAATTTCGTAGCCCAGGAACCCGGTCAGATCGAGGCAGGGATGAAGAGGCTGGGAAAGTCCATCAGGCGGCTGGCCGCAGAGTACCCATAACAAACACAGCATCGATGCGGTTGGATAACCATGATGGAATAAAGAGTACATCATGGATGGCTTGCTTTAATGATGGGCTTGACAAAATACGAAGGGTGGATACAATTATGACATTGATACAATTATTACAATGATACAAAGATACAATATATGACAAATAAGAAACTCTTCCTCCAGATTGACTTCCGGTCCGGCCTGCCCATCTATACCCAGATCGTCAATCAGGTACAGGCCCAGCTGGTCGGCGGAGTGCTCAAGCCGGGAGACCAGCTGCCAACGGTGCGGGCTCTCGCCGAAGAGTTAAGGGTCAACTTTAATACAGTGGCGCGGGCCTATCGCATCCTCGATGAAGCCAGGATCATCTCCACCCAGCAAGGCCGCGGCACCTACATCACCGAAGTTCCGCCGCCAGACGTAACCGAGAAGCTGCGCAAAGAAGCGCTCGAGGTCCTGGCCCAGCGGTTCATCAGTGAAGCGATGCGGCTGGAATTTTCGAAAACAGAGATCAGCAGGATGGTGAGGGATCAGCTTAACGCCTGGACTGCCCTGGAAGAAACGGAAAGCGAACCATAAAGGAGAAGCAAAATGGACTCAAAATTTTTCAAAAGCGTCGCTCAAAAGAAGCAAAGCAAGGATACCCTGCATATCTCTGGCATCGCCGGCACTCTATTCGGACTGTGCCTGGTGATCGCTTTTCTCGGCGCTGTCTTCGGCGACAACCGTTTCAGTGACGGGTTGCTGGGAGCCTGGGTGGTTTTCTGGGTTCTCCTGGGCACCTACGTTCTTTACGCGCTGAAAGTTGCCTCGCAGTGGGAAAAAGCCGTCGTCTTACGGCTGGGGAAATTCCATGGCCTGCGCGGCCCGGGTTTGTTCCGGATCATACCGATCATCGACTCGATTCCTTCCTGGATCGACCACCGCGTCATGGTCAGCCCGTTCGCCGCCCAAAAAACACTGACCAAGGATACGGTCCCGGTGGATGTGGATGCGGTCCTGTTCTGGGTTGTCTGGGACGCAGAAAAGGCCGCCCTGGAAGTAGAAAACTACCACGCCGCCGTGGACTGGGCGGCCCAGACGGCCCTGCGGGACATCATCGGGCGCATGATGCTGGCCAGCATCCTGGTCGGCCGCAGCGAGCTGGACAAGGAGCTGCAGCAGATCATCGACGAGCGCACCACACCCTGGGGTGTGGCCGTACAGTCCGTGGAGATCCGGGATATCGTCATCCCCCAGGACCTGGAGGACGCCATGTCCCGCCAGGCCCAGGCCGAGCGCGAGCGCCAGGCGCGGGTCATCCTCGGTGAATCCGAGAAGCAGATCGCGGCTTCCTTCTCGGAAGCCTCCCAGGCGTACATCAATAACCCGACGGCTCTGCACCTGCGGGCCATGAACATGCTCTTCGAAGGTTTGAAGGAGAAAGGTGCACTGGTGATCGTCCCCAGCTCGGCGGTGGATACGATGAACCTTGGCGGGATCAGCGGCGTCGTGTCGCTCGCCCAGAACAACCTGCCGAAGCAGAATGAATAAGGAAAAGGAATGAACACTCGAACCACGCTACTTGTTGTCTTACTCATGATCGTCGGCGCCACGCTGGCGGGCATCCTGCTCTGGAACCGGCTGCCGGACCCGATGGCCTCCCATTGGAACGTCAATGACCAGGTCGACGGCTACACACCCAAATTCTGGGGTGTGTTCATGCTGCCGCTGATGACACTGGGCATGCTGGCCCTGTTTCTGCTCATCCCCAATATCGACCCGCTCAAGGCCAATATTGCCCAGTTCCGGGAGGCGTTCAACCTGTTCATCACGCTGATCGTGGCCTTCATGCTCTACATCTACGTCCTGTCCCTGCGCTGGAACCTGGGCTACACCGATCTTGGCATGAGCCGGGCCATGCTGCCGGCCATGGGCGTGCTCTTCTTCTTCATCGGCTACCTGTTCCGGCAGGCGAAGCGCAACTTCTTCATCGGCATCCGTACCCCCTGGACGCTTTCGAGCGACCGGGTCTGGGATGAGACACACCGATTGGGATCCATCCTGTTCATGATCTCGGGTGTCTTTGCTGTCCTGGGTTCATTTTTTGGCGGAACGATCGCCTTCTGGCTGTTCTTTGTCCCGGTCATGGGCTCGACCCTGATCACCCTGGTGTATTCCTACGTAATCTATCAACGGGAAGTAAAAGCCTGATACGACATGTTTCACGTGAAACGGATGGAATATGAAGCCTGTCATCGAAGTGGAAAATCTGCAGAGGTCCTTCGGCAGCCAGAAAGCTGTGGATGGTTTGACGTTCACGGTCCAGGCCGGTGAGGTATTTGGACTGCTGGGACCTAACGGTGCCGGAAAAACAACGACGGTCCGTCTCCTGAATGGCATTTTGCCGCCGTCGGCCGGTTCAGCGCGAGTCTTCGATCTGGACCCCGCCACCCAGGGCGAGCAGGTCCGCCGCAGGACCGGCGTCTTGACCGAGACGCCATCCCTCTACGAACGGCTGTCGGCGCGCGACAACCTTGAATTTTTTGCCACACTCCATGAAATTCCTGGATCCGATCTGGCCAGCCGTGTGGACGAGATGCTGGCGTTTTTCGAGCTTTCTTCCCGTGCAGCAGATAAGGTGGAAACATTCAGCAAGGGTATGAAGCAGCGCCTGGCGCTTGCGCGTGCGCTGATCCACAAACCGCCATTATTGTTTCTGGACGAGCCAACCTCAGGCCTGGACCCGGAAGCCGCCCAGCAGGTCAACGACCTGATCGCCAGCCTGAGCCGGGCCAGCGGACAAACGGTGGTGCTGGCCACGCACAATCTGGTGGAAGCCCAGCGTTTGTGCGATCGGGTCGCGATCATGAACCGCGGCCGGATCCTTGCGCTGGGCAGTCTCAAGGATCTGGCCCGCACGCTTTGGCCGGTGACGTGGGTGGACATCGTGTTTCACGTGAAACCTGCAGCGGATATCGCGGCAGCCCTGATGACACGGCCGGGTGTGATCCAGGTCCAGGTCGACGATGCAACATGCGCGGCCGCAGTGCAGGTCGAAAACGAAGACCGGATCCCGGATGTTGTCCGCTCCCTCGTGCAGCAGAACGCATCGATCTTGAAGGTCCATCCGCGTGAGTACACCCTGGAAGATATTTATTTCGCACTGCAGGCAGGTGATGCATGAACTGGCGTTCGATCTGGGCCATCGCCCGAAAAGATTTAAAAGAAGTCAGGCAGAACAAGGTCGCGGTGGGGCCGGCCATTGCGCTGCCGCTGATCTTTGCAATTGTATTGCCTTTGATTCTTACGCTGGCGCCGCGCTTTATCCCTGTGGAGGATATCCAGCAGGAGCTGGATGACATCGATGTCTTGTTGAACAATCTGCCGCCGGCGGTAAGCGCAATTTTCAGCGGCTTGAAATTAGAACAAATGTTCGTTATTTACATGACGTCATTCATGCTGGCTCCCCTGTTCCTGGTCATGCCCTTGATGTTTTCGTCGGTGGTCGGCGCGGATTCATTTGTTGGCGAGCGCGAGCGCAAAACACTGGAAGGGCTGCTCTACACCCCCACCAGCGATGTGGAGCTTTTCCTTGGAAAGGTATTAGCCGCCGTGATCCCTGCGATCACCCTTTCCTGGCTGACCTACCTTGTGTATATTGTTGTTGTCAATGCGGCAACCTATGGGATGTTCGGGCGGATCTGGTTCCCACTGCCGATGTGGTGGCCGATGATGTTCTGGCTGACGCCGGCCTTTGCCCTGCTGGGGGTGGCGGCTACGGTGCTGATCTCCTCGCGCGTCAAGACATTTATGGAAGCCTACCAGCTGACCGGGTCCCTGGTGGTGCTGGTGCTGGCGCTCGTGGTCGGCCAGGTCACCGGTGTGCTGTTCCTGGGCGCCGGGACAGTCATGTTGATCGGGACGCTGATCTGGGTCGTCGATGCGATATTGATTCACATCAGCATCCGCAATTTCAAGCGGAGCATGCTGATTGCAGGAGTATAGGAGCAGGATATGGCAGAAGAGATCAAACACTGGGAATACCGCGTGCAGACCGTTGGCGGTGTCTTCAGCACCAAGGATGAAGACATCCAGGTAACGCTGGATGAATGGGGCGCGGAAGGCTGGGAGGCTGTTAATGTGTATGTTATCTCCGGGAGCGCCCGGGTGACGATTGTCGCCAAGCGTCCGCTAACCGACCGCGTCCGGCGCATGCGGTCGATGCCCCAGGTGGGAATCGACCGCTGAAACGGGATGAGAACCGAGAAAATATCCGCCGGAACCAGGCGGATATTTGTTATCCTGCTGCAAACAACAAGTAAAATCATCCTATGCGCAAGTTCACCCTCCTGGCTATTCTAAGCCTGTCTTTTTTGATCGGGTTCTTCTCGCTGACGCGCGGACATGAATGGGGCGACGACTTTGCTTCCTATGTGATGCAGGCAGCCAGTATTTTGAATGGAACGACGGATGAATTCGTGGTACGCAATTCATTTACCATTTTTGAATCGTCCACGCAGATCGGCCCGGCTGCTTATCCGTGGGGGTATCCATTGATCCTGACGCCTCTGTATGCAATGAAAGGGGTACATCCTCTCACTTTGAAACTGGCAGGCTTGTTTTTCTTCGCCGGATTCTTGATTTGTCTATACATAATTATGAAGATAAAACTGGGCCAGACAGAAAGCCTGCTTATCATCTCCCTGTTCGCTTTTAGTCCATTGATGATCCGCTATCTCGACCAGATCCTGTCGGATATCCCCTTCCTGTTTTTCTCGACCCTGGCGTTGTGGCTGATGACCCGGGCCAAGCCCATGCAGCTGCTGGACTTGATCTTGCTGGGGTGTGTCATCGCCGCCGCCTTTTTTATCCGCACCACCGGCATTCTCCTGCTTGCCAGTTATCTCCTTCTGCAAGCCCTGAAGATCGTGCAGAATAAGCCAGAACCAGAGGTAATGAGGACGATCATCAGGGACGGATTAACCGTGACCGTCACATTTGCTGCGCTCTGGCTTGTGTACTCTTTGATCTTTCCCGGGGGAGAAGAATCCTACTTTGCTCAGTACCGGGATTTCCAGCTTCAAACGGCTTTGCGCTACGCCTACCAGTATGTGATGGTGTTTCGTGAATTCTTCGGAAACACGATCGGGTGGAAGCTCATGTACTTCCTTCTATTGGCCTTCTTTTTGATCGGACTCTGGATTCGAAGAAGACAGGATCTGCTGTTCATCCTCTTCTTTGTTCTCTGGATGCTCTCGCTTATCACCTGGCCGTCCTGGCAGGGACCGCGCTTTGTTTTTCCGCTTCTGCCTCTGTTTTTCTATTTTACGTTCCAGGGAATGAAATATGCGCTGGGCAGATTGCCGCGCCAGTATGCACACATGGGACACCAGGCCTTCACCGGTTTCTGGCTGCTCGTGATCGCTGTCTTCTTCTTTCAATCGGCTGCCGGCGCGTATACCAATCTGCAAAACGAGCGGTCGATCAACGGACCGTTCGACCCGGTCAGCCGAGAGGTGTATGACTACATCCAGGGAGAGACACCAGCCGACAGCGTGATCGTGTTCTTCAAGCCGCGGGCCATGCGGTTAATGACCGGCCATGACTCGCTGATGAGCATGGAATGTGACCGCATTCTTAAGGGCGATTATCTTGTGCTAAGCCGCAAGGTCGGGGAGAACAACCAGATCCCTCCTGAGCAGATCGATTCCTGCAACCTGCCCCTGAACGAGGTGCTCCGAAACAACCGGTTCCTTGTCTACGAAATACAAAAGTAAGGGTTGAATCCGGGGGGAAATCTCAGTACACTGTCTGCATGACAACCGGCCCGCTTCGCGACCTGGACATTTCGCAGGACCAGTTGAAGCGTCTTGTCGAGCTGAGCGTGACGCTTAATTCGACACTCGACCTGGACGACCTGCTGCAGCTGATTACAACCACGGCGGCCGAACTGCTGGACTGCGAAGCCGCCTCGATCCTGCTCTACGATGAGCGCAAGCCGCGCCTGTACTTTGCCGCCGCCACCGGCTCAGACCCGGCCCGGCTGGCGGAGGTGCCGGTACCGATCGACAACAGCCTGGCGGGGACGATCTTTCGTACCAACCAGTACCTGATCCTGAACAACGCGGAGGATGACCCGCGTCACTATTCCCTAGTCTCGGATCACATCAAGTTCAATGTCAAAAGCCTGCTGGGTGTGCCCATGTCTATCAAGGACCGGACGGTTGGAGTGCTCGAAGCAGTCAACAAGCGCGGCGGCGTTTTCGAGGAGCGCGATGCTACACTGCTGTCGGTCCTGGCGGCGCATGCGGCCATCGCCATCGACAATGCCCGCCTGCTGCAGACCACAAAAAAGGCGCTCCAGCAGGTGAAAGACTCCGACCGGCTAAAGAGTACGTTCCTCTCGCTGGCCTCCCACGAGCTGCGGACGCCGCTTGGAATCATCATCGGTTATTCCACGTTCCTGAAGGAAGATGGGAAGGGTGAGCAATCGGTCCATGCCAGCCAGGTGCTGGCCGCGGCCCGGCAGATGCGCTCGATCCTGGACGAGATGAACAACCTGGCCATGCTGAAATCGGACGAGATGATCCTCAAGCCGCAGAAGATTCCCATCCAGAGTGTGCTGGCGTCGGCGTGTGAAGGCATCAAGGATATGGCTCACACGCATGACCAGAGGCTGGTGACGGCGTTCTCGAATGAGCCTCTTTATGTACGAGTGGATGTCAACAAGATGACCCTGGCATTCAGCAACCTTCTTAACAATGCCCTGCGCTTTTCGCCTGCGGGTACCGATATTACCGTGGGGGCCATCCGGGACGATCATCAGGTGCTGATCTGGGTGCAGGACCATGGGCGCGGTATACCCGTGGACCAGCTTCAGCGAATCTTCGAGGAGTTCTACCAGATCGAATCCCCCGACAAGCGCTCGTATGGCGGCCTGGGGATCGGTCTGACCCTCGCCAGGGGATTGATCGAAGCGCAGGGCGGCAGGATCTGGGCCGAGTCGGATGGACCGGGAGCCGGGTCGACGTTCAAGGTGCTGCTGCCGGTCGTGCCATTAAAACCGTAGGGTACGGCGGCCGCCGTACCCTACGGTTTTAATGTAAATATTATCCCAAATGCATCGGCATGATGACATGCAGGAACTGGTCGTCGCCGACGGGTTTGACGACGCCCGGCGCGTTCGGCGCGGAGGTCTCCAGAGCCACGTTCGGGGTGCGGAT
>DASUOS010000057.1:0-15410 GCA_036276515.1 Anaerolineales bacterium | reverse complement strand
CAGATGGTCCCGGTTCACAACACGCCGGTCGAACGCGCCCGGAAGCTGACCGGCCTCCTGCCGCACATGTCTGAACAGATCAAACTACTTCTGGACGAACACCAGACATACCTTTATACTTCCAGAGACGCCAATGCTGTCCAGGCCCGGCGCGCAGCGTTCGCCATCCGCAAACAGGTGATCGTGGAGCGCCTTCGCTATTTCCTGTATGGGAGACCGCTGCGTGACTGATTAGTTCGTGCAGTTCGGGGCCTGGACGACTAAAGGACATCCCATGACTCTCTCAACGTCCAAGCCCCACTCCATCAACGATCAGGTGATCGCCATCACCCAGCAGGCCGCCAGGCTGCGCACCACGCTGGATGAGGAGCGATCTGCGGACGCCATCAGCGGGCTAAAAGATCTGGAAAATGCGTTGTCGCGGATCAGCGAGATCCTGATCCCCTTTGAGCAGCGCTACGGGCACTTACAGGCGCTGGCAGGGATCGGGCAGGTGGTCAATTCCACCCTCGAAGTAGACGAGGTGCTCCAGATCGTAATGGACACCATCGTCCGGCTGATGGGCGCCGAACGGGGCTTTCTGATGCTGCGGGATGAGCGCGGGGACATGGGCATCCGCATCGCGCGCAACTGGGAACAGGAATCGATCAACCAGAACGAGTTTGCGATCAGCCGCACGATCATCCAGCGCGTCATCGACGAGGGGGAAGCCGTCCTGACCACGAACGCCCGTGAGGATCCGCGCTTCGGGGGCCAGGAAAGCATCATTGCGTACAATCTGCGCTCGATCCTGTGTGTTCCCTTGAAAGTCAAATCTGAATTGATCGGCGTCATCTACACCGACAACCGCATCCGCACGGGCATATTCTCCGAATCGGACCGTGACCTGCTGCTGGCCTTCGCCGACCAGGCTGCAGTATCGATCGAGAACGCCCGGCTGTTCTCCTCCCTGAAACGGACGCTCGAAGAAGTGACCGAGCTCAAAAACCTGATGGACGATGTGTTCGCCTCGATTGTCTCGGGCGTGATCACCGCCGATGTCCAGGACCAGATCACCCTGTGCAACCGGGCGGCGGCGGGGATCCTGGGACAAGCCTCGGCCGAGATCGTCGGCAGAAAGATCGAAGAGATCCTCCCTGCGTTCGCCAATGATATCCTTCCGCACCTCCACTCGGTCCGGAAAAGTGAGCAGCCGATCGTCGGCCTGGAGCTCAGCCACAGCCTGCCAGATCGCGGCACCGTCGACTGGCGCTTCAACCTGTCGCCTCTCAAGGATGCCGGCCAGAGGACCCAGGGCGTGGCCATCGTGCTCGACGATATGACCGAGCAAAAGAAGCTCGAAGCCCAGCGGAGCCTGCTGCAGCGCATGGTCTCGCCGGCGGTGCTCGACCAGATCGACCCGAACAGCCTGCAGATCGGCGGGAAGAAAGCGGACATCACGATCCTCTTTGCGGATATACGCGGGTTTACAGCCTACAGCGAAAAACATACACCGGAAGAGCTGGTTGCCGTGCTGAACCGTTACCTGGCGGCCGCGGCGGAAGCGGTGCTTGCCTGCGAAGGCACCGTGGACAAATTCCTGGGCGACGCGGTGATGGCCTGGTTCAATGCGCCGCTCCCCCAGCCTGACCACACCCTGCGGGCGGTGCGGGCAGCACTGGCGATCCGGGACGCCGTGGATGCACTGCATGTTGAGCTGCCCGTGGAGGGACACCTCGATTTCGGCGTGGGCATCCATTACGGGGACGCCGTGCTGGGCTGGATCGGCACCGAGAAGCGCCTCGAATACACGGCCATCAGCGATAGCGTCAATACCTGCAAGCGCATCCAGGAGAACGCGGCCCGCAACCAGATCCTGATCAGCCGCGTTGCCTACGAACGCGTCCAGGATGAGGTCGAAGCCAGGCCGTTCGCGCCTCTGACGGTCAAAGGCAAGACCATGCCGCTGGAAGTGTATGAAGTTTTACAGATGAAATGAAGAGATCCGGGCGCCAGACACAGCGCCCGGAATTTATTCCCAAACCCTTTTAATAAATCGAACGAGCTGTTCCAATCCGGAGGCCACCGGCCCGGTGTGGATGAATTCATTTACCGTGTGGGCGCTGCCTCCCGTGGACACACCAAGCACTACCGCAGGGTATCCTTTACTCAGCGGCACATTCGCATCTGTGGACCCGGAGGTCAGGATGGGACTCAACCCCTGCTCGCGCAGACAGTCCTCGGCCCGTTTAACCAGGGGGTGACTGGGCTGGATCTCCCCGGCAGGGCGATGACCGATCACCGCGGCCTCCACGTGCACATCTTCGCGATTCGCGTTCCGGATCAGCCTTTCCACCGCCCCGACCAGCTCTGCCAGGAACTCCTGTCCTTCCGAGCGCAAGTCCAGCTCGAAAGCTGCCTCCGAGGCAATGACGTTGACTGATGTGCCGCCGCTGATCCTGCCGACGTTCATCGTCGTACGGGGGTGGCCCGGCAGCTGAAGCGACGCAAGCTGAACGACCAGCTTTGCTAGCTCATGGATCGCCGATGGTTTGCCGTAGTCCGACCAGGAATGCCCGCCCGTGGTCCGGGCGGTGACGCGATAACGCTTGACTCCCACCGCACGGTGATAAACATATCCCAGCGCCAGGCCCTCGATCACAAGGTAGGCTTGCACCTCGCCTCCAAAGCGCTCGACGACCGCCTTCATGCCGCGCAGGTCGCCCAGCCCTTCCTCGCCGGTGTTCGCCACGAACCAGACATCTCCGGGAAGGTCGATCCTCCTCTCGCGAAGCATCCAAAGCAGGCCAAACAATGAGGCCACACCGAGCGAGTTATCGCCAAGACCCGGGCCAAACATTTTCTCGCCTTCGCGCCGGACTTCCAGATTTGTTTCCGACGGAAACACAGTATCCAGGTGGGCGGAAACGATCAGGGGCTTTTCCCTGGCGTTTTGGGTGCTGACGCCTGGCAGCCGCCCAGCCACATTCCCCACATCGTCGATGGACACATCCACAAGCCCCTCCGCAGTTAACAATTTGCAGATGAACTCCCCCCGTTGTTTCTCTTCGAAGGTCGGCGCGGGGATCTGCTGGATCTGGACAGCCAGCTCAGTCACTCGATTGGCAAAATCATTCATCCCATTCCCTTCCGCAGGCACCTGTTTCATGATCATCGTTCCTACACTTCCCTCACCATATCCCGTAACACGTGAAGACGCGCCTCTCCCAGGCCAGGCATGACGTCCAGCGGGTAGTAAACGCCGCTCCCCTCGAGCTTCAGGGACGCTGAAATGTTGCCATACAGCACTCCCTCAAGCGGATCATACGATTTGCAATAGCCGGCCATGAAGCCGCCATTGAACGCGTCCCCCACCCCGGTAGGATCGGCCAGGCGCGCAGGATAGGCCGGGATCTCCCATTTGCGCTTTGTGCTCACATCATACAGCAGCTGCCCGCCGGGACCGCACTTAATTACCACATATTCCGGCCCATAGACCGAGATCATTTCTGCCATCTTCCACGGGTCGTGGGTCTCACCCCAGAAGAGATTTTTTAGTTTCTCCAGCGAAGTGAGCACGGCCGTCACACCGTTGAGCAGGGCAGGAAGCACCCGGCGGGCCTTGGGGTGCATGCTATTCGAATCCGGTTCCAGGACGAATGTGTGCACCTGTCCACGCTTCATGCCAGCGATCAACTGGGTCTGAGGGGTCAGGCCCATCGGGCAAAGCAGTGCCGCCCGGGCCGTCAGATAATGGTCGGGGATGTCGGTGACAATCAGGATCGCCTCCTCGTCCATTTTTCGGTCGTGAAGCGGCTGGTATCCCAGCAGGGCTTTGGGGAAGGTCATTTCGCGGCGGGCGAAATGGGTAATGGGATTGATCCGGCTGGCTTCGAACGTTCCGGTATAGGAGATGAAATCCCTCTGATCCAGTTTTTTGGGAACAACGCGGATCCCGCTTGTGTCGAACCCGCGCGCCATGCACTCATTCAGCCACTCCCGCGGATAATCCTCGCCCACCCGTCCCACCAGTCCAACACTGGCTTCCCACATCTTCAATCCCGATGCAGCATACAGAAGATTGCCCCCCGCCACATCCAATCGGGGATGGCCGTTGGACGGCAGGAGATATTCTCGAGTCAACTGGCCAAAGACCAGAAATTCAGGATTCATACCTGGAGGTATTATATCTGCTCCCCGCTGCCCAGAAAGGACCCTCAACAAAAAATCCGCCACGAAGGCGGATTCTTCTTTAGGAAAGGAACGGGCTCAGCGGGTCAGCACCTGCTCCCAGATTGACCGGCAGCAGGAACGTGAAGCGGCTGCCCCGTCCCTGGCTCTCGGCCCAGATGCGCCCGCCGTGCAGCTCGATCATGGACTTGGCCACCGAAAGACCCAGTCCCATGCCGCCATAGCGCCGGGTCAGGTGGGTCTCCACCTGGTAGAAGCGCTCGAAGATCCGCGGCAGCTCGCGGGCAGGGATGCCAATCCCATTGTCTGCGACGGCAACCTTGAGATAGCCCGAATCTTCCCCGACACTGACAATGACATCCCCGCCGGCCTCTGTGTACTGGATGGCATTCTTGACCAGGTTGCTCAGGGCGATGGTGATCTTGACCTGGTCGGCATGGAGATCATAGGGCAGGCTGCCCATTTCTGTTTTCAGGGCAATGTTCTTTTGCTCTGCTTCAGGCTTGAACAGGGAGACCACATCTTCAACGATCTTGGCCATGGACACGCGATCCCCCTTGACCCGCGCCGACCCGCTTTCGAAATTGTCCACATCGGAGAGGTTCTCAACGATCTCTTTCAGCTTGGTGGCATTGCGGATGATGGTATCCAGCTGTTCGCTGAACTGGCCGCCGGCCAGCTCACGCAGGAAAGTGGCATGACCCAGAATCAGGCCCAGTGGCGTCCGCAGCTCGTGGGAGGTGATGGCGATGAAGTCCGATTTGAGGCGTTCGAGTTCTGCCAGCTGGACCTTGGAAGCCCGGACCTTGCGCGCCAGGTCCATGTTCTGCATCGCCTGGGCAGCAAGCGCTCCAAGGGTTTCGAGGATGGCCAGATCTTCTTCGGTATAATGGGCGTCGTCCTTTTTGTTAAGGGCCTCCAGTACGCCGACGACCTTGCCTCGCACCATGAGCGGTACAGCCACAAGGGACTGTGTCTCATGGTTCGTCATCCGGTCGATCACATTGAAGTGGCGCTTATCCACCTTGACGTTCTGGATAATCAATGGCTGACCCTTGCGGAAGACCCAGCCTGCCGCACTCCCTTCCAGGGGTACACCCACGGGACGAAGCAGGTCGCGCTCGAACCACTGCATCGCCAGGAATCGCAGCTCCTCAGCGGTCTCATCATATTCGAGAATGGAGGCGAGCTCGCTGTTGGTCAGCTCGGTCGCTTCGCTGATGATTGTTTGTAAGAAAGCTTGAAGGTCGGGAGCCGTGGTCAACCCCCGTACAACTTCGAGCAAACGTTCCAGATGATCGATACGCTCGTTGGTGGCCATTAAAAGAATTATACAACACCGACTCACTTAAAGCATAATCGTTTCGTAATAATGACTCCGGCCAGCTCTTCAAAATCAATAAGGAGACCTGTATTTCATGGCAAACAAAAAAGTACGTGTGGCGATCATCGGCGTGGGCAACTGCGCATCCTCCCTCGTCCAGGGGGTCCAGTTCTACAAGGATACAGCGGACGACTCGCATGTGCCTGGCATCATGCACGCCCGGCTCGGCGGCTACCATATCCGTGACATCGAGTTTACGCTCGGCATCGATGTAAACGTCACCAAGGTGGGAAGGGACCTGTCCGAAGCTATTTTTGCAGAGCCCAATAACACCTATAAATTTGCAGATGTGCCAAAGCTCAAGGCCCCGGTCATCCGTGGCATGACCCACGACGGGCTGGGGAAATATCTGCAGGGAATGATCACCAAGGCCCCAGGCCCCACCGCGGATATCGTCAAGCTGCTCAAGGACACCAGGACCGATGTGGTCATCAACTTCCTGCCGGTCGGCTCAGAGATGGCCACCAAATGGTATGTGGAGCAGGCCATCGAAGCCGGCTGTGCCTTTGTCAATGGAATCCCGGTCTTCATTGCCTCCTCGGAATACTGGGCCAAGCGCTTCCGGGATGCGAACCTGCCCATCCTCGGCGATGACATCAAGAGCCAGGTCGGTGCGACCATCCTGCATCGCCAGCTCGCCACCCTGTTCGTGGACCGCGGCGTACGCATCGACCGCACCTACCAGCTCAACTTCGGAGGCAACACCGACTTCCTCAATATGCTGGAGCGTGAGCGCCTGGAGAGCAAAAAGATCTCCAAGACCAACGCCGTAACCAGTATGATCCCCTATGAGCTCAGCCACGACGATGTCCATGTGGGGCCATCGGACCACGTGCCGTGGCTGACCGACCGCAAGTGGGCCTACATCCGCATGGAAGGCACGACCTTCGGCGACGTACCGCTCAACATAGAGGTCAAGCTCGAAGTGTGGGACAGTCCCAACTCGGCCGGCGTGATGATCGACGCCGTCCGCTGTGCCAAGATCGCCCTCGACCGCAAACTCAGCGGCCCCATTATTGGACCGTCATCCTATTTCTTCAAGACGCCGCCCCACCAGTTTCGTGATGACATCTGCCGCGAGAAGGTGGAAGCGTTTATCAGGGGAGAAGACGGGGAGAAATAGAGAGTAGGAAGTAGAGAATAGGAAGTAGAGAATAGGGAGTAGAGAGTAGGGAGTAGAGAGTAGTGATGAGGCGCGTCTTCTCTGTTATCATTCCTGGGTAGCTATGAAAAAGCCATCCTTCCTGCCCGCCTCTTTCTTCTTTCTTCTTGCTCTTCTTATGGCATCCTGCCAGCCAGCACAAGCCTTCGCCCCGACAGCAGACATGGGCCCGGCGCTGACCCAGGCCATCCAGACCGCCCTGGCCCAGCTCCAGCCGACGGCCAGCCCGGTCCCGACCGAAACGCCCGTTCCCCCGCCGACGGCTGTACGGACACCGCCGGCGCTTCCAGCCACCTTTGTGGCAGGCCAGCTCAACCCGGTGGATACGCCGCATACCTATGTACAGGATGCCTGCGAGTACATCCACAACAAGTGGAACTCCAACAACGCCGCGCCGGGGACAGTGGTCATGATCGTGATGCTCCACGGCGTGGACCGTGAGCAGGCGTCGGATGTCAACGATATCAGCGTGCAGGACTTCCGCAGGATGATGAACGACCTGAAGGAGCAGGGCTTCGAAGCGATCAACGCCACCCAGATGGCGGATTTCATGGATCACAATGCCAGGATCCCACCGCGCTCCGTCCTGCTGATCTCAGACGACCGCCACCAGGGTGCCTACTTTAACGACCACTTCCGGCCGTTCTATGAACAGTGGGGCTGGCCGGTGGTCAATGCCTGGATCAGCTTCGAAGATGGGCCGCGCGCCATCAGCCTGGAGGATAACATTGCCCTGGAAGCGGAGGGCTGGGTGGACCACCAGTCGCATGGCTACATCCACAATATCAACATGAGCGACGCCTCTCCCGATGAATTCATTCGCACCGAGTTCGAGAAATCGATCGCCGACCTGCAGACCAACTTCAACAAGACCCCGGTGGCGATCATCTGGCCCGGCGGTGGGTTCGGAGTCAAGCCCGTGCAGATCGCGCGGGAATACGGCTTCCGGCTGGGCTTCACCGTCAACCCGCGCGGACCGGTCATGTACAACTGGGTCCCGCTTGCCGACCAGCCTGACTCGAACCGTCCTGCCTTCCTGCCGGAAGGCCACGTCAACGACCCGCGCATGGTCCTGCCGCGTTACTGGCCGTATCAGGTGCAGTCTAATCTGGACACGGTCCGCACCATCGGCAAGGACGCGGCTGCCTTCGCCGAGCAGTACAAGGCAACAGAGCTCGAATACTACGATATTATGTGCGCACCCACGATGGGGCCGATTCCTTAAATTCTGGAGTGCGGCGGCTAGCCGCCGCACTCCAAAGGACAAAGGGGGATGTATACTTGAGACATGGATCACCAGCCTTACATCCCGGGGATGAGCCCGGCGGACCCGGGTCCGCTTTCCAGGTTCACGCCCCCGCTGGAGGAAGGAGTCATTTCGCGATGGCTTCCCCTTCACGCGCCTGCCTATGACGCGAACCAAAACAAGGCGGGGAGCTGGCTTCTCGATCCGTTTGGATTCTCTCCGCGGCTGGCGCTTGAGGCGGCCCGGGCGGGATACCGCGTCCTGGTGACGGTCAATAATCCGATCACCCGTTTTCTGCTGGAGATGTCTGCTGACCCTCCCGGCGAAGCGGATTTCAACGCCGCGCTGGCAGAGCTGGATGCGGTGAAAAAAGGGGATGAGCGGCTCGGTGCGCACCTGCGATCGCTTTACCAGACCTCCTGCGAAAAGTGCAATCAAATCATCCAGGTGGACTCGTTCCTGTGGCGCAAGGGGGAGACCGTGCCTTATGGCCGCATCTACTCCTGTCCACGCTGCGGGGATTCGGGCGAGCGAACGGTGACGCGCGAGGATGTCGAGCGCGTCAAAAAGATCACAGCCACGGACTCGCTGCATCGTTCGCGCGCCTTCGAGAGAGTCGCGGCATTGAGTGACGAAGACCGGGTCTACGTGGAGGAGGCCATCCAGTATTACCTGCCGCGCCCGCTGTATTTCTTGACCACGGTCATCAACCGTATCGATTCGCTGAGCCTTTCCCCGGCGCGCAAACGCGCCCTGGCAGGTCTGCTCCTGGTGGCATGCGATATGGGCAATACCCTCTGGGGACATCCCTCCGAACGGCCGAGGCCCAAACAGCTGAACATCCCAAGCCAGTTCCGCGAGCACAACCTCTGGAACCAGCTCGAGAGGGGGTCCGGTTTGTGGAGGGGAACGGCGGCCGAAGTCGCCTGCAGCCTGTGGCCCAATAAAATTCCCGAGAGTGGAGGCATCTGCATCTACGACGGGCGCCTGAAGGAACTGGCGCGCGAAGTCAAGAAGGAGATCCCCATTGCCGCAGTGATCGGCTCGGTGCCGCGCCCCAACCAGGCCTTCTGGACCCTGTCTGCCCTGTGGGCGGGCTGGCTGTGGGGACACGAAGCCGTGGAGCCGTTCAAAGTCGCCCTGCGGCGCCGCCGCTATGACTGGGCCTGGAATGCGACTGCACTGCATGCAGCCTTTTCACACCTGTTCGATCTGCTGCCGCTGAACACACCGTTCTTTGGCCTGCTCCCGGAAGCGGAACCGTCCTTTTTGACATCCACGCTGAGCGCGGCCAGTGCGGCGGGCTTCGACCTGCACTCCCTGACCATGCGCACGGAGTCCGACCCGATCCAGCTTTCGTGGCGGCGGGGAGAACACCTGAAGCGTGAGACGGACGAGCCAGACGTAGAGGAGGTACGTTCCGCCATCCAGGCGCACCTGGAAGAAAGAGGGGAGCCGGCAAGTTATCTGCACATCCATGCCGCCGGACTGCTGTCCCTGGTCGAATCCCATTCCCTGCGGAAACAGGATCAGGAGTTCGATGAAACTTTACGTGCTGTTCAGGCGTTAATTCAGAGTGCCCTGGAAGAGGATTCACGTTTTGTGCACTATTCATCAGGCGAAAGTGTGGATACGGGAATGTGGGGGTTGAACGGTCGTTCGCCTGCACTGTCTGCGAATGGCGATCCGGGGCCGGGTGAGTCCCTGGCCGATCGCGTCGAAGTGGCCGTTGTCACGTTTTTGCAGAAGAATCCAGGCAGCCTCTATCTGGAGATCGAGGATGATCTGTACCCGCAATTCCCGGGACTGATGACCCCCTCCAAGATGATGATCTATGCCGTGTTAAACTCATACGCAGAACGGATCAAGGGCGCCTGGACGCTTCGTCCCGAGGACCAGTCCTCGGCGCGGCGCAGTGAGCTAAACACGGTCCGGACCATGCTCGAGACGCTTGGTAAGCGTCTGGGCTATTCTGCCTTGAAGCAGGAAAAAATGATTTTATGGCAGGAGAACGACCGGACCGCATACGCCTTCCACGTTCTGGCTTCGGCGTTAATGGGGCGGGCCCTCTCCGAGATCCCGTTTCCGCCGCAGCATTCCATACTCGTCATCCCAGGAGGGCGGGCTTCGCTTGCCAGCTATAAAATGCAGCGCGACCCGACCCTGGCAGAACGCTTAAAAAAGTACCGGGTGGTGAAATACCGGTTGCTGCGCACGCTGGCTGAAGCTCCGGCGTTGACACGGGAAACGTTCGAGGAACAGCTCAACAGCGATCCGCTCGAAAAACCACGGTTACAAATGTTGATGTTCTGATGTCCCAGCGTATCGTCTCGGATCCATGATAGTTCACCCATCGTATCCACGAGGAAAGACAAAGGAGGCAGGAATGATCCGGAGAATGCTCTTAATCGCTTCACTAATGGCCATCGTGCTTGCCGGCTGCGGCACACAGTCGCCCACCGAAGCGGCCATACCCACATCCACAGAAACCCAGGCCGTTGCTGCCACAGAACCGCCCGCCAGCGAAGTGCCTGTCTCCCAGGGGACACCACTGACCCCTGACGTATCCGGCACATTAACAGCATCGCCAACGGACACACCATCCACGCCTACTACTCCCACGGCTACCCGGCCGCCGAACGATCCCAACTGTACGAACAGCGCTTCCTTTGTTGCCGATGTCACGATACCGGACAATACCAACATCGTCGCCGGGACGCCTTTCACCAAGACCTGGCGGGTCAGCAACACCGGGACGTGCATCTGGGCCTCTGACTACACGCTGTCGCATTACTCTGACGAGGCGATGGGTGCGCCGCCAGCAGTACCCCTGCCACTCACTTATCCCGGCCAGACCGCCGAGATCTCTGTGGATCTGGTTGCGCCGAACGCAACCGGCACGCGCCGGGGCAATTTTGTCATCAAGAACCCGGCCGGCCTGATCATGCAAGTCAACGAGGACTCGCGTTTGTGGCTGATCATCAATGTCACCGCGGATCCCGCAACAGCGACTCCACCCCCAACGACCTCGGGGACAGCTGCCCCCGGAGCCACAGCCGCAGGGAGTGGAACCGGCCTGCTGACCTCCACCTGCGCCTTCTCGTCAGAGCCGCTCAATATTACCGAAACACTCGAAGCCATCAACAAATACCGCGCCGATAACGGACTGCCTCCCTACACGATCAACTCCCAGCTGGCCCGGGCTGCGCAGTCCCATGCCAACGATATGGCCTGCAACAGCCTGTTCGGCCACACCGGCTCGAACGGGTCCACTGTTCAATCGCGCGTGACAGCCAGTGGATACGTCTACTCTTTCACGGCAGAAAACGTCTATGGCAGCTATCCTCCCCTCACAGGACAGGGTGTGGTCAACTGGTGGATCAACGACAAGACCGACCTGCGCCACGGCCGCAACCTGGTCAGTGACACGTTCACCGAGATCGGTATCGGTTATTCCTTCTTCGACAACTTCGGCTACTACGTCCTGGTCTTTGCCACGCCGTAGCCATTTCTTAAAAAGGCCTTAGCATTCCAAAGTAGAATCTTTGCATGAAACTGATCCGCATATCGATCCTGCTGGCGAGCCTGGTCCTGGCCTCGTGTGTGAATGTTGTTCCCCAGGTAGCGACCCGCACGCCGGTTCTCTTTGTGACCTCGACACTGCCGCCGACCCGGCCAGGCCTGTCCCTGCCGACAGCGACCGCGTTGACGTCCACACCCGATCCGTCGATCACGACAACGCCCGGCACGACCACGGCGGCGGCGACTCCTGGCTCGACCCAGTCCGCAGGTGGATTGTGCCAGGACAGCGCGGTGATGATCGAAGATGTTACCATCCCTGACAACACCCAGATGACACCCGGCCAGACATTCACCAAGACCTGGCGCTTTCTGAACAACGGCAAATGCAACTGGAACGGATACACGATCGCCTTCCACGCCGGCGACCGGATGGGATCGCCCGACTCAGCGCCTGTCCCTCCCGCCGATGCCGGCAAGACCATCGACGTTTCGGTCAATCTGACCGCTCCCTCCGCCGATGGATCCTACACCGGATTTTATGTGCTCAAAAACGACAAGGGCGAGATCCTGCCGATCGGCACGGAGCAATCCTTCTGGGTCAAGATCCTGATCGGGGACGCCGCGCCCGCCCCGCTGACAACTCCTTCCACCAGCGGAACTCCGGTGTCCACACCCAGAGGTCCGGCGAGCTGTAATTACTCGACCAGCTCTGCCTACATTAACGAGATCGCTTCACTGATCAACGGCGCCCGCGCCGAGGCGGGATTATCCCAGCTCTCGATCAACGCCCAGCTGACCGCCGCCGCCCAGGCGCACAGTATCGACATGGTCTGTCACAACCTCCTCAGCCACACCGGTTCCGACGGCTCATCTCCCAGCCAGCGGATTGCTGCGGCCGGGTATGCTGCCTCGCGCTCCTCCGAGATCATTTACGGCAGCGGCTTCCCACAGACCGCCTTCGAGTGGTGGATGAATGACCAGGTCCACCGGGATGAGATCCTGAATCCCGCTGTCACAGACATGGGCATCGGCTACGCCTACAGCTCCCAGACGGCGTATGGAAGCTATTACACGGTTACGTTTGGGAGTCCGTAGTCTATGCTATACTTTTAAAGTACAGCAAGCAAGGAGCTAAAATGTCGATTTCCGAAATAGAACAGGCGGTTACAGAATTATCACCTGAAGAACTGGCTCGATTTCGCGCCTGGTTTGATGAATATTACGCGGAAGTATGGGATAAACAAATTGAAGACGATGTGAGAGCCGGTCGCCTCGATAAGCTAATCTCGGAAGCAAATGAAGAATACGATGCCGGATCAAGTAAACCGCTATGAAGCATCGAACCTTGCCTCGCTTCTGGCAAAATTACCAACAACTGCCAGGAGAGGTGCGCAAGCTAGCAGACAGGAACTTTGAGCTTCTAAAATCGAATCCTTATCATCCATCACTTCATTTCAAGAAAGTGGACGATAATAGAAAAATATGGTCAGTCCGTATCGGTGTACATTACCGAGCTCTAGGGATGGAGAAGCCGGACAGCATTGTGTGGTTTTGGATTGGCTCTCATGGAGATTATGATAAGCTCCTGTCATGATCAATTCTAATTTCGCCAAATGTCCTTTACCAAGGCGACTCCCTTTCCAAAATAGAATATCCCCCAATAACTAAAATCATTTTCACATCATGTATTTAAGAATTGTTCGAGTGCTCATACTCCTGGTATTATCTGCCGCATGTGCACAGATTCCGGAGGAGAGTGTTACGGAGGCCCCGGTCCTGTTCGTCACGTCTACTCTGCCACCCACCCGGCCCGGCCTGGTGCTGCCGACATATACCCCTCCACCTGTCACGGAGACGCCAGATCCCTTAACGCCCAGCCCACCCCCCTCCTGCCGAGACAGCGCCATCTTCGTTGAAGATGTCAATTATCCGGACCACTCACGCCTCGAAGCCGGGGAAGAATTCACCAAGACCTGGAAGCTGCAAAACACAGGCAGCTGTACCTGGACCGGGTACATGGTTGCTTTTGTATCCGGCGATGACCTGGGTGCGCCTGACTCGGTCCCGGTTCCGGAGACCGAGGCCAGCTCCACCGTGGAGGTTTCCATGGATCTGACCGCTCCAATGGATGATGGCGCGTACACGACCAATTTCGAATTACGGAATGCTGAAGGGGAAGCCGTACCACTGGGTATAGAAACGACCTTCTGGGTCAAGATCGTGGTCGGCGAAGGCGGCTCGACCAGCGAGCAGACCATCGGTAATTGTACCTACACCGAAAACCCGGAATACGTACAAACGCTGGTAGAGCTGATCAACCAGGCCCGCGCCGACGTGGGCCGCCCCGCGCTCACGGTCAATGAGCAGCTGACCGAAGCCGCCCGCGCCCACAGCCTGGACATGGCCTGCAACAACTTCATGAAGCACAGCGGCTCCGATGGCTCGTGGACCGGCGACCGCGTCACCGAGTCGGGGTACACCAACCCCTATTATTTGGAAATCCTCGCCATCGGCCTGCCGCAGGACGCAATGAATCAATGGCGGCTCGAGCCCAGGGATTGGGACATGCTAATCAACTCACGTGTACGAGAGATCGGGGTAGGCTATGTCTTCTCAAAGTTAAGCGCCTATGGAGGCTACTGGACGGTGGTGATGGGAGGACCCTGATCGAAAAATCTTCTTCTGATTTGCCAATTTTCAACGTTATATTGTACTGCGTGCCACCTTAACGTAAAGTCCCTGAGGCTTTCAACCTTCAGGGACTTTACGATTCACTACTTTCTACTCCCCTCTCTCTTCTTTATCTCCCCCACCTTGCCAGTCGGGAAAGGGACGATTCATTAGGCGTGTTAGGCTTTCCTTAAAGGTTGTTCTTTGCCTAAATATACTTTCGCCGCTTCGAGAAACTCCTGGGCTTGGTGGATCATCGCAGCCACGACATCCAATTGAAGGGTTGCTTCCACACCATAATCACCGATCAAGCGTTTATCAAATGAATCGATCAACCAGCGGTGGAATTTTGGATCGAGAACCTTCGTTTGCGCAAAATGCTTTCCAAAGGCAGCATGCACGCCACTATGTTTATTGAAATCCAAATCCATTTCGTTCAATAGTGCTTCAGCCGTATAGAACATAGCATAGTAAGCCCGGCCTGCCGCGATATCAATTTTTTCGTTGGTAAGTAATAGATCCGCAGCTTCTATAGCATCCTGGGGCTTGTTGAGCAATTTGGCAGTATTCTCCTTCATGCCAGAACTCCCTCTGCACGGATGTTCCGGAGCAGAGGTGTATCACTCTTCTGCCACTGAATTTCCTTCATAATGACACGACTGATGCTGGCGTCATATTTGAGAGACAACCGGCTAACGATGTACCCGCTTCGATCTATCTCTGCGCCATAGTTTTGGTAATCCGAAAGCACGATCATCACATCTACATCAGAACTTTCATTGTAATCCCCGCGTGCATAGGAACCGAATAAATAAACGGCTCGTAGCCGCTCGCCGTACACCTCACTCAAGCCTTTCTTCAACTCTTCTAAAAGTCGCTCTATATTTGCAGCCATAAAGTAATTATAAACCCTACTTTTCTGCTTTCCTTCTCTCCTATTTCCCCCACCTTGGCTGCCAGTCAGAAATGGGACTGTCCGTCAGGCGTGTCAGGTCGGTGCCATCGGGGCGGATGATGTAGATCTCGTTGTTACCGTCGCGGAAGGAGGTGAAGGCGATCCACTCCCCGTCCGGCGACCAGCTGGGGCCCAGGTTGTCCCCGCCGCTGGTGAGACGTTTTATATCCGAACCATCCGCGTTGACGGTGAAAATATTGCGGTCGCCCTGTGGCCCGCGGTAGAAGGCAAGCTTCGAGCAGTCTGGCGACCAGGTGCTGCGCCCGCCCATGTTGTTCAGGTCCGTGATCTGGCGGATATC
>DASUOS010000056.1:0-16677 GCA_036276515.1 Anaerolineales bacterium | reverse complement strand
TGGAAGATCATTGTGCCGGTCATTGCCAGCGCGGTGCTGTGTCTAGGGTTAGTTGTGCTGGTCAATGTTGCCACCTTCCAGTGGGGCGGCGATGTGGCGCGCTGGGCGGCCATCTCCACCATGTGGATCGCCGTCCCGATCATGCTGGGCATGCTGGTGTTCCTGGCAATCGTCGGAGGGCTGGTCTATCTAATGGCAAAACTGTTAAACATCCTTCCCACCTATACCGGCAAGGCCCAGGATCTCTTCTATAAGATCGAAGGGTACGCGCGGCGATTTGCAGACTCAGCCGCCAAACCCATTATTTTCATCGATTCGGTCGGTGCGGGAATCAACCGCATTTTTGGAAGGCGATAAATAGTCACACCCTGCCGCCTGGCAATGCGGCCAGGGCAAAATGGAGGAATTGAGTTATGGAAAGAAACAGGATTTTGTTGTACGGTGTTCTCTTCGGTGCTGCAACCGGATTAATTGGCGCCATGCTTCTTCAACGGCGTGCCGAAGAGGAAGGCACATCCCTCAGCATCACGGCCAGCGATGGAATGAAGCTGGGTGTTATGGTGATCGGCCTGCTTCGAGCAGTGGCATCCCTGGGGGATGAGAAGTAAATCGAAACAGAATGTACCCATCAAAAGAGCAGGGACACCCTCCGGTGTCCCTGCTCTTTTGATTAGCTCTTTATTCTGCCTTTCAAGTCGCTTTCGCTGAATGGACCCGTATCCAGCAATAATTGGCGCGCTTCATCCACTTTTTCCCAGACGTTCCACAACAGCACGCCGCGCACACGTCCGTCATCGAGATAGTAGATCACACCCTTCTTGAACGGCTCATCCCAATCGGAGAAGGTGTGCAGCTTGCTGTTGATCTTGCCGACCGCCTCGTAGCCGAGGTCGAACAGGTCCGAGTAGAACATGGGCACATGATCATAGACTTCATTCGCGCCGGCCATATTGCGTCCGGCAAGCTTCCCCATGGCGACGGCGTTATCTTCATGTTCCACCCGTGTCTGCCTGCCCAGGGCGGCATGAAAGAAGTTGGCTGCATCGCCGGCCGCGTAGATATCGGGGTGGGAGGTCTGGAGCTGCCGGGTGACAACGATGCCGTTGTCGACATTCAGGCCTGTCTGTTTGGCCAGGTCCAGGTTGGGATGGATGCCGATGCCCGCCACGACGCCGTCCGCTTCGAGGCTGCGCCCGCTTCCGGTCCGGGCGATGAGGCGGTCCCCTTCCTTTTGCACGCTGACGACCGAGTCGCCGGTCAGGACATCCACGCCGTTGAGACGGTAATACTCATTGATGAACTTTGCCAGGTCATGGGGGAAAACGTGCTCGCTGATCGCATCCTCCGGAAAGACCATCGTCACCCGCTGACCGGTGGCTGCCAGCGCGGCGGCGATCTCGGAGCCGATAAATCCTCCGCCGATCACCACAAAGCGATTGCCTTTCTGCGTTAATTGGCGCAGATGCTGGTAATCCTGAAACGTTCGGAAGTAGACGATGTTTCCTTCGCCAAAGGGTAAATGGTTGGGCGTCCCTCCGGTTGCGAGCAGCAGCTTGTCGTAGGTATATTCTTCGTTACTGATATCGCGGATGCGTTTTTCGTTCGGGTCGATATGGGTGACTTTGCAGCTCAAATGAAGTTTTGTCCCCCGCTCCTCGGTTTTACGCCAGATCTTTTCGACAGGCCGTCCCTTCCACAGGCCTTTCGAAAGATTGGGGCGCATGTACGGCGGATCAGGTTCCATGCTGATCATGCCGATCGTACCGTCTGCGTCTAGCTCCCGGATACCACGAGTTGCTGCATCACCTGCCAACCCGCCCCCGATGATCAAATATTTATAATAGTTCATCGGTCTCTCCTTATTAAAAATCAACTGTCATTGCAGCGGGCAGCACCAGAAGCGCCCAGGGAGGCAATGACAGTTCCATGCGCGGACTTGTTAATAATATCACATTATACGCGCAGACAAATTAATCCCTTTAGATAAGCGCCTTCCGGGAAATTCAATGCGACAGGGTGGTCGGCGGCCTGTGACAGATGCTCGACAATCTGCGCCTCGACTCCGGCATCCAATGCCGCGCCGGCCACGATCTTCTGGAATAGCCCGGCATCCACGCCTCCCGAGCAGGAAAACGTGACCAGCAGCCCCCCGGGCCGCAACAGCTTCAAGGCAAAAAGGTTGATATCCTTGTAGCCGCGCGCCGCTTTTTCCACCTGGGCGGTTGTCGGTGCAAATTTGGGCGGATCGAGGATGATCATGTCGAAGGAGCGCCTTTCATCCCGGAACCTGCGCAGCACTTGAAATACATCCCCCTCGTGGGGGGTATGCCGGTCTGCGGAGAGCTGGTTGAGAGCCACATTCTCTGTGCACACGGTCAATGCATCGGCAGATGAGTCGACTGACAGGACCGACTTTGCGCCCCCGGACAAGGCATTGACCGTAAACCCGCCGGTGTAACAGAAACAGTCCAGTACATCCATGTCTTTTGCCAGTTCGCGCACCCGCAGCCGGTTCCGGCGCTGATCGAGGTAAAAGCCGGTTTTATGGCCTGCAGCGAAGTTTACGTTGAAGATCAAATTATGTTCGTGGATCGTAACAGGCACCAGAGATTTGCTGCCGCGCACAATTCCAACCTGCGGCTCCAGCCCCTCAAGCTCTCGGACATCTGCATCGGATCGTTCATAGATGGTGAAAAGACCTGTCTCTTCGAGCAGGAGGTCGGCGAAGGTGTCTTTCCAGGCTTCACTCCCGGCGGTCAGGGATTGAAGCACAAGCACATCCCCGTAACGGTCGACGATCAGGCCGGGCAGATTGTCTGATTCGGCATAGATCAGGCGATAAGCATCGGTGTTTCGCCTCAGGCCCCAGGTATCCCGCGAATGGATGGCAGCGCGGATTCGCTTTCGAAAAAACTCCGCATCGACGGGTTCCTGTTCAAAGGTCCAGACGCGGGCGCGGATCTGGGATACGGGCGAATAAGCAGCCCGGGCGAGGAGCCGTTCGTCACTGGAGAGGATATCCACGGTCTCGCCCGGAGCGATGTTCCCATCTGCCTGCTGGATCGCGCCCGAAAAGATCCATGGATGGCGGCGGAGCAAACTCTTTTCCCGTCCGGGTTTCAGGATCAGGGATGACACTATTTCTCCTCCCATACTGGTTTAAAGTTTTGCATCCATTCCCCGGGATCATCGAGGGAAGTAAAGCCATACTGGCGGTACAACCCGTGGGCGTCATTTGTGACCAGCACCCAGCGGCGCATCCCGGCGAGATCGGGATGTTCCAGGATGGCCTGGATGAGCCACTTGCCGAGACTGTTAGTCCGGTACTCTTCGTGGATGAACACGTCGCACAGGTAGGCGAAGATCGAGTAATCGGTGACCACACGCGCCACCCCGATCTGCCGCTCGCCGTCATAGACGCCAAAGACCAGTGAATTGCGGATGGCACGCTCAGTGCGTTCGCGCGGCCGCCCGATAGCCCAGTAGGCGCGGGACAACATGTCCACGATGGCGTCGATGTCAAGCCGGGCTGGGTCGGTGCTGATGGTAAACCGATCACGATGGAGTTCCAGTATTTGCGGCATGGCGTGAGTGTATCATAGGTGATAGACTACCTGTCATTGCCCCGGCGGAAGTCCCGCAGAGCGGGATGGCGCTACAGGCGCTCACAGCCGGGGTTGCGAGCCGAACGAAGTGAGGCGCGGCAATCTCCCCGGATTCAAGATTATTTCCGTTATCAAGTTCCATCGAAATGAGATCAAAGGAGTTTTAATGTTAAAACCCATCCGCTGGAATACGTTTATCCGTGACTTCATTGTGATCCAGACTGGATTCCTGCTGTATGGCCTGGCGATCGCCCTGATCATCCGCGCAAATCTCGGCACAGGAACATGGGTTGTTCTGGAAGTGGCCCTTGCGGATCTTCTGGGCATCCAGATCGGCACCATGACCGTCTATATGGGCTTTTTCGTCCTGATCATTGCGTTGGCCCTGCGCGAGCAGGTGGGCTGGGGTACGCTGGGGAATATTCTCAGTATCGGTCCATGGCTGAATCTGTTCTTGAAATGGATTGTTCTGCAAAACGAGAACCTTCCCCTGCAAATAGGTATGTTCCTTCTGGGCGTACTGGTCCAGGGAATTGCGACGGCCGTCTATATCGGTGTGGATGCCGGGGCGGGTCCGCGCGACAGCCTGATGCTGGCTATCCACCGCACCACGGGCGTGAGCATCCGGTTGGCACGCGGGGCGATCGAAGTGATCGTCGTCCTGATCGGGTGGCTGCTGGGGGGTCCGCTGGGACTCGGGACAGTCGTGTTCGCGCTGCTCATCGGACCATCGGTGCAGTGGGCGTTCAAATTATTCAAGGTAAGGCCTCATACACCAGAGACAGAAATTGTGGAAGCCGCCGCAGATTAAAAACATCCTGACCACATAGCCACTGGGTCACAGGGTCAATTAGGCTCTTCTCCGTGTCTTCGTGTCTCTGTGGCTCGAAAAACACTTTCCCAATTTGTTATAATCCTTTCATAACTCAAGTTCAGGAGAGAGAATACATGCCCAAGACCAAGGGTACTGTGGCACTTCCCCTCGAGAAAGAAGAGATCATCAAAGATTACCGCCTGGCCTACCAGAGCAGGCAGGCGTCACTCATAGGCAGACGAGAGGTTTTAAGCGGCAAAGCAAAGTTCGGGATTTTTGGCGATGGCAAGGAGCTTGCCAACCTGTCCATTGCGCGGGCATTTCAAAAGGGGGATTGGCGCTCAGGGTATTATCGTGACCAGACCTGGATGTTCATGCTGGGGGTAATGAGCATCCAGGAATTTTTTGCCCAGCTCTATGCCCATGCGGATGTCAGCCACGAATCGAATACCGGGGGGCGCTCGATGAATGCACATTTTGCGTCCCGTTATATCAACCCCGACGGATCCTGGAAGAATCAGACCGAGATGTACAACACCTCGGCCGACGTCTCGCCGACCGGTACGCAGATGCCGCGCACGGTAGGGCTTGCCTACGCATCTGTGTTGTATCGCGAGCTGGAGGAACTCAAAGGCTTCACCCAGTTCTCGAAGAACGGCAACGAGGTGACCTTTGCCAGTATTGGCAACGCTTCGACGGCGGAGGGTATGTTCTGGGAATCGGTCAATGCCATTGGCGTTCTCCAGGCGCCGGCGGTCATAACGGTCTATGACGATGGCTATGGTATCTCGGTCCCCAACCAGTTCCAGATGGTCAAGGAGAACATCCACGAAATTTTGCAGGGCTTCCAACGCGAGCCGTGTCCCGAGCCGGAATGCCAGCGCGGCTACGAGCTCTTCCAGGTACGCGGCTGGGATTATCCTGTCCTGCTCGAGACCTATCAAAACGCGGCCGAGATCGCACGACAGTTTCACATTCCTGCGCTTGTGCATGTCTATGATGTGACCCAGCCGCAGGGACATTCCACGTCTGGCAGCCACGAACGATACAAATCGCCTGAGCGCCTGAAGTGGGAGCAGGAATATGACTGCATTCGCAAAATGCGCGAGTGGATGGTCGAAAAGGGTGTTGCCACGGAAGTAGAGCTGGTTGCCCTTGAGCAGGAGGATAAGGCGTTTGTGGAGAGCATCCGCAAGCATGCCTGGGAAGCCTACCTGGCTCCCATCCTGGAGGAGCGCCGCCAGGTGATGGACATCCTTGATGAGATCGCGGGCAGCTCATCCCATGCAACCGGGCTGGAGCAGATCCGGGACCGGCTGGCAGCCCTCCCTGCGCCGCTGAGACGGGACATCCATGGAGCCGTACACGAGGCTTTGCGTGTCCTGCGCCAGGAGGCCAATCCATCCAAGCAGGTGCTGGTCCAGTGGAAGAACGAACAGGAGGAGATCAATACGGAGCGCTACGGCTCACACCTTCACACCGGCAGGGCGCTGGCCGTCAAGGAAGTGAAACCGGTGTATAGCGATTCGTCGCCGACCGTGATGGGCTTCGAGGTGATGAACGCCGCATTCGATGCCATTTTAAGGCGTGACCCGCGGGTGATTGCATTCGGCGAGGATGTCGGTTTCCTGGGCGATGTGAACCAGGGTTTTAAGGGGATGCAGGAGAAATACGGCGCCTTACGCGTGACCGACACCGGCATCCGGGAAGTGACGATCCTGGGCCAGGCGATCGGCATGGCCATGCGCGGCCTCCGCCCGATCTGCGAGATCCAATATCTCGATTACCTGCTGTACGCCCTGCAAATTATGTCTGACGACCTGGCCAGCCTGCACTGGCGCACGGTCGGCGGACAGTCGGCACCGGTCATCGTCCGCACACGCGGCCACCGGCTGGAGGGCATCTGGCATGCGGGCTCTCCCATGGCAGGGATTATTCACATCATACGGGGTATGAATGTGCTGGTACCGCGTGACATGACGCGTGCAGCCGGCTTTTACAACACGCTTCTGAAAGCCGATGAGCCTGCCGTGATCGTGGAGGTCCTGAATGGCTACCGCATCAAAGAGCGGCTGCCAGATAATGTTTCTGAGTTTACGGTGCCGCTGGGTATGCCGGAGGTGATCCGCCCGGGGAGCGATGTCACCGTGGTCACCTATGGCGCCTGCTGTCGTATTGCGCAGGATGCAGCAGGTAAACTCTCAAAAGCCGGCATCGAAGTGGAGATTGTGGATGTGCAGTCCCTGCTGCCTTTCGATGTCCATGGCCGGATCGTCGAGTCGCTCAAAAAGACCAACCGCATCCTGTTCCTGGACGAGGATGTGCCGGGAGGCGCGACTGCCTACATGCTGCAGGAAGTCATCGAAAAACAGGGCGGGTACTATCATCTCGATTCAGAGCCGCGTTCACTTTCGGCGAAAGCGCACCGTCCCGCCTATGGCAGCGATGGGGATTACTGGTCCAAACCGAATGCCGAATCGGTGTTCGACGCCGTGTACGAGCTGATGAATGAGGTGGATCCAGCGAAGTATCCTTCGCTGCGCTGATGGTAGGTAGTTAGCAGTTGGTGGATTATGGATAATAACAAAGTTGCTGCCAGGAACTATCGCGAGTTGGTCGTCTGGCAAGAAGGCATAAAGCTTGCAAAAGCAGTTTACAAATTAACAGAGAAGTTTCCCCGCCAGGAAACCTATGCATTGGCAGATCAAATCCGTCGGGCAGTGGTCTCTGTGCCTTCTAATATTGCAGAAGGTCAGGCGAGGAAAGCTCCTGGAGACTTTAAAAGATTTTTATATATTTCACTTGGCTCCTTAGCTGAAGTAGATACACAATTGATTTTGGCGCAGGAATTTGGATACTTGAGCAAGGAAGATATTGAGGTTCTTGACGAACAAATTCAAGGGCTGCGTAAAAAGCTGTATGCACTCATCAACAGCCTGCCTGCTCGTTAATTACCACCTGCCAACCACAAACTATCAACCACCAACTATCGACCACCAACTATTATCTGGAGAGCAATTATGGCAACTAAGGTATACGTTCCCTCGTTAGGTGAAGGCGTGGAGGAAGTCACTGTCACGAAATGGCTCAAAAAGGAAGGCGACTCTGTTACCGAGCTCGAGCCGCTCCTCGAAGTGAACACCGACAAGGTGGATACAGAGATCCCTGCACCTGCATCCGGGACAGTGTTGAAGATCATGACTGAGGAGGGGGTCCCGGCAAAGGTTGGAGCCGTGCTGGCATTCATCGGCAATCCGGGCGAAACTGTCGACAGTGGACCGTCGACAGTTGTCGGTGAAAAACAGGCAGAGTCAAAGGCTCAATCCACTCAGGCACAAACCAGACCAGCAACGGGAATGACAAACCGCCAACCACCAACCACCAACCGAGAGATCGGCTTCATTTCCCCTGTGGTGGCCAGGATCGCTGCAGAACACGGTGTAAACCTCCAGCAGGTGCAGGGCACAGGATTGAATGGTCGGATCACGAAAAACGATGTGTTGAATTATGTTGAAAGTGGAAAGTCGAAGGTCCAGGGTCAGATGGCTGGACCTGAACACGTTCAACCTTTAAACCTTAAACCGACGGACGGCAACCAGTTGATCAAGCACACGGTCATCCGCAGGCAGATTGCCGAGCACATGGTCATGTCCAAGCACACCTCGCCGCACGTGTTGACCGTGATGGAGGCGGACATGAGTCGCGTAGCCAAACACCGCTCTGCCAATAAGGACATGTTCGCACGGGACGGGATCAAGCTGACCTACACCGCCTATTTCATGGCGGCCATCGTCGCCGGACTGAAGGCCTATCCGAATGTCAATTCCTCCTGGACGGATGAAGGTGTTCTGGTGCACCGGGATGTTAATATCGGCATGGCCACCTCACTCGGAGAAGATGGCTTGATCGTCCCCGTCATCAAAGGCGCTGACAATTTATCTTTATTAGCGATGGCTCGTGCGGTGAATGACCTGGCGAACCGGGCCCGCTCGAAGAAGCTGCAAACCGATGAAGTCAAGGGCGGAACGTTCACGCTTACCAACCACGGCATCAGCGGCTCGCTGTTCGCTTTTCCGGTCATCAACCAGCCGCAGTGCGGGATCCTGGGAGTTGGTGCGATGCAGAAGCGGGTCGTCGTTATCCCCGCCGAGGGCGGGACAGGCAACGATGCCATTGCCATCCGTCCGATGGTCTATCTCTCGTTCGTGTTCGACCACCGCATCCTGGATGGCGCGTCGGCCGATTGGTTCCTGGCGAAGGTAAAAGAAACGCTGGAGAATTGGTCATAATCCTCATGGCAAAAGAACTGGACCATCCAAACATCAGCCCCATGGTGCACCCACCGGTGGTGGCGCTGATATTCATCGCGATCGCTTATTTCCTTGGACGTTTTGTCCCCCTGCCATTCCCGCCGGCGCCGGTCTTCCTCAGGTACTTTGGCCTTACTCTGACTTTTGTTGGATTCCTGCTTGGAATAGGTGCATTCCTTGAATTTCGGAAGGCACGTACAACCTTGGATCCGCATGGGTCGGTCAGGCAGGTGGTTTCTTCGGGGATTTACCGATTCACCCGCAACCCCATCTACCTGGGGTTTCTCCTGATGGTGATCGGTCTGCCCTTGAACTCGGGTATTTACTGGGGCCTGGTCATGGCTCCATTTTATATGACGACGATGACCCGCCTGGTTATCGAGCGCGAAGAGGCGTATCTGGAAAAAAAGTTCAAAGGCAAGTACACAGACTACAGGGCCCGCGTCAGGCGCTGGCTGTAGAGTAAAATAATCAATATACCTGTCACTGCCCCGGCGAAAGCCGCCGGGGTTGCGAGGCGGCAGCCGCAGCAATCTCCTCATGGCCAGGAGGTTTGCTCAAAAGGCTTCTTCCTCCTCCCTGTGGCAAAGAATTAGGAGAGACGTATGGCGGAAAATTTTGATCTAGTTGTGATCGGTGCAGGACCCGGAGGGTATGTCGCGGCGATCCGTGCTGCGCAGTTGAAACAAAAGGTCGCGATCGTAGATAAACAATGGCTGGGCGGCGTGTGTTTGAATGTTGGCTGCATCCCCTCCAAAGCCTTGTTGAAAAATGCCGAGGTGGCTCACACGCTGCGGGAGCGCGGCAAGGATTTTGGCTTCTCCTTCGACAACCTGAAACTGGATTTCGGCGTGGCTGTCAAACGCTCACGACAGGTTTCGGACCGGCTCGTCAAGGGTGTGGGATTCCTGATGAAGAAGAATAATATTGCCGTGTTCATGGGCGAAGCGCGCCTGACCCAGCCGACGACGGTTACCGTTACCGACAAGGACGGCAAGGCGACCGAGCTGAATGCCAAGAACATTATCATCGCAACCGGTGCCAGTGTGGCCGTCCCCGGCGCGTGGAAAGTGGATGGCGAAAAGGTCGTCACCTACTGGGAGGCGATCCTGCAGGAGAAGATGCCCAAGTCGGTGGTGGTCATCGGAGCGGGCGCGATCGGCGTGGAGTTTTCCACCGTCTGGCGCTCCTATGGCTCGGAGATCACCATCGTGGAGATGCTGCCGCGACTCCTGCCGCTGGAGGATGAGGAGGTCTCGAAGGAGCTGAAGAAGGAATTCGAGAAGCGCGGCATCAAGAACCTGGTCGGGCATAAGGTTGAATCGGTAGAGACCACCGATAACGGTGTGCGGGTCAAGGTCTCGGCAGAGGGCAAGGAAACGACCCTCGAAGCGGAGCAGGCGCTTGTGGCGATCGGGTTCCGTCCCAACTCGAAGGGCTTTGGCCTGGAAGAGATCGGCGTGAAGCTCAGTGAGCGCGGCTTCGTCGAGATCAATGAAAAGATGCAGACCAGCGTGCCGAATGTCTATGCCATTGGCGATGTGACCGGCAAACTGCTGCTGGCCCATGTCGCCTCGGCCATGGGAATTGTCGCCGCGGAGAATATTGCCGGCGTGGAAACTGTCACGCTCGATTATGAGATGATGCCGCGGGCCACGTACTGCAATCCGCAGGTGGCCTCCTTTGGTCTGACCGAAGCCCAGGCCCGCGAGCGCGGCTATAACATCAAGATCGGTCGCTTCCCCTTCCAGCCAAATGGGAAAGCGCTTGGCCTCGGCGATTATGCCGGCTTTGTCAAGATCGTCGTGGACGAGAAGTACGGCGAGATCCTGGGTGCACACATGATCGGCCCCGAAGTGACCGAGCTGCTCCCCGAGCTGACCCTGGCCCACATGATGGAGCTGACCCCGCACGAGATCGCCCGCAACGTCCATGCCCATCCCACCTTAAGTGAAGTGATCATGGAAGCAGCTCACGGCGCGGAGGGTACACCGATACACATGTAAAACAAGTCACCGGGTTCTAGAAGGACCCAAGGGGAACTGCCAGTCTAATCTTGCGGAGGTTTCGAACCTTCGCAAGATTTCTTTTAAGAAACAGATCAACTTTTGTGGGCCTAGGATAATTCCGAATTCACACGCTTTTTCAAGTAATAATTTTCACAAACCAAATTCAATGCAGGCATCTACAGGCGGATCGAAGCAAGATTTCAGTAAATCGCTGAAAAAAGCAGCTATTACAGGTAGTTTCGCCCTTCCCGATTGCAGTCCAGGGATGCCTCTGGAACGGATTTCAGACGAAATCGTTTTAGACCGATAAGAGCAGTCCTCTAATATATCCGTTAGGGTTTTCAACCGGTTTTTTAGGAGAAATCGCATGAATATACAGTCTCAAAGTGGCATCTCCCAGCGTGGACTTTTAAGCATTTCGATGCTGTTGTTCAGCATTGGCGGCCTGACCATTGCGATGCTGGCCGGAACAAAAATGGTCTTCGACATTTTCGATGTCGGTCTCATGGAGTCGCTCGATGGACTGGTGATCAAGGTGATTGTGATTGCGCTTGCCTATCTTGTGGGATGGGCGACGGCCATCCTGGCCATCCGCGTCTATGGTAACCTGGTCCTGCCGTTTATCATCAACATCTACATCTGGGTTACCCTGGTTGGCATTTGTACCCTCTATCTGCTGATCCTGCAGCGGCTCTATAACCAGGAATATGATTTTTTCCGGTTTATTGCCTATGCCGCGATTATGGCGTCAGCGGGGATCGCGATGATCGGCCTGCATCTCATCCTCGAGGGTCACACGTTGCGCCCACTCGCCATCCCCTTGATGATCATCAATCTTATCCAGCTTGGCTTGATCGTGTTTCGCTACGTGTTCACCCCGGATGTCAAATCGGCCTACTTAATCTTTGATCTGATCTTTTTTATAGGGATGACAGCATTCTCCGTTTTCATGCTCGCCCATATCGGCTTGCTGAGACCCATCCGCCGAACCATTGCCTATACTTTCGACCGGAACAGCAGAGCTATTCGTTCGGAGGAGTAAATAGGGCACGTATACAAGAAGACACGTACACACGGAGACAAATGTGTACGTGTCTTCTTATTTTTTATCTACTTACTTCGCCAGGGGGATCTGGATAAAGAACGTGCTTCCCGGCAGCTTATCTTCGTCATAGCCGGGGCTTTCCACCCATATTTTTCCTCGATGTGCTTTGACAATTCCCGCCGAGATCGCGAGACCGAGTCCGGGGCCGCCGCCTTTGAACTTTGTGCGACCGGAGGAGTGGAGCTCTACTTTTCCCAGCTGGTACAATTTTTCGAAAACGATCTTATGGTTTGCGGGGTCGATGCCAATGCCTGTATCATGGATCCGGATCTCGCAGTATTTCCCTGTCCCATTTGCCTCCACCGGCTGGGCGCTGATATGGATCGAACCGCCGTCCGGTGTGTACTTGATGGCATTGAGGATCACATTGTCGAGGGCCTTCTTTAGCAGTTCCGAGTCTGCCAGAATGGGAGGAAGAGCATTGATCTCCGGATCCAGCTCAAGGGTCATATTTCGTGCCGCCATGTCGCTCACGTATTCCTTCTGGATCAGGCGCAGCAGCGGCGCCAGGGATAGCGATTCGAGATGCGGGCTGAGGACCTGGTTCTCGAGCCGGGCCACATCCAGCATGCTGTTGACGATCTGGTGCAGCCGGTCGGTGCCCTGCATCACGCCTTCCATAGCCTGCGTGAGCAGGGAGTCGTTCCGGATGGCGGGTGAGCCTTTGAGCATTCCCACGTAGCCTTTGATCACGGTCAGCGGCGTGCGCAGTTCGTGCGCGGCCACCTGAATAAAGTCGCTTTTGTTTTTGTCCAGTTTCTTTAATGTGTTGTGGGCGTTGCTTAGCTCGTCCACGCGCTGTTCGACCATGCGCTCCATCATCTGGTTGAAGCGGTTCAGATCGTCGTACAGGCGGGCGTTGTCCAGGGCGATGGAGGCCTGGATGGCGAATGTGCTTGCGAGCAGGACATCATCCTGGTTGAAGGAAGCCGGTGCGCTTCGGCTGAGAGAGAGCATGCCGACAACTTTGTTTTTCGAGAATAAGGGAATTCCGAGCCAGGATCGGTCTTCGGGCAGCCAGTCTGGTTGTCCCCAGCTCGGCATGTTGTTGACATCGCCGATAATGAGGGGTTCGGCCTGCCTGGCGATGGCGTGATAAATATTCGCTCCCCGCACACTGTATTTGAGTTTTTGAATGGGGGCATCTTCCGGGAAGCCCCGGTGAGCGACCAGAGTCGGGATTCCATTGATGTCTTCCACGAACAGGGCACAGCGATTGTTTTTGACGACCTGGGAGAGCTGGGTCACGATCTGCTGCGGGACTTCGTCCACGGTGGAGAGGCTGGAGAGCTGGCGGGATGATTTTGCCAGCGCTTCCGCGGCGGCCCGGCGCGACTGTTCGCTGGAGTAGAGCTTGGCGTTTTCGGCGGCGGTCCGCTCCGCCCATTCCTTGGCAATGGCCAGCTCGGCGGCCCGTTCGCGCGCCTCTGACAGCAGGCGTTCGATCTCATGTTGGGCCTGCTCCCTTTGCTGGACGAGCATGGTTCGCAGCAGGGCGCTGCTCACCAGATTGCGGATGCGAACGTACACTTCCCAGTCGCGCGGCCCCATCTCCACCCACATAAAGCCAAAGCGGTTCTGCGCCAGTGACAACGGCATGACCACAGCGGTATAGCGGTGATCCTGCGGGGTCTTGCCGCGCGGGATGAGCTGGCCGGTCCCCTGGGAGGCGCGCTTGAGGGGGATCTCAAACCTGGACGCCTCGTACTGGAACAGCAGGTTGTAATTTTCGGGAAGCGGTGAGGAAACCGACTGGGGCTCTTTGACATCGCTGTAATACATGACATACCAGCGCTCGATGCCCATGTGAGGGAAATGTTCCGAGATGGCATCCCCAATCTCATCGAGGGTCATGGCAGGAGCCATCGAGAAGCTAAATCCCTGGAGCATGCTTTCCTGCTGTTCCAGGACCAGCCGGCGATACGCCTGCGTGCGCTGGGACAGCTCGCCTGCCAGCAGGCGCGCCTGCTGGAACAAGTTCTCCGCCTTTAACATGATGGTGTGGCTATTGATTCCACCCAGTGCATAGCGCCTCATCATGGAGATCACGCTGTGCCACACGGTCGTGGACAGGTTGTGTTTCTGCATGAGCTCGATCATGGCATTGATGGTCTTGAGGAACTCATCGCTGGTGATCTTATCACCGAGAGCTAACAGGAATGCATCCCAGGCGCGGCCGAACGAATCTTTGAATGGAGGCAGGGCGGGGTCCTGTTCGGTGATGCCGGCCGAGTTGAGCAGAGCCCGCAGTGCAGCTTCGCGCTTATTTTCCAGCTTGCCGGTCCGGGCGACATCGCGCGGCGCCACGGCGGCCTGGCGGACGTTTTCGGGCATGCAGCCGCACGACCAGCGTATGAGCAGCTGCGTAGGCGTGACCACGGTCTTCGGGACGGTCGTGCCATCGATACAGCGGATGAGAGCTTCGAACGCCTGTTTGCCGGCTGTGTAAAAGGACTGGCGGACGGTGGTCAGCGGGACGCCGATTGCCTGGGCCTCGCGCAGATCGTCAAAACCGGTTACTGCCACATCGTCTGGGACGCGCACGCCGCGCTGCTGCAGGGCCTCCAGTGCGCCGAACGCCATGCGGTCATTCGCCGCAACGATCGCCTGGAAACGAAGGGAGCGGTCCTCCAGCAAAATGCGAACCGCCGTTCTTCCACTTTCCAGCGTGTAATCCCCATCCACCACGAGATTTTCATCAAAGCGCAGGTCATGCGCCTGAAGCTCATCTTTGTAGGCCTGAAAGCGCTGCTCGGCGTCGATCTGCCCCCGGATGCCGCGCAGGAAGGCGATGCGTTTGTACCCATGGTCCTCGATCAGGTGACGAAGGGCGGCACGCATCCCATCCGCATTGTTCGGAATGAACATGGACGCGCCCGGCACTTCCACCGATTGGGTGACGATGGGCAGGCTGCCATACACGTCCCGCACCAGAGCCAGGTCGGCCGGGCTGGTGCCGTAGGCCACATCGGCGGTCAGGATCAGGCCATCGAATTGATCGGGCTTGACCAGGTCATACAAACCGAGGGATGGCTTATCTTCTGAGGAGACAATGGATCTTAGGGGTCCTCCGATAAAGTGAACTATGTTCACATTGTTCGCTTCCGCGGTTTCGGTGATACCCGCAAGAAACTCCGATCCCCAGGCGCGGCCAACCTGCGATGTGAAGACGCCGATCGTTTTTCGCGCAGGGGCGGGCTGGGTTCCGGGAAGCATTCGGGGATTCTCCTGGCTGGGTGTTGGGATTATATCCTCGAAAATTTTACGCCCGAACAACAAAACAATGACAAAAACGATACCAACAAAATTGTCGGTTTTGTCCGGGTATCTTTATAATTCAAGGAAGCCAATGAGGCGGTCTACTGGGTGCATCCCTGGCTGCATTCGGCGTATAATCGGCACGTCCGGAGGAGAGAACCATGACCGACTTTCAACGAGTTGCACGAAAAATTACATTCATTTTGTTTGCGGCACAAAGCCTGGCTTCGGCAGGGTTCATTGCCGCGGCCACGATCAACCCCATCCTCGGTGCAAAGCTCGCCTCGGATCGCTCCCTGGCGACCCTGCCCACGGCCGCCTATCTTCTGGCCGGTGCATTTTCCGCCTCCTTATGGGGAATCCTGATGGACCGTATTGGGCGGCGCAATTCGATCAGCCTGGGTCTCCTGCTCGGTGTGCTGGGGAATATTCTCGTGTTGATCGCCATCCAGACCTCCTCTTTTCTGTGGGTGACGATCGGCTTGATGTTGATGGGCATCACCAATTCGGCGGTTCAGCTGGGACGCTTCGCTGCCGCGGAGGTGAATCCTCCCAACCAGCGCGGCCGTGCGATCTCCGCCGTGGTGCTGGGCGGGGTGATCGGTACGATCCTGGCCCGGGTGCTGGCGGTGCCGGTGAGTGGCTTTGCAGTGCGCATGGGTATGGACGAGCTGGCTGGCGCATATATCACCACATTAGCCCTGTTCCTGCTGGCCTCGGTCCTCGTTTTCGCCGGTTTGCGCCCCGACCCGCGCGACCTGGGCCGGGAGGTGGCAAAGCAGTATCCGGAAGCCATCCCGCAGGGCACGGCGCGTTCGATCATGGAAATCCTGCGCCAGCCCGCGGCGATCACTGCCGTGACGGCCATGGTGCTGGGACAGGTGGTGATGGTGGGGATCATGGTCATCACCTCTCTACATATGGAAGATCACAGTCACAACCGGGCGGATATCTATTCGGTTATTTCGGGTCATACCTTCGGGATGTTCGCGCCCTCCATCGTGTCGGGCTGGCTGCTGGACCGCTGGGGACGCGGGCGGATGATCCTGATCGGCGCTTCGACTCTACTGCTGGCGTGCATTACCGCACCCCTCTCGCCAGATGTCCTGCCGCTTGCCCTGGCCCTGTTCCTGCTCGGTGTCGGCTGGAACTTCTGCTTTGTAGGCGGCTCCACCCTGCTCTCCGACCAGCTCTCAGCGATCGAGCGCTCGCGCACGCAGGGAACCAATGACCTGCTTGTAGGGCTGGCATCGGCAATAATCAGCTTAAGCAGCGGCCTGATTTTCGATGCCACGAACTATACTGTGATCGCGGTGATCGCCGGCTTGTTATCACTTGTGCCGCTGTTCATGTCCATTTCGTATTTGAAGAAAACGGCCGCGCCCGCGATGGTGGCATAACCAAAAACCTGGCGAAGGTTTTACCTTCGCCAGGTTTTTTTTATTTCCGTATCATTGTCAGCAGCATTTTGAACTTTGTCATGGCCCGCAATGCATGGGGCTCATCCGCGGGCATGATGATGGCATCGCCGGTGTTGAGCTCGAACGGTGTGCCTGAGATCCTTACTTCGACCTGC
>DASUOS010000055.1:0-8672 GCA_036276515.1 Anaerolineales bacterium | reverse complement strand
GCCTCCGAGGATTCGATATGCACTTCATCCAGGCCGAGCCGCCGGTTGTACTTGAGCTGGACCTCGGCCGCCAGCAGGTTTGCTTCCGCCTCCCGGACGCGTGCTTCCAGGATCGTCGTGTCAAGGGTGATAAGGACTTGCCCGGCGGTGACCCTGTCTCCTTCTTCGACATCCACCGATACGACCTTCCCAACCGCAGAGAAGCCAAGCTGCGCATCCTGCACCGGGACAATCACAGCCGATGCAGAGACGGACCCTTCGCTGCCGGTCTGTGTGTTGGTTGTTGGATTGCCGCCATCCAACACGATTGTGGGGATTGGAGTGGCTTGAGCCGTGGAGGCGCAGGCGGAGAGTAGTAATACTATGATCGCCAGGCCCGGGATGTTTTTAGTTAACATTGCGCTTCGACTGCGGGACAGACCAGCCCTGTCTCTCTCTTCAGCGCGATATAAAGTTGTTTTGTTCATTCTTGCTCTATGACTTTCCGTTGGTCTTGCTGTCTTTCGTGATCAGGCCATCCTGCAGGGTAACAACGCGCTGGGCATAGCCAATGACGCGCGGGTCATGTGTAGCGAACACGAATGTGACGCCCGTTTCCTTGTTGAGCTTTGCCATGATATCCATGACCTGCTTGCCATTTTCGGTGTCGAGATTGGCGGTCGGCTCGTCGGCCAGGATGAGCTTGGGGTTGGTGGCCAGGGCCCGGGCAACGGCGACGCGCTGCTGCTGTCCGCCGGAGAGCTGGTCGGGACGGTGGTGGGCGCGGTCAGTGAGGCCGACCGCCTCCAGCATCTCGTTGACACGCCTTTTTCGGTCCGCGGCTTTGGTTCCGTTCAACAGGAGCGGCATCTCGATATTTTCGTAAGCCGTCAGCGTTGGGATGAGCGCGAAGAATTGGAAGACAAAGCCAATGGCGTTCTTGCGCAGGTCGGCGCGCTGGTTGCGGTTGAGGTGGGTGGCATCTTGCCCGTTGATGGACACGCTGCCGCTGGTGGGCTGGTCCAGCAGACCGATGAGCTGCAGCAGGGTGGTCTTGCCGGACCCCGATGGCCCGACCAGGGCGGTGAACTCACCGTTCTCGATCGAGAGATCGACGCCGCGCAGGGCCCGGGTCTCCACTTCGCCAATCTTGAACACGCGCGTGGCATTACTAACTTTTGTGACTTCCATTTCAGCCTCCAAATCCATGCAGTGCTTCGACGGGTTCCATGCGCGCGGCCAGCCGGGCGGGATAAAGCGAAGCAACCAGGGTAATGATGTAGGTAACAATCGCCAGGGTAATGGCATTGTTCAGTGTGAGATAGGCATAGATGCGCTCTTCGAAAAGCACACCCGTGATGCCCATATTTCCAATATAAAAACCGTTGACGTTGAAGTAGGCGACCATCGCCCCGCCAATGATCATGCCGCCGAGCACGCCGCCGGTGGCCAGCAGCGCGGCTTCCGCCAGGAACTGCGCCATGATGCCGCGGCCCTTCATGCCGATGGCAGCCAGGATTCCGATCTCGCGCGTCCGCTCGAAGACGGCCATGACCAACGTGTTCGTGACCACTGTAGCGGTGATGCCCAGGACGATCAAATACAGGAAGATCAGGAACACACCGGCATAATCCTCGAACTGCACGACGAACTGGTTCTGATCACGCCAGGTAAGGACCTGGTAGTTGTTCGATTGCAGAGCCTGCGCAACGGGTTCAGCCTGCTCGCGGTCCTGCAGCAGCACAAAGATCGTGCTGGCATGGCTCTCCGTCGTTGTGATGGTCTGTGCCTTGGCGATCGGCATGAATATCGTGCCTTCATCGAAGCCGGGAGTCTTCGTTGTGAATATTCCGCGGATCGTGAAGAGCTGCTCGCTCACGTCTCCATTGGACGTAGTGACCAGCAGGTTGACGCGTTCACCCACTTCAAGACCCAGCTTTTCGGCGAGCAGGTTACCAACCAGGATGCCTTCCCGGTCATCCGCCTGGAGGAATTCACCGGAAAGCATCCCTTCACGGAACGGCTGGTTGGCAGCTGAGTCCGGATCGATGCCGAGGATTTGGGCACTTTTGGATTCGTCGCCAATCGTCATGATGGTGCTGGCGATCAGCCGCGGCGTGGCCACAGTCACCTGCGGCAGGGCGACAATCTGGTCCGCCACCTGGTCGGGATTGGCAATCAGGTCCTCCCACTTGAGGCTGAGCTTGCCCTCCTCATAGGAGGCAGGCCGGACCTGCAGGTGTCCGCTCTGCAGGCGGATCGTGTTGTCGAGGGCGCCGCGCATTTCGCCTTCCAGCACCGAAGCCATGAGCAGCAGCAGAGACATGCCGATCCCTACGGCCAGCGCCGAGAGCAGGGAGCGGGTCTTGTTGCGCCCGAGATTGCGATAAGCCATTTTGAAGAGTTGTGTCATTGAAAAACCTTTTAGAGTCTGCCTGTCTCTCGGATTACAGGATTTGATTTCAGCAGATAAATGGGAAGAAGTGCCATCCAGGTCAAACCAATCATCATAGAGACACGCTGGAAGAAACCTGCGTAAGTAGGCAATCCATCCACCTGAAGAAAACCTGCCATCGCGATGAGATAAATCAATATGAAAGCAATGGCAGTGATCCTGGAATAAACCGCCCAGTGGCGTTCCCCTTCTCTGGCAAAAAGTCGCGCAAATACAAAACAAGCAACCGGCAGCGCAAAGACAAAGGACGCAAAGACCACGTGAAGAAAGCCCGATAGAGTGGGAGGCACGACTATAACGGGAGTCCCGGGAGGATAACCGTTGATCGGATCGGTGACAAAGAAGCCGGTGCCAAGAAAACCAATCCCAACGATGGAAATCAACACGGGCATCCAGGCTGGCACATCCCGTACCTGCTGCAATCTTTGCAGACCAAAGGCAAGAACAAGCGTGAGAAATCCCGTGAAAATGAAGTTGGCAATTTGTGTCCAGCCAGAATCGCCTATGGATAGCGCGCTAATTGGGTGCAGCATGGGATCATAGTTGGCTCGTATGCTTCCTGATACAAGCCATATGAAGGTGAACAGTGGACCGGCAAACGCGCCGAAGATCAGATGCATCCTTGTGCTCATACGGATGGCGTCCAAATTCTCCATCCTAGACATGGTGCAGCGCCTCAGAAGGCTCGCGGCGTGCGGCGATCCATGCCGGGATCAGGGCGGCCAGCGCAGCGATGACGACGACCACGGTTGCCCGGGTGGCGAGCTTGCTCGTCCCCAGGGTGGGATAGACCTTGCCGCTGATCAAAGCCATATATTCCGTAATGCCGGCGTACTGGCTGTAATCCATGCCGACCTGGCCCAGGCCAAGGTTAAGCATCAGCCCCATGCCGATGCCCGCAAGTGCGCCAACGATGCCGATCAGCGTGCCTTCGAGGATGAAGGTGGTGGCGATCTGGCGCGGCTTGAGGCCCATCGCCCCGAGCAGGCCGATCTCGCGCGTCCGCTCGTAGATGGCCATCAGGAGCAGGTTCAGGATGCCGATGCCGGCGATCATCACGATGATGACGCTGAAGATATCCATGACTGCGCTCTTGGAGTTGATCGCGCTGCCGAGCTCGGGATAGGTCTGTTCCCAGGATTCCACTTCGTAGCCCGGCAGGGTGGGGGAGAGGGCGGCGACAACTGCGGCTTCCCTGCCAACCGTATTGAGCGTGATCTGAACCTCGGTGGACTGACCCCGCAGGCCGAACAGGCTCTGAGCCTCAGCCAGGGAGATGTAGGCGCTGCCTTTTTCCATCGATGGGATGCCAATGTCATAAATACCGATTACGGTCATCGTGCGCTGGCGGTTCTGCTTGTTGATATCGCTGCCGACCATCGTGACACGGTCACCGACTTCGATGGACAGCGCATCCGCCAGCCCTTTGCCGATCAGGACCATGTCTTCATCGGCGGCTTCCAAATAACGTCCATCAACGACGTGCTCGGCAATCAGGCTGACGGGCGCCTCCGCTTCGGGGTCGATGCCTAGGATGTTAAGTGGGAAGGCCCCTTCACGGTTGCTGATCAGCCCGCCGGTCTGGATACGCCGCGCCGCGGCGAGCACGTCCGGATTGGACAGCGCGGCCCGGACAACTGCGGTGTCGTCCTCCAGAGGGAGAAGCGGGTTGCTGTCCACTTTTGCACGGTACCCCTCGGCATGGACCTGGACGTTGCCGCCCAAAACGCGCACCGCATTCCCGGCAATCGCCTGGTTGAAGCCGTCGATCAGGCCATCATAGAACATCATCATGGCGAGAGACAGTCCCATCGCCAGGACGATGATGACCGTACGGCGGCGGTGCCGCCAGATATTGCGCCAGGCAAGGCGCAGGTATAAGATCATTATGTTTACCTTTCTAGTGCTTCGCAACAAATTCCGATTCCGTTTTGCGCAACCCATATTCCATGACGTATAAAAGCTTGTCTATCTTTTCCTGGACCTTTGCCGAGCGTACCCACTTCATGATGTCCTTCTGCTTCAATCCTTCATTCAGGATATAGGTGCTGATGGTATTGCTCCAGGTGTCCATCACCATCACTGCCAGGTCCACGTCCACGCTGGAATCCACTTCGCCGCGCTCGATGGCCTGCTGGATCATCATGGATAGCGCCTGGGTGGTCTTCTGGCGGTAGTCGCCAAAGTTCTTTCCGTAGTACAGGCCTTCCCCGAGCAGTACCCGGCTGACAGCCTGTGTCATGCGTGGGTAGGCGGAGTTGAACTCCATGCCGGCCTTGATCATCCAGCGGAAGTATTCAAAGGTGTCCATGTTCGTACTGGGTGGGTGCTTGCCCTTGAAATAATCCATCTTTTCACGCTCGAGCAAACTCAGCACATACATGAAGACATCTTCCTTGTCTTCAAAATATTGGTAGAAACTCCCCTTGGAGATCCCGCTGTTCTCCACGATCCGGTTGGTGGAGGCGTTCTCCAGGCCATACTGGGCGAACTCATCCACGGCCGCGTTGATGATCGTTTCGCGTTTTTCCTCGGGAAGATTGAAGAATGTCTGTTTGGGCATTAGGAATGTGACCTCCAGGTCATATGACTAGCAGGTCACATTATAGGCCGATTTCGCCCCCTGTCAAGATGTGAAATGTCATAATCGCTGGAGCTCACGCTTCTGGTGAAGCACTTGCCGGCCGGTTTATTAATAGGCCCAGTCTTGTCCCGATCCTCTTTATCACCAACCCGGCCCGCCAAAATGCGACTGCAGCCATCCCGTGAGCCAGGACGGCAAACAGAGGCGGCGTCTGATATGTGTAATAGGTCCAGCACTGGCGGGTGGTCCCCCATAACTCGAGATAGTATCCAAGCCCCGAACCGGCGATAAAGGTCAGCAGTGCGAAGCGGTGATCCGTGGGAGTCAGGACGAGAAGGATACACAAACCCAGCGAAAGCCAGGTAAAGGATTTGTCGAAGGTTGGGGCTACGAAGAACAGCATCAGGCTTAAGAAGGACACGAAGGTTAGCCAGTAAAGAGCCTTGAAAACGGTTTTTCCTTCGTGCTCCTTCGCAACCCTAGTGGTTAAGAAATCGAGACCTCTGGTGAGTCGATCGATCGACAGCGAGGCAATCGGCCAGGCCGGGATGATCCACAGCGGCGGGCGTTCCTCGGTGTAATAAAACCACAGGTTGGTCTGAGTGCCCCACGATTCGATCGCCAGCCCGCCGCACAAGCCGACGAAGACGATCAGCAGATCCGTTTTCAGGTCAGCGCGGGCGATGATCGTCAGGGACATGAAGCCGAAGATCCCGATCAGGAGCCAGTCGATGTAGCGCCACCAGGCGCCGTTCCAATCCACATAGGCCAGATATTCCTCCGCCAGCGGCCACCAGATGTATACGATCAGGAAAATGGTAACGAAAAACCCGCCCAGGAGAATTCGGCTATCGCGGGTCCAGAGTGTGGCGGCGGCGCTGCGCAGGGATGACATGGGCGGCATTATACTGCCTCCTCAAATCGGGCGGGAACATGATTCACTTGAAAATTGGTGAAACATTGCAATACTTAAAAAATCACGAATAGGTTACATCTGGCTTGCTTTTTTATCAGGCCTCCCCTACAATTAAAAACCTGTGGGGAATGCAACGGTCAAAGGATTGCATGTGAGTGTACCTGGAGGTGCATTGCGTTCGTCACAGCCAAACGATACAACGACCCGGCCCTCTGCTGGTACGTGTTTGCTTCCATAAGGATTTGAATCGAGGAGAGTTCATGCCCAGACGATTTGTCCGGCTCCTTTCGGGGTTGCTTTTAATGGCAGCTCTCAACATTCAATTCGCACAGGCAGAGGCGGCCATTGTGAAGACCTACGTTCCCATTGGCAGTGGATACAGCAGGGATACCCTGCAGCTTTTTGCACGCGCTGCCGCCGAGCAGGACTCGGATGGTCTTGTCAATATCCTGGTCATTCCCATTACCTTCGCAACCGATGCTTTTCATATCTCCAACGGCGAACGCCAGCAGAATCTGACCCTGGCGGAAAACCGCCGCGGCTTGGTGGAGAGTGCCTGCAACGCAGTCAAACGGTCCGGCCAGACCTGCCGCGTTGTGCTGGCTCCCGTGCTGGTTCGTTCCGACGCAGACCGGCCGGAAAATCTCGCTCTGTTCGACAACGCCCTGGATGGCATGTACATCCTCGGCGGGGACCAGACCGTTGCCATGCAGGTGGTTGCGAACACCCAGTTCGAGCAGCGCATGGCAGATGCCTTCCACGCCGGCGCGGTGGTGAGCGGCAACAGCGCGGGGGCGGCCGTCCAGTCGCTGAACATGATTGGCGGGTATACCGGTAATAACGGTCCGGAAAATGGTTTTCAGCAGGGCAGTGTCGATCTCTGGCTGCCCGGTGGACCCGATCCGGATCGCCGCGGCCTGAGCTTTGGCATGACCACGGCCCTGCTCGACCAGCACGAGTTCCAGCGCGGGCGGATCGCACGTTTGATCAACGCATCCTTCACCACGGGCCTGCTTGGCATCGGCGCGGATGCGGATACCGGCATGCTGATCCGGGATGAGGCAACGCTGAGCGATGTTACCGGGGCGACGGCTGCGATCGTGATCGACCTGCAAACCTATAATGCGACCGGTGAATTCAAGGGTCCCACAAACAGCCTTGCGATCCATGGGATGACGACCCACCTGGTCCCACCCGGCGGATTTGGATATGACCTGGTCAAACGCCGTCCCCTGGTGGATGGCAGACCGCTTCCCGCGCCCGCCCTGACCGGCCGCGCCTTCGATGCGCTTTATCTTCCCTCGGACCATGGCCCACTGATCCTATCCGGTGACCTGCGCGGAGACCTGACCGGCTCGGCTCTCCAGCGATTTGTGTCCCTGAGTGGAGGCAATGATGCCAGGCTGGTGGTTCTGGCGCTGGGATATGCCAAAAATGCCGATGCCCAGGCCGATGCAAAGGCATTTGCATCAGCACTGCAGTCCCAGGTGAGTCCTCCGGTGCAGTGGTTCGTAGTCGACTCGAAGGCCAATCAGGCTTCCGTACAGAACGCCATTGCCGGTGCGACGGGAATTGTAGTGACCGCGCCCGATCCATCCCGGGTGATGCACGCCTTTGGCAGTGTACCGAATATTACAACGGCAATCCGAAATGCCTGGGCCGGTGGAAAAGTCCTGCTGGCCGACAACGCCGCAGCCGCCGCCCTGGGACAGGCTGTCAGCACCGACCCAACTCCCACGTCCGCCAGCCTGGAAGATGACTCGATGGAGGATTTCCTCTCCAGCGGTGTAAACATCCAGCCCGGTCTGAACTGGGTCCCTGGCATCGCCATCGAGCCGCGTATGGTCCTGGACCGTCACTGGGGTAGGGCGTATAACCATTTGTATCTAAATTCCGGATTGCTCGTCCTGGGAATAGATGTGCATACTGCCGTCGAATTCTCCGCTGCTGGAGCGCAGGCCCTGGGCAAAAATACGGTTGTGGTCTTCGATGGACGGTATGCAAGCTTTGATCTGGGGACAAACGACGCTTTGAGTGCAAGATATGTCTTGCTCGATACCTACGTGGACGGAGATACGCTTATGCCGTGACAACGAAGCATTCCATACCGTACAATTCCATTGTTTTCATGTAGTGGACTCAATGTCTTTCAAATCAACTACTAGAGGAGAAGTAGCATGACCAAATCTTTATACAAACTGTTTTCTGCCATTACTATCCTGGCAATGGTGTTAATGGCCCTGCCGATGCAGAGTGCGGGAGCGGTTTCGGCCGATATTGTAATCAGTCAAATCTATGGAGGTGGAGGAAACTCTGGTGCGACTCTCAAAAATGACTTTATTGAGTTGTTCAATCGAGGTACCGTTGCAGTGGATGTTACAGGCTGGTCAGTACAGTATGCTTCATCCGCTGGATCTTCGTGGCAAAGGACTAACCTGACTGGCACCATTCAACCTGGTCAATATTACTTAATTCAGGAAGCTGCCGGTATTGGTGGAACTGATAATCTACCGACTCCAGATGCAACTGGCAGCATACCAATGAGTGGAACATCGGGTAAGGTTGCGTTAGTCACTAACACCACTTTGCTTACTTGTGGTGCCGTAGCAGGCAACTGTTTTCCGAATTCAGCAATAAGGGATTTTGTTGGTTATGGTGCCGCGGCCACGAACTTCGAAGGTAGCGGTCCAACAGCAACTCTTAGCAACACAACAGCTGCACTGCGCAGTGCTAACGGT
>DASUOS010000054.1:0-18001 GCA_036276515.1 Anaerolineales bacterium | reverse complement strand
TTCTTCACGCCATATTGATCGATGAAGGCCCGCAGCTTGTCCGTATCCATGTTGCCCTTGAAGGGATGCGGGTTTGACGGATCGTAGGCCTCGTCGATGACCAGGTTTGCCGGACGCCCGCCGCGCGCACGGATGTTGGCATCGGTTGTGTCGAAGTGCATATTGCTCGGCACCCACTGGTCCGATTTGACCAGACAGGCCGACAATATATTTTCCGCGGCCCGTCCCTGGTGGGTGGGAACAAAGTGCTTGAAGCCGAATATATCCTCCACTGCGCACTTGAGCCGCTGGTAGGAGCGCGCGCCTGCGTAGGACTCATCGCCGCGCATCAGCGCCGCCCACTGCTCCTGGCTCATTGCGCCGGTACCGGAGTCGGTCAGCAGGTCGATAAAGATGTCTTCCGCCTTCATCAGGAACAGGTTGTAGCCCGCTTCCATCAGCTTTTCTTCGCGCTCTTCACGGCTGATAAGACGGATCGGTTCGGTTACCTTGATGCGAAATGGTTCGGGGGGATAGTGCATGAAATCTCCTTTTGTTTTATCCGGGTGTAGTGTAGCACCCTTCCCAAGAGGAGGCATGTGACAGACTTCGTGAAATCACACGTGTTTTGTCTAGTTTTATGTCCGAAAATAATATCTTCTTAAAGTCGAAACAAGCGTTTCATTCTCTTTCCGCCTTTGCAACTGTAACCTTTTGCTATAGTACTCCAGTAACACCCAATCCTTACGCTCGTTATGAAGTACGTGTAGATAAATGATCCCAGGACCTTTTGTCGATTCTAGCCGCGCGAGACGGTCATGGACCGGATCTCAGTCCCTAAAAGGAGAACCCCATGGCAACCAGCCGCAAAAATAACTCCAGCAAGAACACCGGAAAGAAAACAACCCGTAAGAGCCCGGGCAGTGGCGGGCAGGGTAACTATTACCATATCGAACTGCGCCGGGATGAAGATTTCGAGACCTTTCGCACCCAGGATGTCGGCGATCCAGGGCACATCCAGCGGGTGGCAGGCAAGCGTGAAGGCGGATCGTGGGCCACGGTCAAGTGGCTGATCGAAAAAAGTGATGCGCACGTGGAGGATGGCAGGCTGGTGGGGGATACACAGGATGCGAAGGACCTGCTACGCAGGTTGAGGTCCCGGCCGGTGCATCTCAGCGGGGACCGGTTCGAAGCCAAGCCGCGCCGCAGCGGTTCATCCAGATCCGGAACGGGCAAGCAAAAGAAATCCGGCAGCCAGAGCTCACGGAAATCAAAATCGGGCAGAAGCAGTAGCCGGTAAACAGTAGATTTTCTTCCTCTCAGGAACCGACTTTTTTTAGATAGTTTCCCGAAGCGTGTTGGTGACCGGGCTCGATTCAAATTTCCGATCGCGAGGACTCAAATGGGTAGAATACACAAAGTGCAGGGAAAGGCTTGTGAGGTCTGTGGCGAGAGCAGAGAACGCTGCTTCGAGGTCCTTCTGGGAGGGCAACGACACGTGTTCGACAGCTTTGAATGCGCGATGCGCGGCCTGATGCCCAAATGTGACCAATGCGGCTGTCTGATCCTGGGGCCCTGTGTGCAGGAAGGGAACGGGTCGTATTGCAGCCAACTGTGTGCCAGCCTGTACAGTGTCCATGAATATGAATCCAGGATTCTCGTCAGGGAACGGGCAAATCTCTAGCTTAATTCGTTTGTAAAAAATCACCTACTAGATCGTTGCGATCAGCCGGAATCCTGCATCCGGCTGATCTTCTGTGTATTACAGGGATTATAGGGTGGGGAGTGGTAATATTACAAAGACCTGCATACAGGCAGCATAGCTGTTTTCAAAATATATAATTCGATCCGTTATCGAGGTTCCATGTTTGGTTTTTTCAAGAAGCGGGAAGAGATCTTTCATAAATTGATCCAGGAGCAGGCATCCATCGCGTATGAAGGGGTCAGGCTGCTGGTCAAATATCTTGAAACGGAGGCGCCTGAGATCGCCGAGGAGCTGGCGTTGAAGGAGAAGGAGGCGGACGAATACCGCCGCATCCTGATCGACGAGCTCAACCGGACGTTCGTCACACCTTTTGACAGAGAAGACATCTTTGCCCTTTCCCGCTCGATCGACGATGTGATCGATTATGCAGATAGCACTGTGAGTGAGATGGTCGTGCTGAAGGTCAAACCCACGCCGTATATGCTGCGGATCGCTACCCTGCTGAAGGATGCGGCCTACGAGATCTACCAGGCGGTCATGCGCCTGCAGAAGCATCCCAGTGTCGCCATCGACCACGCCCAGCGTGCCAAGGCACTGGAGAACCGCGTCGAGGGCGTATACCGCGAAGCGATCGCCGACCTGTTCACCGGCCCCGAGGATGTCCATCATATCGTGGAGATGTTAAAGCTGCGCGAGGTCTACCGGCACCTCTCAAATGCGGCAGACCGCGGCGATGAAGCGGGAAATATCATTGCCGATATCGTGGTGAAGAAAACCTGATCCAGCCTGTCACGGCGAGCCTCTGGCGAACCAATCTCCTCTTCCTTGCAATCCCCCGGCGGACGAACACCGCCTTGCAGTGACACTGATTCCAATGACCCAAGAACTCATCATCATAATTGCCCTGGCCCTGATCTTCGATTTTTTGAACGGGATGCGCGACGCAAGCAACATCGTCGCGACCATGATCTCGTCGCGTGCCTTCAGCCCGCGCACTGCCCTGACCATGACCGCCATTGCCGAGTTTCTCGGACCGTTCCTGTTCGGGGTGGTGGTGGCCAAAACGATCGGGGATGAGATCGTCCGCTCCGAGGCGCTTACACTGGCCGTGATCGGTTCGGCACTGGTGGGGGCGATTGCCTGGAACCTGATCACCTGGTATTTTGGCATTCCCGGCAGCTCGTCGCATGCCTTGATCGGCGGGCTGGCCGGGGCGGTCCTTGTCGGTGCCGGCCTGGAGGCACTGAAATTCGAGGGCCTGGGCAAGGTTGTACTTGCCCTTGTACTTTCTCCTCTTATTGGCTTCCTGCTCGGTTTTGCCATGACGCGCTTCATCTATTTTCTGGTGCGCGGCGCAACACCGAGTATCAATAGTTTTTTCAAGCACAGCCAGTTGTTCACCGCTCTGGCGATGGCCTTCAGCCATGGAACCAACGATGCGCAGAAAACCATGGGCATCATCTCCCTGAGCCTGGTCATCGCCGGTGTCCTGCCATCGTTCCAGGTGCCGACCTGGGTGGTGGCCGTCAGCGCAGCCGCGATCGCGATCGGGACGAGTCTGGGTGGCTGGCGGCTGATCCGCACACTGGGCGGGAAGTTTTACAAGATCCGCCCTCTGCACAGCTTTTCCACCCAGCTGACATCCGCCTCGGTGATCCTGGGCGCCTCGCTGTTCGGGGTGCCGGTCAGCACGTCCCAGGTGGTCAGCTCGGCGATCATTGGGGTGGGATCGTCGGAGCGGGCGAGCAAGGTCCGCTGGAGTGTGGCGGAGGAAATCGTCACCGCCTGGCTGCTCACCATTCCAGCGAGCGCCCTGCTGGCGGCGGTCGTCTATTGGCTGATCCAGCTGATCACCCCATAGGCTCCAGGCGCTGGCCGAAACCAGATTAGAGAATATCCCGCGGTACGTATTAAAATTTGAAACGCTTGTATAATTGCCCATCAAGTCAAGTCCACCCATCATCGCCAAAGGATGTGCGCGTGACAAAACTTTTCTTTGCCACAGATATTCACGGCTCAGATATTTGCTGGACCAAGTTTCTCAATGCGGGGAAATTTTATGAAGTGGATGTGCTAATTCTGGGTGGCGATATGACCGGCAAGGCGGTAGTCCCGGTCGTCCATCAGGGCGGAAGCAAGTACAAGGTCACGCTGCTCGAACAGGAATTCTCCATCACAAACGAAGATGAATTAAAGGATATGGTCAAACGCGTCCGAAGCCGCGGCTATTATCCCTATGTGACCGATCCTGACGAGATCAGTGAGCTGGAAAAAAGTCCTGGACGTGTGGATGAAATTTTTAAGCAGGAAGTGCTGAAGGTCGTCCAGCAGTGGATGGATCTGGCAGATAAGAAACTGGACGGCACCGGCCTGCAGGTCTATTGCTCGCCGGGCAACGACGATATGGACGAGGTGGACGAGATCATTCGCGGCAGCAAGCGGGTCCTGCTGGTCGAGGGGCAGGTCACCCCTCTGGATGCTCAGCACGAGATGATCGCCTCCGGCTGGTCCAACCGCACGCCCTGGGACACGGAGCGTGAAGAGGACGAGGACCAGCTTGCGCTCCGCTATGAGGCGATGATCTGCCAGCTCAAGGACCCGCGCAACGCCGTCTTTAACATTCACGTGCCGCCTTACAGGTCCGGTCTCGATGAAGCACCCGAGCTGGACAAGGATCTGCGTCCCGTGCTGGCAGGACAGTCTCTCAAGCCGGTCGGCTCAACCGCCCTCCGCAAGGCGATCGAACGATACCAGCCGCTTCTCAGCCTGCATGGGCACATCCACGAAGGACGCGGCGCAACACGAATTGGCAAGACACTCTGTATCAATCCAGGCTCGATGTATGAACAGGGGACACTCTTAGGCGCAATTGTGAAACTTGGCAGGAACAAGGTTGAAAATTACGTATTGACGACGGGATAACTCTCTCGGTTTTAACGTGTTATGAGATATGAGAGTCTCGGTGCACGTTCACATTGCCAAAGGAGAAGTGTGTCATGACCAACTTGTTCGTCCGTAAGGCGACCGGCCTGGTCCGTTCGTGGTCGGTCTTCGACGCGTTCATCTACGCGTTGTTCTCCATCAACCTGATCACGCTGGGGTTGTACAGTTTCAGCCAGATGTATTATTTTGGGGGTGGCCTGGTCCCGGCGCTGATCGTCAGCGCCCTGTTTATCTTTTTTGAAGTGGTCGTCTATGCCGCCCTGATCGCCGTCATGCCGCGCTCGGGCGGTGATTACATCTGGCAGAGCCGCATCCTCGGAGGTGCGGTCGGCTTCATCCTGGCGGTGACCGGCTGGTGGTTCATCCTGTGGCTGTGGGTGCCGCTGTATGGCGACATGTTCCGCCATATCGTCCTTGTCCCACTGCTGGGGGTGCTCGGTGCACAGGAGACCGCCCTGTGGTTCGCCGGTACGAATAACGGCTCGTTTGTGGCCGCGCTGATCACGCTTACAATTGTCAGCATTTTCATTGCGCTGGGCATGAAGACCTATGCCCGCATCCAGAAGGTTTCCTTCTATGGTGGAATGCTGGGATTGCTCATCGTGCTTGTGCTTCTCCTTACGGGGTCGCCGGAAGGATTCAGGGAGGGATTCGAAACCAACGCGGTCGAGATGTTCGGCGCGCAGCCCGGTGTATACGAGGCGACCGCGTCACTCGGAACGGATGCCGGAGCCGCGCTGCCCCTGGTAGGTGGCGGTCTCGGTTTGATCTTCCTCACTCTGCCGTACCTGGTCTTCTTTAATCTATGGCCGAACTGGGGCGCAACCCTGTATGGCGAAGTTCGCGGCGCCACCGATTTCAAGCGCAATATCGCCGGTATGGGATCGGCGTTGCTGGTGACAACCCTGCTTGGAATCCTGTTCATGTATGCCATCGGCCGGACGATCGGCTGGGACTTCTACGTGCAGTCCGGCGGCGCCTGGTGGAACTATGCCTGGGGTTTCACGGCGGAGCCGCCCGCCTTCCCGGTCTGGCCGTATCCCGCGCTGTTCGCTTCGTTCCTGACCTCGAGCCGAGTCCTGCAGTTCATCGTGATCGCCCTGATGAGCCTGTGGTGGTTCGGCTGGAGCGGGACGGTATTCCTCTCGTCGACGCGTGTGATCTTCGCCGCGGCCTTCGACCGGCTTCTCCCTGAAAAGGTGGCTGAGGTCGATGAGCGCACCGGCACTCCCATCTATGCCCTGTTGCTGATGGTGGTCCCGTCCATCGTTGTTTCCTTCCTGTTCTCGTATAACATTGCCAACTTCCGCTCGCTGACGCTGGCCTCCACGCTGGTGATCGCGGTCACCTATCTCGGTACTACGATCGCGGCGATCGTGCTGCCCTATATCAAGCCCGACCTGTACAATGCCTCCCCGATCGCCAAGTACAAGGTGCTGGGCATTCCTTTGATCACGGTGGCCGGGCTGATCTTCGGCGGATTCCTGGTCTTCCTGCTCTACCAGTGGATCCTCGACCCGAACGCCCTGTACGGGATCGGTTATAGCATCAACGAAAACGGATACAAGAACGGCACATCGATCATTTACATGCTGGCGAATTACGGCCTTGCCGCGCTGATCTACTTTGGTTTCAAGGCAGCCCGCCGGAACCAGGGTATCGATCTCAATAAAGTCCACGCCGAAATCCCGGTGGAGTAAAGGAGATTGACCCTGCCCTTTCCAGTTTGATGTTGTGGGGATGGCAGGGGATCTTTCATGGATACGATCTCTGACCTTTATCTGGAGATGAACCGCTTGATCGAAGCGGCGCGCCGGCAGGATATCCGCCTGCGTGCCTTCGGTGGACTGGCGATCTTTACGCACAGTCAGGACAACATGCGTTTCTTCCGCCGCGATTCACCCGATGTGGACTTTGTCGTGCCGCGCGAGCAGCGCCACAAGCTCGAGTCGTTTTTCGAGGCGATGGGTTATGTACCCGATAAACAGTTCAACCTGTTGAACGGCCTGCGCCGCCAGATCTACAAGCAGGAAAACTCCGATCGCCGCATCGACATCCTGGTCGGTGATTTCGAAATGTGCCACAAACTGCCGCTCGATGGTCAGCGCCTGGAGGTGGACCCGGTCACGATCCCGCTGGCGGAGCTGCTGCTTTCCAAGGCTCAGATCGTCCAGCTCAATCGCAAGGATGCGCTCGATATCCTTTCCCTGCTTTTGAATAATGACCTTGGCAGGGACGGCGAAAGGAGGATCGGCATCGACCGCATTGCACAGCTTTGTTCCAACGACTGGGGCTTGTACAAGACAGTGACCATGAACCTTGCGCGGGTGGTGGAACTGCTGTCGACAGAGGAGTTCAGGCTGCCGGCGGAGGAGCGGGAACTTATCCTGGCCCGTATCAGCCAGATCCGGGATGCGGTCGAAGAAACGCCCAAATCCCTGGCCTGGAAGCTGCGTGACAAGGTCGGGACGCGTGTCCGCTGGTATGAAGAGGTGGAGGAGGTGGACCGTTAAGCTTGTGACAACAAATACTTAACAGCAAATGAGTCGTCCGGTATATAATCTGCACAATGAGAGCGCCTGCTCTCATACCTCACAAAGGAGAAGAGAGATGCAACACAGAAAGTATTTGTTCCACCTGATGTCGTTGTTCGTGCTGGTGAGCCTGGTACTGGCAGCCTGTGCTCCCGCCGCCACCGAAGCGCCTGCTACACAGGCCGGGGAGGATTTTGGGGAATTGAACGACTTGGTCGCTGCTGCACGGGCGGAAGGAACGCTGACAACGATCGCACTTCCTCATGACTGGTGCAACTACGGCGAAGCCATTGAAACATTCAAGGCAAAGTATGGCATTGAAGTGAATGAACTGAATCCCGATGCTGGTTCAGGCGATGAGATCGAAGCCATCAAAGCCAACAAGGACAATAAGGGTCCGCAGGCTCCTGATGTGATCGACGTTGGTTTCTCTTTCGGCACCTCTGCCAAGGAAGAGGGATTGATCCAGCCGTACAAGGTTTCCACCTGGGATACCATTCCGGACGACGCCAAGGACCCGGAAGGCTACTGGTATGGTGACTATTATGGCGTGCTCTCCTTCCTAGTCAATACCGACGTTCAGCCGGATGTCCCCCAGGACTGGGCTGACCTGCTTGATCCCAAGTACAACGGACAGGTCGCGCTCTCCGGCGATCCGCGCACTTCCAACCAGGCTATCCAGTCTGTGTATGCGGCTGCGCTGGCCAATGGCGGCTCCCTCGACGATGCCCAACCTGGCCTCGATTTCTTCGCCCAGTTGAATCAGGCAGGCAATCTTGTCCCCCTGATTGCCAATAACGGCCTGGTCGCCACAGGCGAGATCCCGGTCCGAATTACATGGGACTACAATGCCCTGTCTGCGATTGATACCTTTGAGGGAAACCCGAAGGCGGAAGTGGTCATCCCTGAGACCGGCCGCTTTGCCGGTGTCTATGTCCAGGCGATCAGCGCCTACGCTCCGCATCCCAACGCAGCTAAACTCTGGATGGAATTCCTCTATTCGGATGAAGGCCAACTGATTTGGATGGAAGGCTATTGCCACCCGATTCGTGAAGCGGACCTGCGTGCCCGCGGCGTTATCCCCCAGGAACTGCTCGACAAGCTGCCGGACGTCTCCGGTGCCGTATTCCCCACGCTAGATCAGTTGAATGCTGCAAATGAACTGATCACCACAAATTGGGACTCTGTTGTCGGTGCCGATGTCCAGGCTCCTCCTCAATAATTGAATAGCTTCTAACGTACCGAGTGAGACCCTGCCAGCCCTGGCAGGGTCTCACCACACAAACCGTTAATGTAAGGCGGAAGATTATGACTTCAACAGCCCTGGAAGCCCCACAAGTAAGCCCGAAGGTAAAAGCGCCATTCACTGGCTGGCAAAAGTGGATCGGCGTCATTCCCTTCTTCTTGTTTGCACTATTTTTCCTGATCCTGCCGTCTGCACGCATCCTTACCGGTAGCTTCTATGATGCCTCCGGGCAGTTCACGCTTCATAACTATCAGGAACTGTTTACCGTCCCAACGATTGTGAATGCCTATAAACTGAGCATCCAGATCAGCGCGGTGACGGCGGTCGGGGGCGGCATTCTGGGCTTTCTTCTAGCGTATGCAGTGACTGTTGGGGGTCTGCCAAAGTCCCTTCGGTCGATATTAATCACATTTTCAGGGGTGGCCTCCAATTTTGCTGGTGTGCCTCTTGCATTCGCGTTTGTTGCCACGTTGGGGCGGGTGGGCTTTCTGACGACCCTCTTAAAAGACGTATTTGGAATTGATATCTATTCTGCTGGTTTTAACCTGTATACATTTGTTGGCCTGGCGCTGGTCTATACCTATTTTCAATTCCCCCTAATGGTCTTGATCATGGCACCGGCCCTGGATGGGTTGAAACGTGAATGGCGAGAAGCCGCCGAGAACCTGGGGGCCAGCACGTTCCAGTATTGGTCGCGGGTGGCGATGCCTGTCCTTCTTCCGTCTATTCTTGGTGCAATGATTCTGCTGTTCGGGAATGCCTTTGGCGCCTATGCTACCGCATATGCATTGACCGGCGGCCGGCTGGAGATTGTCACTATCCAGATTGGCGCACAGATTCGCGGCGATGTCTTTCACAATCCTGGCCTGGGCTATGCCTTGGCTATGGGGATGGTGATCATCATGGCCGTTTCACTGGCAGCCTATTCCTGGCTGCAATCGAAAGCGGAGAAGTGGTTGAAATGAACCTTGCAGCCCGCCTTCGCAAATTCCCCTTTTGGAGCTGGTTCTGGTTCCTGGTCGGAACGCTCTATTTTGTCCTGCCCCTGCTAGCAACCTTCGAGTTCTCCATCAGCTGGGATCCGGCCGACCCGTTGAAAGCCTATCTGCGGGTCTTTGAAGACAATGACTTCTGGGAGACATTCATATATTCGAATCTCCTGGCCCTGGCTACAATTATCGTGAATACCATTCTGATCGTGCCGACAGCCTATTGGATCCGGTTACGTGTCCCGGAGGCGCGCCGCATCGTGGAGTTTATCACTCTGCTACCTTTTGTGGTACCGGCGATTATCCTGGTCTTTGGATTGATCGGCCTGTACAGCGCACCGTTCCGAGTGCCATTTACCGGCATTACTCTCTTCCAGCCCTTAACTACATTTAGTTTTGGGACGAACGTTTTGATCGTTGCCGGGTATATGGTGCTGGCGATGCCTTATATGTACCGTTCTGTCGATACCGGCCTGCGCACTGTGGATGTTCGTACCTTGACGGAGGCGGCCCAAAGCCTGGGGGCCAACTGGTTCACGATCATTACAAAGGTGATCCTGCCCAACGTACGTGCTGCACTCTTGAGCGGTGCGCTGCTGACATTCGCGATTGTGGTGGGGGAAGTGACACTCGCCTCGTTCTTGGGCGTGGATGCCTTCGGCCCCTATCTCTTCCTCCTTGGACAGCACCGGGCGTATGAACCGGCTGCGCTCTCCTTCTTCAGCTTTCTCCTGACCTGGGTCGCCATGGGGCTTATCCAGCTCTTTACTGGCGGACAGGGACAGGCTGCCGGCGCTCACTAAACACAACGGAGAACAATATGACTCATCTTTCACTTACAAGCGTTTCCAAACGGTTTGGGGAGTTTGTGGCCGTTCGTGATTTTAATCTCGATGTGAAACAGGGCGAATTTGTTTCTTTTCTGGGCCCATCCGGGTGCGGGAAGACGACAACCCTGCGCATGATCGCCGGATTTGAGAATCCGACTTCCGGTTCGATCCGTATCCACGGCCAGGATATCACCCAGCGGCCTCCTAACCAGCGTCACGTGGGCATGGTTTTTCAATCCTATGCGCTGTTCCCCAATATGACTGTTGCCGACAACGTGGCCTTCGGCTTGCGCGTCCGCAAGGAGAAGGATGCAGCTATCAAACAGCGCGTTGACGAGATGCTGGGGATCATCAACATGCGCGAGAAGGCCAATAGTTACCCGTACCAGCTCTCCGGTGGGCAGATGCAGCGTGTTGCTCTCGCCCGCGCCCTGGCCATTCGTCCCGAGGTGCTGCTTCTGGATGAGCCTCTCTCCGCCCTCGATGCAAAGATACGCGTCTCGCTACGGGCTGAGATTCGCAGTATCCAGCAGAAGCTTGGCATCACCACCATTTATGTGACCCATGACCAAGAGGAAGCCCTCTCGCTGTCGGACCGCATCGTGGTCATGAACGTAGGCGAAATGGACCAGGTCGGGACGCCGTTCGAGATCTATAACTTTCCTAAAACGAAATTCGTGGCCAACTTTGTCGGAACGCTGAACACAGCCGTTGCCGAGATCACCGACCCGTCGGATGGAAAACTCAGTGTGGACGGAGTGCCTCTGTTGACGGCCGAAAAAATGGAAGGTTTACAGAAGGGCGACCAGGTCATGATCGCCATCCGCCCCGAGCGCTTCAGCTTTGCCGAGGAACAGAAGAAAGCCAATGTCGTGGACTGCCGCATCGAGAACATTACCTTCCTCGGCGCGGTCGTCCGTATTCAAGTGTTGATCGGAAATACCAAGTTCAACATGGACACGTTCAACAATCCATTTCTGGAGCTGCCCAAGATCGGGGATATGGATAAGGTTACCTTTTCGAAGGAAGCAGTGCTGATCCTCGGCCAGGCGAACGGATATGCTAATTAAACTTCGTCCACATCCTTATACCATTTGAGGCGGTCGCCTACCTGGCTGCGCATCTTCCAGGCAAACGGCTTCGGTTCGTCCTCCAGTCGTTTCAATAACCCACCGACCTGCTCACTCACCTTCGATTTCTGTCCCTCATCGAGTTGAGGATAGCCCTGCGCCAGCACCTGGACCTTGTCCAGGTTCATTGTGGTCGTGCGCCATAACCCCCAGTCGCTTGCACACAATTTCGCGATCCGCTTTGCGTTGATCGTTTCCGAGTCGTGATCCCCGATCGGATGCTCGAGCAGCAGCATGATCGTGTCGATGATGTCCTTCTCGTTGATCTGGACGATCTGCATTTTCTCCAGCAGCAGCTCGGCGAGCGGGATGGTGGGGGAGTCCACCTCGAGACGGTCTTTCCAATAGATCGTGTGGCAGAAATCCAGTTTTTCGTAAAAGATGTCCACATGCAGACCCGTCTGCGGCTTGTCATAAATGGCGCGTTCGCCCTCGGTGGCGATGTACACTTCGCGGTTTTCAGTGTAGCCCATGGAAGTCATTAGCGCATTGATCTCCTTCGCCTGTTTGCTATAGGCAGCGAAATCGATGTCGGTGTAGGCGCGGCCCATCGCCTGCTGGAGGTGACCATAGTGCGGGCAGTGCAACTGAAAGGCCAGCGAGCCGATTACACTCATCAACAGGTCCGCTTCCTGGCTCTTCTGGATGATCTGCTTCAACTCGTTTTCGAACTTTTCGCGCTCGGCCCGGTCCTGCTCCTGCATACCAATCGACATGGTTTTCTCCTCCAAGGGGATACCTGCTCGCCGATGTGATTATAACCATTCAACAGCCCATAGGTACATATTTCCCGGGAAAGGGTGTAGAGCCCGTAGCGCGAGATTTTATAGATTAAAAATTAAATCTGACGTAAAAAGACAGCAATCTTGTAGCGCGACATTCATGTCGCTCGTGATTTTATCGATAAAACGATCGCATGCGAGATAAATCTCGCTCTACAGGTCGCTTTCTTATGTCGGAATAAATTGTTAAAGTGCAATATCTCACATGGCAACATGAAACACTTGTCCAGTTGACTCCCGCCGGCACACTCCGCAACTTCAATAGTTTATTTGTGTTCTGACTATAAATCGCCGGAGTGAGGAGTCTGCATGTCTTTCTTTTTCAAAAAGAAGAGCAGCAAGAAGGTTACGCGTCTGTTTTTTGCAACAGACCTGCATGCATCGGAACGGACCTATCGCAAGTTCATCAACGCGGGGAAATTTTACGATGTGGACATCCTCATCATGGGCGGGGATATCACCGGTAAACTCCTCATCCCCATTATCAAGGAACAGAACGGCTGCTATCGTGCTACCCTCCAGGGCCGCGTGGAAAAGATCGAGACCCAGTCTGAGCTGGAAAACCTGTACGCCCGGCTGGACGTGCTCGGCTTCTATTACAAGATCATGGAAGAAGACGAGTATCGCGAGCTGCATGCCAACGAGCACGGTGTTAATGAGCTGTTCAATGAGCTGGCGCGGCAGAAACTGGTCCGCTGGGTGGAGCTGGCGGAGGAACGGCTTAATGGAACGGGGAAGAAATGCTACGTTACGGGCGGCAATGATGATGACCCCGACGTATTAAAAGTCATCAAGCGTGAGGATACGAAAAGCTTTTTCGCGTGCGAGAACGAGATGATCTATATCGACGATGATCATCCGATGATCTCGGTCGGGTTCAGCACGCCGACTCCGTGGAAAACACCGCGCGAGGTCAGCGATGAGGAGCTGGGCGTCATGATCGAAGCTATGATCCAGAAAGTTCCAGACATGAAAAAGGCGATCTTCAACTTCCACGATCCGCCGGTCGACTCGTCTTTGGATAACTGTCCCAAACTGGATTGGACCAAGGACCCCCCGGAGCAGATCGTCCAGGGAGGGCAGGTTGTCCTGTTTGGCGCGGGTAGTATCTCGGTCCGCAATGCGATCGAGAAGCACCAGCCGATGCTGGGGCTCCACGGCCACATCCACGAATCACAGGCGGTCGCCAAACTGGGCCGCACCACATGTATCAACCCGGGCAGTGAATACGGAGAGGGGATCCTGCGCGGCTGCCTGGTCAATATCGCCGACGGGGAAGTGCAGGCATTCCAGATGACGAGCGGCTAGCGCTCGGTCTCTGAAAGGAGGAGAATGCTCGGATATCTGTAGTTCTTTCAGCCAGCTCAATTTCGACTTGATTCGCCAAAAGGAGAAACTATATGGCTACAGCATCAGCAGCATCAAAACCCGAAGTCTTTACCCGCAAAGCCTCGGGGCTTGTCCGTGTCATGTCTCCGTATTCCGCCTTTATCTATAACATCCTGACCATGGGTCTGATCTTCCCCTGGACCTACCTCTGGGCTCCCGGCGCACTGCCGGGCGGCAGGGTCGTCTGGGGGATTTTGCTTGCCATGCTGATCGAGATCCCGATCGCTTATGTGTACGCCTGGCTGTCGACCGCCCTGCCGCGCTCAGGCGGCGATTATGTTTTCCAGAGCCGCGTCTTCGGCGGTGGTGTGGCATTCACCGTGGTCTTCTCAGGATTCGTCATCTGGATCCTGCAGTGGGTGGCGCTTTCCGGATGGCTGGTCTCGTATCTGGGATTTGCCCCGCTCTTTCTGGGCCTGGGCGCGACTCTGGGGAATACGGCGCTGTCCAATCTGGGGGTCTGGTTCACCACCGGGACGGGGATCGTGGTCGTCAGCATCCTGAACGCAGGCCTGGCAATGTGGCTGCTCGTCAGCGGATTCAAGAATTATGTCCGCTTCCAGCATGTGATGTGGTGGGGCACGCTGTTGTGCTTCCTGACCGTTTTCATTGTGCTGTTCACTACGCCCGCGGCGGAATTCGTCTCACGCCTGAACGCCTTCGCCGTGGCTTCGGGCGGCGCGCCGAACTTTTATGAGAACGCAGTCGCCGCGGTGACCGCTGCCGGGATCGATCTCAACCCGCCCTTCAGCCTGATCGCGACCCTGCTCATCGCCCCCATCGCCTGGACTTCATTACAGTGGGCCACGTATTCTGCCCAGCAGAACGGTGAGATCAAGGATGCGCGCAGCTTCAAATCTCAGGTCTTCATTATGGTCGGCTCGCTGGTGGCGACCGGCCTGCTGCTCGCCCTGCTGGCGGTCGGTATCGAACGGGTGGCGGGGCCGGAATTCTCGTATGTTGCCGGCGCCGGCTACTGGTCCCTGATCGGTGAAGCGACGATCAACGGCTTCAACCTGTGGCCGCCGATCATCGCCGTCGCTCTGACCGGCAGCCCGATCGTGGTGCTCATTATCGCCGCCGGGTATCTGCTCAACGGCTTCCAGATCGTCTGTAACTGCTACATCGGCATGACCCGCGTGCTTGTCGCCATGTCGCTGGATCGTCTTCTGCCCGAATGGTTTAGCAAAGTGGATGAGAAACTGCACACCCCGGTCAATGCCCACTGGGCATACTTCCTGGCCAGCGTCCCGGTCATCTTCGCCTATAACCTCGTCCCGGGCTGGGTTGGGCTGACCCTGGGCGTTACCTTTGGCTGTGGCTACGTGTTTGTCGTGACCTGCATCGCCGGTGCCCTGCTTCCCTACCGGGCCAGGGAGTTATATGAGGCTTCGCCGGGAGCAAAATATAAACTCGGCGGCATTCCACTAATTACCGTGCTGGGCGCGCTGGGAGGTGTGCTGGGCACGTTGATGGTGCTCGCCTTCCTCTTTGCCCCGCAGCTGGGTGTGCTTGGGAATTGGAACTTTGCCGATTTCCCGAGCGGGCTGTGGGCGCAGATCATCGCCTTCTCAGTCATCCTGGTTTCCTTTTTGATCTATGTCATCTCCAGGATGAACCAGAGCGCGAAGGGCATCAATGTCGATTACGCCTTCAAGGAAATTCCGCCCGAATAGGATAAACCTGGGTTAGAATCAAGAATGGCCAGTGCCTCAACGATGATTCACTGGCCATCAAATTAGTACGGAAGAAGGTCACGCTGAGAGCGTGACATTTTTGAAAAACCTGCTGTCGGAGAGGTACGCATGTCCATCATCGATGAGGTGGTCACAATGATCCCGGATTGGAAGAATAAGGATATTTCCATTACGCCATTGCCCGGGGGATTGACCAACTCGAATTTTAGAGTGGATGTGGACCGCCAGCCCTTCTTTGTCCGTGTCCCCGGTGAAAGCACCGAGCTGCTGGCGGTCAACCGTGAGAATGAGTATCATAATTCGAATGCTGCGCATGCTGCAGGGGTGGGACCGAAGGTGCTGTATTATCTGCCCGACGACTGCGTCATGATCCTGGAATTTATCGATGCCACAACCATGTCCCGGGAAACGCTGAACCAGCCCGGAATGCCAACCCGGATGGCACAGGCTATCAGGACATTGCACGCCGGTCCGCGCTTCCTGACCGACTTCAATATCTTCCGCCTGACGGAGTATTACTTACAGATTTGCCGCGAGCGGGACATCGCCATTCCCCACGGGTACCTGGAACGTCTATCGACCGTATCAGCCATCGAAGCGGCGATGTCCGTTAAGCCTCTGGGCACGCTGCCGTGTAATAACGATCTGCTCGCCGAAAACTACATGGACGATGGGCAGAAGCTCTGGCTGATCGACTACGAGTACAGCGGCAACAACGACCCGACTTTCGAGCTGGGAAATACCTGCCAGGAAATGCAGTTCAACGATGAACAGATCGCCGAAGTCTGCGCGGCCTACTTTGGCGAAGCGACCCCGAATTTGATTGCAAGAATGAAGCTGAACATGATCATGTCAGATGTAGGCTGGGGATTATGGGCGGCGATCCAGGCGAAGATCTCGAAAATCGATTTCGACTTCTGGGGTTGGGCAGTGGAGAGATGGGGCAGGGCCGTAGAGAAGATGGATTCGGAGGAATTTGAGGGCTGGATGGAAGATGTGGTTAGATAGAAAGGTAGACAGAAAAAAGGTAAGCAGGTGAACAAGGAAACAGGTAGATACGTAGACAGGTAAGCATGAAGAAGAGGAAGAAGTAGTGAGTGAGAGAAAATCCCTATATTACTCGCCCGGTGAAAAAGGAAAACGCGGGTTTGAAGACTTGGAATGTTACCAGCTTGCTCTGGAAGTCATGGCGAGGATTCACGCTTTTTCTAAAACCCTCCTGGCGGATGAGAAATATGACCTGTATTCTCAAATACGCCGGGCTTCGAAGAGCGTAACAGGTAATATCGCGGAGGGATATGGCCGGTATCACTATTTGGACGCCTCCATTATTATTCCATCGCCCGCGGTGAATTGAATGAGACGTTATCGCGTCTGATCGAAAGCCGGGTGCTGGACTACATCGGCCAGCCCGAATTTGACTCCCTTTACAAGCTGATCCGTCTCACTGAACAGACCTTGAACGGCTACATGAGCTATGTCCGCCGCCAGCGGGCCGGCATACAGGAATACGGTGATAAGAAAATCCATGAGGACAAAGTGGATTACAGCGTAGACGATTACGATGAGGACGATATTGAGAAAAGGTAACAGGCTTAATCGAAGCCCTGTATACTTATTTCCCTGTCTACTCGTATACGTGTTTACGTGTCTACTATCTAACGCCAAGAGGAGACCATGAGAGATCAGGCAGAAATCGTCGTCATCGGCGGGGGTATCTATGGGGTGAACATTGCCTACCATCTATCGAAGATGGGCAGGAAGGATATTGTCCTGCTGGAAAAAGGGGAGATCGCCAGCGGCGAGTCGTCCCATGCGGCAGGAGTGGTGACGCAGTTCGCCACATCCAGGACCATGATGCAGTTCCGTAAGTATTCCATCGAGCTGTACAGCGAGCTGGGATTGTTCAACCACGTCGGCAGCCTGCGTGTGGCATCCAGCAAGGAACAGCTGAAGGAGCTGGAACGCAGTGTCAGCCGGGCGAAGGCGATCGGCATGGATGTGGAGATCATCTCGCCATCCGAAGCGCTCAAGGTCATGCCGCAGATCAGCGACAAGGACCTGTACGGCGCGATCTACCTGCCGCGCGATGGGCATCTCTCGCCCTACGACACGACCACGGGTATGGCGCGCATCATCCGTGAGATGGGTGTGGAGGTCAACACCAACACGCGCGTCACCGGGCTCGGGCTTTCGCCCAAAGGGGAGATCCAGAGAGTCATCACCAACCGCGGCTCGATCAAAACCAACATCGTGGTCAACGCGGCCGGGATGTGGGCCCCGCGCATCGCCGCCATGGCAGGCGTCTATCTGCCGACGACGCCCGTCGACCACCAGCATATCGCCATCAAAGCCGTGACGGGACACGAATTCCCGAAAAACACGCCCTGTCTGCGCGACCCTGATAACCTGGTGTACATGCGTGAGGAACAGGGCGGCCTGGTCATTGGCGGCTATGAGCCCAATCCGGTGGTGCGCTGGATCGACGGCGTGCCCTGGGAGCACGGGAACCGTTCCCTGCCAGGTGACTATGAGCGCTTCGAGATGCTGCTCGAAGGGGCCATCCGCCGCATTCCCTTCCTGAAGGATGCTGGCATCATCGACCTGACCTGCCATCCCGGCGCCTACACTCCCGATTGCCAGCCCATGCTCGGACCCGTCGCCGGTGCGCGCGGCCTGTGGATGGCGGCGGGCATGTCCCTGAATGGATACGGCGGCGCGGGCGGCATGGGCAGGCTCATGGCCGAGTGGATCATCGAAGGCGAAGCGCCGCAGGA
>DASUOS010000053.1:0-11459 GCA_036276515.1 Anaerolineales bacterium | reverse complement strand
CGGAGGCTTTACCGTTTGGAAACCACTCAATCTGATACCCAGCCACAGCCCGAACCTGTCATCGAACAGCCTGCGAATTGGAAGCGATTCGCCCTCGACATCCTCGAAACCCTGGTTTTGGCTGTCGTTCTTTATTTTGGGATCAATGCAGTCTCCGCCCGCGTGCGTGTGGACGGATTCAGCATGAGGCCCACCCTGCAGGACGGCGAATATATTCTAGTCAACAAGCTTGCCTACAAGTTCAGCGAGCCCGTGCGCGGTGACATTGTGGTCTTTGTCTTTCCTGTCAACCCGGAAGAGGACCTGATCAAGCGCATCATCGGCGTGCCCGGTGACACGATTTCCATTCAGGGTGGCGTGCTGATGGTCAACGGTGTCGCAGTGGACGAGCCTTATATCAATGCTCCGCCTGTGTACAACGGAACCTGGCAGGTGTCAGAGGGTGAGCTGTTCGTCCTGGGAGATAACCGCAACGATTCCCGTGATTCGCATCAATGGGGACTTCTGCCTATTGAAAATATCATTGGCCGGGCTGTGCTGATCTATTGGCCGCCCGAGGAATGGCAGGTCATCCGCCATATCAACGAGCTCTACATGCCGCAAGCCACAACCCTCGAAACGTGGAGTATGCGATGAAGGAACAGGCCACCTTTTCGAACCCGGTCTCTCCCTTTCCCTGCACCGAATGTGCGGCCGGGGTTATGCACCTGCGTCACCTGACTTATTTCACCTGGCTCGGCGAGGAATTGATCACGGTCCCGAATTTTCCCGCCTGGGTCTGTGACATGTGCGGGCGGCGCGAGTACGATGAGCGCGCCATCTCCTGGCTGACCATGCTCCTGGACCCGAACGCAGGCAAGCCCACCCGCCGCGTCAAACGGACGCCCAGGCCTGGTTCCAGAAAACCCAACATTTCGCATCCCTCCTTCGACTGATCCTCAGGATAACAAGGCAGCACCATGGACTCATCCCCGCGCACCTACCGCTTCCTCCCTGCCGATGTGTACACATCCGGCTACCGGGTCGTGGGGAAGATCATGGTTTCCACGCATGGCCTGATGGGGATCATGAACGATTCGACCAAGTCGCATCTCGAGCTTCACGATGCCCGTCTCGCCCGCATTCACATGCCGACCAAGCTGGTGGATCATTTTGAAGTGGTCCGGCTGATCAAATCACAGGTGTTCGCAGTCTGCGCGGCGCGGCGAGAAGACCTGGGACCGACCGGCATGCAGCGCAGCGGCTATACCAGTATCTCCGTTCTGCCCGCCCGCCTGACTACCCATGTCTATGAGCTGGAAGGAAAACTGGAAGTGGCCGGCCGTTTTGATTTTGCAGTGATGATCGCAGACAAGGCCCGCAATTTTATTCCCATGTATGAATCCGTGTTATCGGCCATATTGATCCCGAATCTCAAAGTGGAAAGCCCGGCCATTCTCTTCAACCGTGAAAAAGTGGACCTGCTTGCCCTGCTGGGCCAGCGCGTCAAAGAGGACAAATAGCACAAAACGCTTGACCCCTGACAGGTGCGATGATAAAATCCGCCCGCTTGGTATGGGATGCTTCGAGCCGACACATACCACATCGCTGACATGAGTCAGCGATGCTACCATATGCCCCCATCGTCTAGTGGACTAGGACGCAGCCCTTTCAAGGCTACGACCGGGGTTCGAATCCCCGTGGGGGCACAAATTTTAAAGAAACCGCCAGCAAATCATGTTGAGCGGTTCTTGTCTATGTTAAGGTTTGATTCGATGGGAAAAGTGAATGATTTAGCTGTTTTGTAGAGCAAGAATTGAGGAAAATTGGTGTTGAGGGGTTCGCATCTCTTGACTAGTAGAAATGCCCAAGGTTACTTTTGTAATTAGAGATTATCATAAATGATTGTTGTTTTTCACGGATAGAAATAAACCTACCCAGTGTTCAATGAATGGGTCATAAGCCCTTGATCGCGATCTTGCAGGTCCAACAACAACTGAACCTTGGACTTTGATCAATCCTACATCGTGCTCCCGCAGACGCCCAGCCGCTCGATCAGGCGAGTGCGGACCACTACTCTAGGCGGAGGTCGGCGATGTAGACGGGCAAGCCTGCCCGCGTGGCAAGAATTGGGACGGACACGATCATGGATCAATTATTGGACCGAGCATTTGTTTAACGCTGATTTGAGCAAGCACAGGTGCTGATCCCACGCTTGCCCTGGCGGCGAGTGAAGAGAACCAATTAAGCAGGGGCCCGCATCAAGTATCCCTTGATGCGGGCTATCGTGTGCCGTTATAAGGCACACACTTAACCCCTCTATTACCCCCTTACTGCCATTGGACTTCATGCACCAGAATGGGCGTGTCAAAGCCTTTGAGTCGTATCTCCTCCAGTCCCACAAAAACACCTCGATGCGATTGGCATTCATCCCGAACGATCTGCGCCGCCAATATGTGATCCGGTTCCGCATAAGCGCAGATCCGCGCAGCCAGCTGCACAGCGCTGCCAAAAAAATCGCCGTCTTCTTCCACGGGCTCGCCGGCGCTCAAACCGACGCGGATATGTAAACCCTCCTGGGGATCGCGCCAGTTGTGATCGGCAAACGCTTTTTGCACGGCCATTGCACACTCCACCGAATCCTCCACGCTGACAAAAGAGGCCATAATGCCATCCCCTGTATGTTTGACTTCATTCCCGTGATACTGACGTAACGCATTGCGGATCAGCGCATTGTGGATGTGAAGCAAATGAAGCGCCCTCGTATCTCCGAACATAGTGGTCATCAGGGTCGAGTCTTTCAAGTCGGTGAACATGATAGCGCGGAAAGCGCTGTCGATGGGAAGCTCTCCGGAAAGATCCACCGGCGTGGGGTCCTTGACCCTGCCCAGAAATGCCTCCACAACCCTGGTATCCACCTCGATGATTTCGTTGGGAACCAGGCCGTGTGCCTCATCGTGGGCTTTCTTGATGGTTTCCTGGTCCGGGGCTTCGATCAGGCAAAATCCGGTACAGCGCGGCTCATCGAACCAGTAGGTCAAGAACTTGACCGGATACTTCTCCTGAATAGCCAGGTCCCGGTCATGGGCTTGGGCTACACCGGATCTGGTCGCGCCCTCCACGTAATGGCGATCCATGTACAGTGGCATAGTGCCTCCTGATCCTCGGGATCAGAAAACAGATCGAAAACACACTTTGTGACTGCAACCTATCCTACCCAGCTTATGCAGCTGGCTTGATATTCTGGTTGATATGGAAGAAGTTGTGCGGATCGTATTTGGCTTTGATCTGCGCGAGGCGCGCATAGTTATCGCGATATGCCGCTTTCACCCGATCTTCCCCTTCCTCCATGATCATATTCACATAGCCGCCACCCGCAGAAAAGGGATGGAGCGCCTGCCAGTAGTTCTGTGTCCAGTCTCTTAAGCGCGCGTTGTTGTTCGGGTCGGGATCCACGCCAACAATCACCTGTGCAAAATTAGCATCCCGGTAGCCCCAGGCAGTATCCGGGTTGCCCACCCGCTGCACGGCGCCATTGATGGGATAAATATGCATCGTTGAAAACATGCTTGGCAATTCTGATCCATGCCTGACGTGCAGGTCAATTGCCTTATCATCGTAATGATTGAAGAAATCAGCGCGCCAGTACCATTGCATGCCGGCCGGGTACAGGGGCTCGAACATAGCCTGTAAAGCGGGGAAGGGCAGCGGACCCACAAAATCAATGGCTGGGGCACTAAATTTGCGGATCGGTTGGAACGCAGCTTCCGCCTCTGTTAAATCTCCGCTGTAGCACCATACGACACCACACATTTTTTGCAGGTGATACTGCTCAGGGAACGGAGCGACAGGCGGTACCGTTGCAAACGCAAACCAACCGTTGATGTTCTCCGGCGCGCTCAGGATGAAATCCTGCCAGAAACGGAGCACATCCGCGGAGTACTCCAGCGGCCAAAACATCGGTCCTCCGTAAACGGTGTGGACAGGGTTTGCCTTGAAAAGGAACGAGGTGACCACGCCGAAATTTCCGCCGCCCCCGCGCACTGCCCAGAAGAGATCCGGATTCTCACTGCTGTTTGCCGTGATAGAACTTCCATCGGCCAACACTATCTCAACTTCAAGCAGGTTATCAATCGTGAGTCCGTAGTGACGCGAGAGGTAACCGGTGCCGCCTCCGAGTGTCAGACCCCCTACACCCGTACTGGGTATGATGCCATTTGGCACCGCCAGGCCGAACTCGTGAGTGGCTTGATCTACATCTCGCCAAAGGCAGCCGCCCTCGACGCGCACCGTGTTGTTGGACCGATCGACCTGGATGCCGCGCATGGGCGATAAATCGATGACCAGCCCATCCTCGCACACGCCTAGCCCGGGACCGTTGTGTCCGCCCCCACGGATGGCAACCGTCAATTGATGGTTCCGCCCAAAGTTGACGGCGCTGACCACATCGGAGAAATCCTTACAGCGTGCGATCAGCCCCGGTCGCTTGTCGATCATGCCATTGTAGACTTTGCGGGCTTGCTCATAGCCGGCATCGCTGGGGCGGATCAACTCCCCCTGTAGCTGAGCGGCAAACGCCTGGACCGCGGGTTTGGGGAGGCTCGAAGCAGGTTGTGCACTGGTTTGTGTGGACATATTTTTCTCCTTTCAAAAGCAGGCTTTTTATGATTAAATTCATTTCACCTTCCTGGCATAATGCGCAAACCGATATAAAAACCGATATGACTTATTGGTAGGGACATGCCTGAATCAACTTCGTTTGGGACATGGTTACGCCAAAAGCGCCGTGCGCTCGACCTGACTCAGAGAGCCTTTGCGGCCCAAGTGGGCTGTGCAGAGATCACCGTGCGCCGCATGGAAGCAGATGAGTACAAACCCTCCAAGGAGCTTGCGCTTACACTCTTTGCAAAGCTGGGCATTCCTGAGTCGGAACGCTCTCAATGGATTTCATTTGCACGGGGAACGTCAGTCCTGCCGACCCGGGCCTCTGCTCATCCAAACAAGCCAAAAACAAACTTACCTGCATCGCTGAGCTCATTTATCGGTCGGGAAAAAGAGCAGGCGGATGCGATCCAGCTCATTGGCAAACATCGCCTGGTGACTCTGACAGGCTCGGGGGGCGTAGGAAAGACCCGGTTCGCTATCAAAGTCGGTGAACAACTCCTGGAAAATTATGCCGATGGCGTCTGGTTGCTCGAGCTGGCTTCCTTGAACGATCCCTCGCTTCTTCCACAAATTGCTGCTACACTGTTTGGCCTGAGAACGCAAGCCAGTATCTCCTTTACGGATTTGCTGATTAACTTCCTGCGGGCGAAATCGGCCTTGCTCATCCTGGATAACTGTGAGCATCTCCTGGATGCCTGTGCACGTCTGACCGATTCACTCTTGAAGAGCTGTCCCCACTTGAAGATTCTTGTCACCAGCCGCGAACCGCTGGAGATCACTGGAGAAGCCCTCTACCGTATCCCATCGTTGCGATTACCCGACATTCCCGATCGAATCGATTCTCTGAGGGAATTTGAGTCGGTCGCGTTGTTCGAAGAGCGCGCCCGGCTCATTCAATTTGATTTCTCCCTGACAAGGAAGAACGCCGCCTCCATTGTCCAAATCTGCCGTCACCTGGACGGCATTCCCCTGGCGATTGAGCTGGCCGCCGCAAAAGTAGGAGTGCTTTCGCCGGAACAAATTGCCACACAGCTGCAAGAGAACCTGAACGTACTGGCCGGAGGATCACGAACCGCCCTGCCGCGGCACCAGACGCTACGCGCCTCCGTGAATTGGAGTTGGAGCTTGCTCACCGAAGCCGAACAACGGCTGATGAGGCAGCTCTCTGTGTTTGCCGGCGGCTGGACGCTCGAAGCGGCGGGATTCGTTTGTGATGGGGATGTGTTGGATCTGCTCCATTCTCTGGCGAGCAAGTCATTGATCGTGATCAGTCAAAGAACGGAAAACACTGTACGTTATTCTTTTCATGAGACGGTTCACCAATACGCCCGCGAGAAACTCTCGGAGAGCAGCGAGAGTGATCTGGTGCACGGGCGCCATTTGAACTTCTTGCTTGCGATGGCGCTGCAATTCGAAAGGGGGGTGCATGGATCCCAGGCGGTAAACTGGATGCGGCGAGTGCACGCAGAACACGACAACTTGCGCCAGGCTATGAGCTGGGCTGGAGAATCCAGTGAGACCCTCTCTGGCTTGCGTTTGGGTTTCGCACTGCATTATTACTGGTTGACCTATGGGTATTGGAGCCTGGGAAGGGAGCTGCTGGAGCGGTTGCTGGCACATCCTGCAGCTGCCGGGCACACGAGTACTCGTGCTGACGCGCTCAATTTAGCCGGGGACCTGGCAACGCAGCAGGGTGATTTACAGGCCGCATGGACCTTTCTCGAAGAGAGCAAAGCGATAGGAATGGAGCTGGGTGACTCTGGCAAACCTAGCCTCGGGTGGGCGCGCATGCTTCTCGGGCAAAGCTTGATCGGTCATGATAAGGCAAGGGCACAAGAGGAACTTGACCAGAGTATCCTACTCTTGCGTGAGGCCGGCGAACCCTGGCGTCTCGCGATTGCCATTCTTGTTCGAGGACATCTGGCAAAAATTGAGGCAGACTTGCTGCAAGCGCGCGAGCTATTCAGCGACAGCCTGAAGATCTTGACAAGTATCGGCGATACTATGACAGCTTCCCTCCCTATCCAGGCTCTTGGAATGATCTTCTACTATCTCGGTGAGTACGCTACCGCCTCCATCTATCTGCAACAGGCGCTGGAAATACATCGTGCCTGGGAGGAGAGAATTTTCACGCCGGAAGTCATCGGGTACCTGGGGGCGATTGAATTGCTTACAGGTCAGGATGAGCAGGCTGTCAGACACTTTGAGGATAGGCTCACCATGGTCCGTGAGCTAATGAATAAAGCAAATATCGCAGCTGCGTTGTGTGAGCTGGGCATTGCGCTCGGGCATCTCGGATATCATGCTCGCGCAACCGCAGTGCTCAGGGAAGGGCTCGAATTGAGCGGGGAAACAGGCAATCTGTACCTGATTGCTGCCTGCCTCACAGGATTGGCTGGTATCGAGCCCCGACCTCGCCGGGCGGCGCAGATGCTCGCCGCTGCAAAAGTCACATTTGAACGGAACGGTGAGGTCATCGATCCTCTCGACCGTTTTGAGCAGGAGCGTGCGGAAAACAAGATTCGTGAGATATTGCAGGCACAGGATTTTGCTAAGTCTTCAGAAGAAGGTCGTGCAATGACAGTAGAGCAGGCCGTCGCACTTGCCCTGGAGCCAGCGGAGGAGATCTAGGGTCGCAAATCTTTACTCCGAGGCTATTCTCTTTCCGTGACCATATTTGAAATGCACAGTACCGGGAGGGAAATGGATTTTCACTTGGTTGGTAGCTTTATTGGAAACCAACACTAATTTTGTAAGGAAAAACCGGGGATTAGTTGTAACCGCTTTGTGATGATCGCCACCATGAATCGGCGCGTAGGGTTATAAACAATTGAACAACGGTTGTTTTATAGTACCTTCAGTCGGTCGTTTGTAAGCTTTTGTTCCACGCTTAAAAAACAGTAACCTGTCCCTCATTGGTCTTATTTGCTTTTGCAAACAGGGATTTTCATCAATAATCCAAAAAATCTCTCTCCGTAGTTTGGTTTGAAAACATTCGAATTGCTTGACGATTCCTCAATTTTTAATTAAATTCCTGAAAAGCTAATCCTTTTGTGCCCTATTTCCCCTGATTTCAGGGAAGGTGGTTCGGAACAGATCCGCGAAGGGGCACACGTGAAGAACATGCCTTAGGGTGTGTTTATTGTTTAAGCTCAAATGGGTAAGCGGCGGTTGTAATGCCGATCCCATCGTCTCTGGTATTAAAATGAAAAGTGCCTGGGTGAGGGGGGCACCCGAGCACTTTTCACTTATTATTATAGCTATTTCGTCGATTTTGTAAAGTAGGGATTCTTTGACTCTTTTGATTAGCCCTACAAAACGGCCTGCGGAACTTCCTCAACGGGCAGCAGCCGTTTCACAAGCTCAATCAGCCCAATTCCGCCCAGGATGAACAGCCCGAAGACAAGGAACATGCCCCGCCCGCCTATGCTCTCGAGCAGCGGACCACCGACAAAACCGGCCACCGCCGAGCCAAAGCCGAACGTCATGGCCCCAAAGAGCCCCTGCGCCGTGGATTTGAGCCCTGGCGGTGCGTGTTCATCCGCGTACGTTACACCTGCCAGCCACAATGCCGGGAAGACCGTGCCGCCAAGCATCTGGACGATCAGCACGGCAAATGGAGCACTGACCAAAGCATAAAGCAATGAGCGCAGGCCGATCAATATTAGGGACAGCATGAGCAATCCCTGAGAGCCAAAACGCTTTACCAGGCGGTTCCCGAAAAAGAAGATGGGAAGCTCTGTCATGGTGGAAAGGGTCAATGCCAGGCCCATGATGGTTTCGCTGGCGCCCATCTCCGCCATGTAGGGAAACAGGTAGGATGCCGCGCTGAAGGATCCCAGCCCCCCCAGAAATGCCAGGAGCAGGAACAGGATCCAGCGCCGGCTTGTAAGAAAGTACCGGACGCCGCCGTGATTGGAGGATCCCTGCTCCGTTACATCATGCACCATTTTTTGAACAATAAAAAAATTAACGAACATCAGCGCAGAGAAGCCCCAGAAGGCCAGTTTCAATCCATAGTTTTCCACCAGCGCGCCGGCGATCGGAGCGACAACGCCCCAGCCGATCGTCCCTCCAAGGCGGATGCGGCCATACATGCCTCGGTCCTCCCCCAGCATGGCGATGGTCGCGCTGTCTGACAGAGAGGCAACCGGGGAGAAGAAGAAGTTGAAAATTACAATGGTGATAAAGATCAGGACAAAACCATTAAGCGTTTGCAGCAATAAAACGAGCGCAACGGCCATGGCGATCCCCAGGCTCATGATCAAGCGATGACGCCTGGATGCATCGGCCACTCCCGTCCAAAATGGAGCTGCGACAAGCGTGATCAGTGGAGGGATGCCGGTCAGCAATCCGATCTGTGTACCATTGAACTGCAGCGCCTGGTAGAACAGGACGATAAATGGCATGAAGGAGGAGAGAGCGGCAAAATACAGAAAGTAGAAACTAAACGGCCAGATTTTTTTCATCGATGCATATCAGCCTTTCTTCAAAACGCCATCATTATATGACAGTTCGGATTTTCAACTGGAGTAAAATTCAGCGGTGCTCCATACTCCACTTGCCGGCTGGCGCGCGGCCGGCCGCCAGGAAACCATGCCGCCCAAACGAATCCTGATCGACACCGATCCCGGCATCGACGATGCCTGCGCCATCCTGCTGGCACTCGCCTCCCCTGAATTGGCAATCGAAGGCCTGAGCGTTGTCCATGGCAATTGTTCCATGGACCAGGCCTCGGTCAATGCCCTTTCCATTCTGGAGCTGGTGGGCAGCGGCCACATCCCGGTCGCAAAGGGATGCGCGCTGCCGCTCGTCCAGCCGTCCTTTCTGGCGCCGGAAACGCATGGGACCACCGGCCTTGGGTACGCAAAGCTTCCGGAACCGGGTATCCAGCCCGTCGTCCCGCATGCGAGCGATTTTCTGATCGACAGGATCCTCTCGGCACCGGGGGAGATCACCCTGCTGGCGATCGGTCCACTGACGAATATCGCTCTTGCCATTCGCAAGGAGCCCCGCATCGTGCCGGCGGTCGGGGAATTGATCATCATGGGCGGCGCGATCCGCCATGAGGGCAACACCACCGCCCTGGCGGAGTTCAACACCTATGCGGACCCGCACGCCGCGCACATTGTCTATCACGCCGGTATGCCGACGACCCTGGTTCCGCTGGATGTCACGTATGACTGCATCCTCACGCCCGGCGACATCCGGCGGCTGCAAAGGATCGACTCGCCAATTACAAGCTTCCTGGCCGAATCGACCCGTTTCTATATGGAATTCCACGATGAATATCAGAGCATCGAAGGCTGTGTGATCAACGATCCGCTCGCCCTGGCCCTGGCTTTTCTGCCTGAACTTTGCACCTACCAGGATCTGTATGTGGATGTGGACATTTCGGGCGGCGTGTCGATGGGCAAGACCCTCGGCGACTTTTATAAAGCCAGCAAAAAGCCGGCCAATATGAGGGTGGCTCTTGGCGTGCGCGCCCGGGATTTTATGGAATTGTTCCTCGAAAGGATGGAAAAACTCTCCCTCGCAGGTGGCGTTTAATGCGGTGAACCAAATCAGCGCAGGAAGTGTTATAAAAGTCAAATCCCATCAAGGAGAATTGCCATGCTCGACAACATCAAAAGAGAGTTCAGCACACGAACCCTGGTCCTCATCCCCATTGCCATTGCGATCAACATAGCGATCGGTGAGCTGGTGGTGCGCTTGAAACTTCCCATCTACCTGGACAGCATCGGAACGGTGCTCGTCGGAGCAATCGCCGGCCCCTGGGCGGGCGCGTTGACAGGCGCCCTGGCGAACCTGATCTGGGGCCTGTTCAATCCGTTCGCCGCGCCGTTCTTCTATGTTGCGGCGGTGATTGGCTTCCTGGCCGGCCTGGCAGGCAGGCAGGGTGCTTTTGAAAAGGCAACACCGCACTGGGTTTCTGCGCTGGTCGGTGCGATCTTCGTCTTTGCCCTGGCGCTGTTCGTCCTGGCCTTTACCAATGCCACGACCGATGAAACAGGATTCACCAGCTATCCTGCCATGACAGACCTGTTCTCTCAGTATGCTCTGGTCTTTGTCCTGGCTCTTCTGGTTGGCGGGGCACTCGGCTATTTCGTCCTGCAGCGGGGCGGGTATGCCGGATTGTGGGGCCTCGTCACCGGTATTGTGGCGGCGATCATCTCGGCCCCGACCGCTGCATACGTTTTCGGCGGCGTCACCGGCTCCGGGACGGACCTGCTGGTGGCTGCCTTCCGGGCCAGCGGCGCCAACATCCTGTCGTCGGTGATGGCGCAGGGTGCGGTCTCCGACCCATTCGACAAAATGCTTTCCTTCATGGTCGTCTGGCTGATCCTGGGATCCCTGCCCGCCCGCTTGAAAACTCGCTAGACTATAATTATTCTGTGAATACGTTCAGCATGTATGTAGCCCGCGAAAGCGGGCTACATAACCTTCATCCCCTCACCAAGAGCCTGCTCACCCTGCTGCTACTCGTGGCAGGCCTCACTCTGCCGGGTAACTGGACCGGTTACCTGCTGGTCCTGTTCGTGATCATTCCGCTCGCGATCTGGGGAAAGATCTTTCCCAATTTTAGCCGCGTCGTCTGGGCGATCAGCCTGCCGCTCATCTTTTCGGTGGTTCTCATCCAGAGCCTGTTCTGGGGTGAGGGGACACCGCTCATGGAGTTCTGGATTTTCTCTCCCAAACAGGAAGGCGCCCTGTTCGCCCTGATCGCTGTTGGACGGATTATCCTGGTCATGTCCGCCTTCATCCTGTTTGCCATGAGTACCCGCCCCGACGCGCTGATGATCTCGCTCAAGCAG
>DASUOS010000052.1:0-2666 GCA_036276515.1 Anaerolineales bacterium | reverse complement strand
CCAGGTTTCGAGAGACTTGGGTGTTTCATCGTAGGCTACATCCATCCTGAAGTATTTTTGATCGAGGCGCCAAACGTAAAGAGATTCGACTTGCTGGTTCTGCTCATTTGATACAGGTATGACCCGCCTCTCCAGCCCGGTCTGTACCAGGGTCCAGCCTGGTTCAGGAGCCGAATAGTCCGGTTCTGGTGTTGCCTCAAGAGGTGAGATGACGCTGAGCGCCGGCGTGGGTATCAATGCTGCTGCATGTATTACTTCAGGTTCCTGGCTGATGAAGTATACAGAACTGCCGCACGTCCCAAGCAATGTGACAAGTAAAAAAATGTGTAGTAGTTTTGAAACGTGTTTGTACATGAAAGAAATTGTAGCAGAAAAATAGAATTAATGTTCTAAATTTCAGCATGATAATATAGAAAAATTGTATGAGACGAATAAGGAGCAAGCGATGATCGAACCTGCCAAATTTGTATTGTTTATCGGTGTGTCGTGGGCGTTGATCATTGCGCCAGGTCCTGACATGATGTATGTGATCACCCGCGGCTTGGCGCACGGACGCCGGGCGGGGGTTCTGTCTGCGGTCGGGGTGGTGTGCGGAATCCTCGTCCATACGACCGCGGCCGCCTTCGGGCTGACGCTCATCCTCCAGACATCGGCCTTTGCCTTCCTTTTCGTGAAATTTGCCGGCGCTGCGTATTTAATCTATCTCGGTATTAAAGCCTGGCTGGAGAAAAGCATCTTTACCCTGGAACCATCGCCTTCCGTCGTGACGTCCCATGCTCTCTTCTGGCAGGGCGTTCTTTCCAACGTCCTCAATCCAAAGATCGCTATTTTCTTTCTGGCCTTCCTGCCGCAGTTCGTGGACCAGGGAAGCAGCCAGGTTACTTCACAGATGGTGCTTCTGGGGCTGACATTTGCATGTTTTGGGTTGTGTTTTCTACTGGTCGTCGGCTATTCTTCAGGGACAATCGGGAAATGGCTGACAGGCCGGCCGCAGTACGCTCGATTTTTCCAGCGCCTGGCGGGAGGCATTCTTATAGGCCTGGGAATACGGCTGGCATTGACCGAGAAATAGCAGCAGTTTGCCGTTCTGTTGAGCTGCGCCCTAGTACTCGGACAATCTAAAACTGGAGGGCAGATCGCTCGATTCCTCCCTAGACTCACCTTCCAACTTAATCTTGTTGGAGTACTAGAGTGTAGGGCATGCCTCTTAACGGGAGGTTTCCCCTGATAACGCTCCTGCCTATTGCCCTGAACAGGTATTTTCGCTATGATAGTAGCATGTTTAAAAATTCTTATTGGAGGCAGACATGAATGCAGTAGCTACAAGCCTGGATTTTAAGCAGTTGACAGCGGAACTCTACGAGAACGGGATCGCGAACCTGCCCGGTATCCTGCCGGTGCGCTGGGCAGATGAACTGGATGAGGATGTAGGTCTTCAGTTCCTGGATGCGCTCAAGGTCGCGGGCGGCGAAGGAGTCGCCTTTCGAGGCTGGAGCCGCTTCTACATCGAGCTGTATCCTGAACGGATGCGGGGATTCGTCGAGATGGTCAGCCATCCTGCCATTATGGAACTGAGCAGGGAGGTGCTGGGCGAGCGGTATGAGATCGTCGAGCTCGGCGCAGACATCCCCCTGCCGGGCGCGCCCGACCAGCCGCCGCATCGAGATTTTCCCGTCCCGGACCCGACCCGCCTGCACCGCCGCCTGACATCCCTGTGCTTTAATGCCTCCACCGTAGATGTAACCCCCTCGATGGGCCCATTCAACATCGCCCCCGGCACGCACTTCGACGATGGCGCCGGCTTTAACAAGGAGATGTTCCCGGTTGGTGAGCAAAAGGAAGCCTACAACCAGAAGATGGTCGCACGCCTTGCCAGGCGCGGCAGTGTATCGGTGCGCAGCGGCCTGACGATCCACCGAGGATCGAAGAATAACGACCGGATGCGCCCTGTCATCATCCTGGGTGTCGTCTCGCTGGAAGACCGCGCCCACTCGGCGACGATCATCGAGCGGCCTGAAGACTACAGTCCGCCAACCTTGAAGGTGTCGCAGGCGTTCTATGACAGCCTGGAGCCATCCCTCCGGCAGCACCTGAGCTGTGAGATCGTAGCCGATACAACCGCCAATTTGCCCCCACTCAAAACACCGCACAGCATTGAAGGCCTGGTCATGGGCAAAGCGCCGATGTAGTGACCGGCAGCTGCGCGTAAGTCTGCCCAAACTCAAACAGAAGAATATCCTCCATGGCCGAATCACCTGTACGAACCTTTGTGCTGGACTCCTTGTCCGGGCTGGAGTTGGTCAACCTAGAAGCAGAGCGGGTAACGTACCAGGGTCGCCAGGCTGTGCGGCTGATCGAGCAGGGAGAACCGGACTGCGCGATCGCCATCCTGCCTGCTTCGGATTTTGTGGAGGGTGTGATCGAAGCCGAAATCGCCGGGATGCCGGGCAGGGATGCGCCTCAGGATATGCGAGGTTTCGTCGGCATTGCCTTCCATGTCCAGGCCCATGGTTCGCGCTTTGAATGCTTCTTTCTGAGACCAACGAATGGGCGGGCCGATGACCAGCTGCGCCGCAACCATTCCACGCAGTACATCTCCTATCCCGACTACCCATGGTACCGGTTACGGGAGGAGTCACCAGGAATTTATGAATCCTATACTGACC
>DASUOS010000051.1:0-3573 GCA_036276515.1 Anaerolineales bacterium | reverse complement strand
TTCCTTGCCGTCCTCGTTCTGGGTCTGGACCTTCAGATGCACGGTCCCTTCCATCGGGGAGGCGGACCCTGCATTCTGCAGCAAATGGATGAGGATCTGCTGGAGCGCTTCCCGGTCGGCATAGATCGAAGCTACATTCTTTGGCAGGTCGAGGTGCATCGAGATGTTCTTCTCGCGCACCTGGCTGCTCGTATAGGACATGGCGTTGTCGATGATCACGTTCAGGTCTACGGGTTCGGGTTTGAGCTCGTTGAGTCCGGTCTCCAGCGTGGTGACCTGTATCAGGTCATCGATCAGGTTGCCGATGCGCTCGGTGGAAGCCTTGATGCGCTCCACGAACTTGCGCTGCAGCGCGCCCAGGATGCCCACCGATTCGCCCAGCAGCAGGTCGGTGTAGCCGACGATGGACGACATCGGCTGGCGCAGCTCCTGCGAGATGGAGGCCACGACTTCCGCCTGCTCGGTCGACTGGGCAGACACCGCGCCCTTCTCGGCTTCGATCAGGCGCATGTTCGCTTCGGCCAGCTGGTTCTGCAAACGAGCCATCTCTTCGAGAGTAAGACGCAGCTCTCCCTCCACTTGCGCCGCGTTGACATTTGCCATCCCGGCACCCGCTTTGATCTCTTTCCCGGCCCGCAGCTCTTCATTTTCCTGCTTGAGCTTTTCAAGCGCCTTCTGGGTCTCCTCCTGGATGGTCCGCAGCGCGGCCAGGTTTTCGGCCTGGGCAAGCCCTTCCTGCGCATCCACCCGGATGGCGTCCATCTGCTTGAGCAATTCTTCGTTGCGCCGTTCGACGTCTTTGATGCGCTCCTGGGCCACGTCCAGCGCTTGGCGGGTTTGCTCGCCTTTTTGTTCGAGCGTGGTCATTCGCTGGCCGCGCTGGATGATCGGAACCAGGGAGATGGCAATGTTGGACAGGAACGCCTGGTCCTCCGCGCTCCACAGGCGGTTGGAATAGGGAGACAGCAAAAGCACGCCGCCCAGCGGGTCTTTTTCCGGTGTAATGATCGGCACGCTCATGATATGACCGGGATTGTTGAGGCCGAGCAGGTCGCTCAAGCCCTTGATGTCGGCGGAGGTGCTGCTCGACGGCAGGCGCAGCGGCCGTCCGCGCTGCAGGGCGTTGGTCAGCATCGGGATAATGCTCTTGCTCAGGCTGCCGCCCTCCAGGTTCTCCTCGCGGATGAGGTCGTATCCGCTGGCGATCTGGAGCTGGTTGTTGTTGTCGGTTAAATAAATGAGGAAGCACAGGTCGGCGAGCATGGTCTGGGCGATGGCCCGGGTGATCGCCTTGCTGACCTTGTCGGCCTGCGATTCGCCTGCCAGCGCCAGGAGGGCGTGGAAGGTCTTCGGGTCTGTGCTGTAGCGGCGGCGTTCCCCGACGACCGGTACATCCTGCTGCCTGACGGACATCAACCGGTTGGAAGGAGCCGGGAAGCGCTGCGGCAGGGTCATCAGGATGGGGAAGGCTGCGATGTGCATGAGCCGGACCGCACCCGGAAAGTCACCGTCCACGCGGCCGTAGAGCAGGTGGAGCAGGTGCCCGCCGAAGATCAACAGCAGAACGGCCACGCCATTCCCCCAGCCATTCGGGCGGCGGATCAGGAGGGTGAGCAGCCCGAGGACAGACAGCACCAGGCTTGCCATCTGCCAGTAGCTGTCGTAGGTGGTCAGGTTGTAAGACTGGAAGACAGGCTCGGCAGCATAGGCAGCCAGGCTCAGTCCAAGACCCGCTGCCACCAGCAGGGAGATCAGCCAGTTGGCCGCGTCCCCGGAGCGGCTGGGTTCGGGGAAGGCCCATAACCAGATCATCCATACGATGGAGAAGAGAGAGATTGCCCGGTCCAGAGGGGGCAGGAAGAGCGGCAGATTGATCAACCCCTGGGTACCCAGCGCGCTGACGACGAACAGTGCGATCTGGGCTGCGAGCAGCATCCCAAGGCCGAACATTGTCCGGCGTGCCTGAGGAAATTCACTGGACCGCCAGTGCATATAGGCCGACTGCAATGCGCTCCCGATCGAAAAGACCAGGATCAGGTGGTAGATCAGGCTTCCTTCCGGCGTTGTCAGGAAGGAAAAAATTTGTCCAAGTGATGCGCCCATGACGGGATGATTATATTCCAGATGACTAAATCTGTCGTGAAAATCCGCTCTGGGGAAGTTACAGGACCGTACTTTATTCCAACTTATAATAGGGCGCATGCAAAGCAGTCCGGCGCGCGTCGCAGCGGTCCTTCTTATTCTTCTGGCAGCCATTTTTGTACCGCTGGTGGCATCCGGATACGCCGAGCTGGAGAAGGCCTCGACGGCCGGGAGTTATCTCGACGCGGCCTCCCATTACCAGGCAGCGGCCCAGCGACTCCCCTGGCGAGCGGACCTATTCGAGCTTTCAGGCCATGCCTATTATCACGCCGAACAGTATTCCCAGGCAGATGAAGTGTATCGCAAGGCCTTCCAGCGCAACGCCTTATCGCCGGAGGGCTGGGTGGCGTGGGGGGATGTGCTGTACCTGAACAACGATCCCGGCCGGGCAGCACAGATCTGGGAACAGGGCCTCAAGCAGGAACAGGTCTCTGAGCATCTCTATTCGCGCCTCTCGCAGGTCTATAAGGAAAATAAGGATTATTCGAGCGCTGCACTGTACCTGCAGAAGTATGTAGCCCTCCATGAGCAGGATGCCTCGGCGCGCTACCGGCTGGGCCTGCTCCTGGCCCTGACCGATTCGGGTGCGGCCCTGTCGGAACTGATCGCCGCTTCTGAGCTGAACCCGCAGCTGGATCCCGCGGTGGAGACGCTCCGTTCGGCCCTGAACCTGGCCGCGCTGGAAGATTCTGTTTCTGACCGGCTCGTACTGACAGGGCGCGGACTGGGTCTCGTGCAGGAATGGGAGCTGGCGCACGCCGCCTTCGAATCCGCCGTCAAAGAGGACGAGGAGAATGCCGAGGCGTGGGCCTGGCTGGGCGAATCGAACTACCATTCCGGCCTGGAGGGACGGGCTGAGCTCGATCGGGCTCTGGAGCTGGACCAAAATTCACCCACAGTCCGCGGCCTGCGCGGCCTGTATTTCGAGAGGACCGGGAATTTCCGCAACGCGCTGATCGAGTTCCAGGCGGCGGCGCGGCTCGATGAGCAGAATCCCGCCTGGCAAGTCTCCATTGGCGAGAGTTATTCCAAGCTGGGGGATCTGATCCGGGCCCTCGGCGCCTACCAGACGGCCACTGCTCTGGCCCCTGAAGACCCCAGTTACTGGCGGTTGCTGGCGCTGTTCTGTGCGCAAAATAATGTCAATGTGGATACGGTGGGAATCCCTGCCGCCCAGCAGGCGATCGTCCTGGAGGAGAGCGCAGATTCCCTGGACCTGCTGGGATGGCTGCTGCTGCTCGACCGGCGCTATGAAGAGTCGGAGCGCATCCTGAACCAGGCGCTTGGACTGGAGCCGCAGAACGCTTCGGTCCACCTGCATCTCGGAATGTTGTATCTGCAAATGGAAGATCGTACCGCGGCCCTTGGACACTTCGTCAATGCACGCGACCTGGGGAGCACAGATGCGGAAGCGATATTGAACCAGTATTT
>DASUOS010000050.1:0-3996 GCA_036276515.1 Anaerolineales bacterium | reverse complement strand
ACCCTGGCGCTCCAGCACCGGGAGAGGCGAGGGCTCAACAGCGTTTTTGAAATCCTGCGGGAAGCGCTCGATGCCGGTCACCACAGCCATGGTGGAGAATTCTCCCAGCGCACACAGGCATTTTCCCTGCATTTGTTTGGCTACGGTTAAGAGCAGGTCCACATCGCCCGATGTCCCTTCTCCGGAGCGGATGCGCTCGGTGATGGTGGACATCCAGTAGGTTCCTTCGCGGCAGGGCGTGCATTTGCCGCACGATTCGTGCCGGAAGAAGTGAACCGTCCTGTTGACCAGCCATTCGATCGAGACCGTGTCGTCGATCACGATCACGGAAGCGGAGCCCAGGTCTGAGCCGAGGGTGCGCACAGAGGCATAATCCATCGGCGTATCGAGGACTTTATCATCGTTCACAAGGACCAGGGAGGAGGACGCGCCCGCCGGCATGATGGCCTTGACCGCCCGCGAGTCTTGTACGCCGCCGCCGTACGTGTAGATCAGCTCACGGAAGGTGGCGCCAAAGGGCAGCTCATAATTACCCGGCTTGCGGACGCGGCCCGAAAGCGAAAAGACCTTCACGCCCGCGCTGTCCGCTGTACCCATGGACTTGTACCAGTCTGCGCCGTTGGCGAGGATCAGCGGCACATTGGCAAAGGTCTCTACATTATTGATAATGGTCGGCTTGCCATACAGGCCGTACGAAGGCGGGAACGGAGGCCGGACGCGCGGTTGGCCACGTTTACCTTCAAGCGATTCGAGCAGGGCTGTCTCTTCTCCGCAGATGTAAGCGCCCGCGCCGAGATGCGTGTACATGCGCAGCGAGTATTCGCCGCCGAACAGCTTGTCGCCGAGTACCCCTTCCTTTTCCATTTCGGCGATCTTTTCGTCGAGGAAGGCAGCCAGCTCCCAGAACTCTCCGCGCAGATAGATGTACGCTGCATTCGCGCCGGCGGCATAGCAGGCAATGGCCAGCCCTTCCAGGAACTGGAAAGGGTTGCCTTCCATGATCTCGCGGTCCTTGAAAGTGCCCGGCTCGGATTCGTCGGCATTGGCGACCACGTAATGCGGCCAGTTCTTGTTGTCGATGAACGACCACTTCATACCGGTCGGGAAGCCTGCCCCGCCGCGCCCGCGCAGACCTGAGTCCTTGACAGTCTGGATCACCTGGGTCGGAGACATTTTCGTGACGGCATTCCTGAACGCTTCGAAGCCGCCGTTCTTTTTATAGACATTAAGGGTATGGAAATCCGGAATGTCCCGGTGGCGAAGGAGGACGTGAGCCATTACTTGACCTCCCTGCCGGATTTTTTGAGTACCGAAATCAATTCCATGGTTCGATCCACTGTCATATTCTCATGATATTTGATGCCGTCCGGTCCCTGGGTCTGGAACATGGGAGCCTTGTCGCAGGCGGCCAGGCAGGTGACGGCTTCGAGGGTGATGAACCCGTCCGCGGTGGTCTCGCCGACCTTGATGCCGAGATTTTCACAGAGCGAGTTTATGAATTCATCCGCGCCGCGCAGGGCGCAGGGCAGGTCGGTGCAGACCTGCATGTGGTATTTGCCGCCCTTTTCTTCATGGTAGAGGGTATAGAAGCCGACGATGGCAGCCACGTCCGTTTCGGTAATGTCCACGATGCGGGCGACATCCTGCATGGCTCCCTTGGTGAGATAGCCTTCCTCACGCTGCGCCAGGTAGAGCAGGGGCATGACCGCCGAGCGCTTGTGCTCGGGCGGATATTTGGAGAGGATTTGTTTGACTTCCTGTGGATATTTTTGTTCGAGGCTCATCGGTCAATATCTCCGAGCACAATGTCGACAGAGGCAAGGACGGCAACCAGGTCCGCGACCAGATGTCCCTTGACGATCTTGGGCAGGACCGAGAGGTTATCGAAGGAAGGGGTGCGCCAGTGGCAGCGATACGGCTTGGGTCCGCCGTCGCCTTCGAGGTAGACGCCCAGCTCGCCGCGCGGCGACTCGATCGCGCTGTAGACCGATCCTTTCGGCGCATTGAAGCCCTCGGTCCACAGCTTGAAGTGGTGGATCAGCGCTTCCATGCTGACGCCCAGTTCCGAGCGCGGCGGAGGGATGAACTTGCGGTTATCGCTGCGGACAGGTCCCATCGGCAGCTTGTTCAGCGCCTGCTCGATGATCTTCAGCGACTCGCGGAACTCCTGGATGCGGACGATGTAGCGCGCATACGTGTCGCCTTCGGTGGCGACCGGCACATTAAAATCGTACTGCTCGTAGCCTATATAGGGACGCGCCTTGCGCAGATCCCAGTTGACGCCGGAAGCGCGCAGCATCGGGCCGGTCACGCCGTGTTGGAGGGCCGTAGCCGCGTCCAGCTTGCCGACGCCGAGCAGGCGATCCAGGAAGAGCGGGTTCTTGGTCAGCAGGGCCTCGTATTCATCGATCCGTTTTGGGAAATAGGCGAGAAAGTTGCGCACGGCGGCTTCGAATTCCACCGGCACATCGCGCCACACACCGCCCGGGCGGATGTAGGTGGTCATCATACGCTGGCCGGAGATCAGCTCCTTGATATCCAGGATCATCTCCCGCTCGCGGAAGGCGTAGAGGAACATGGACATCGCCGCCAGGTCCAGGCCGAAGGTCCCGACCCACACCAGGTGCGAATTGATGCGCTCCAACTCCGCCAGGATCACCCGGAGCGACTGGGCGCGCTCGGGCACATCCAGGCCGACCAGCTTCTCGACGGCCATGCTGTAGGCCAGATTATTGCCCAGGTTGTTCATGTAATCCAGGCGGTCGCTCATCACCGCGGCCTTGATGTAGGTCTTGGCCTCGATATTCTTCTCGATGCCGGTGTGTAGATAGCCGATGTCGGGGATGGTACTGACGATCGTCTCACCGTCGAGCTCCAGCAGCACGCGCAGTACGCCGTGCGTGGACGGATGCTGCGGACCCATGTTCAGCAGCATGGTCTCGCCCGTCAGAGCCCGCTCCGAGACAAGGTGCTTATAAAGATCGATCGTGACTTCTTCAAGCTGGGACATAATTATTCCTTTGCGTAATGTTTACGCAAATTGATATCGTCGAAATTGAAGGTGAACTGCACTTCTTCGTAGCCAAGCGGAAAATCCTTGCGAAGCGGGTGCTTGCCGTCCCAATCCTCGGGCAATAAAATGATGCGCGGATCGGGATGTCCCTCCGCCTGGATGCCAAACATATCCTGGAGCTCACGCTCGCGCCAGTTTGCCACTTCATAGACGCCGGTTGCGGTCGGGATGCGCGGGTCGGCTCCATCGACCGGGACCCGCAGCTGCAGGGTGAGATTCCGGGCCAGGGAACTCAATTGATAAATGACATGAAAACGCGGCGATTGCTGGGGCCAGTAATCGGAGGCGGTCATGGCCGAGAGAAGCTCGAAATCGTATTTATCGCGCAATAACGTCAGCGCGGGGACGATGTCACTCGAGCTGACAAAAACATGCAGCTCGTCCCGGAATTCTTCCAGCGAGGTGTTGTATTTTTCCTGCAAAGCCTGAACGATCGGTTCCAGTTTTGTATCCATAATTTATCAAACCACCATTTCAGGTAGAGACGTAGCGTGCTACGTCTCTACCTGATCCACGAATTTTTCACCCTTGACCTTCTCATACAGGGTAATAATGCTGTGAATCAATGCCTCGGGGCGCGGCGGGCAGCCTGCCACGTAGACGTCCACAGGCACGATTTCGTCCACACCCTGTACCAGGGCATAATTATTGAAGACACCGGTGCATGAGGCACAGTCGCCCATGGCGATCACCCATTTCGGCTCCGGCATCTGGTCGTACAAACGGCGCAGGACCGGGGCCATCTTGCGCGAAAGGCGCCCGGCCACGATCATCAAATCCGATTGGCGGGGGCTGGCACGCATGAGCTCCATCCCGAACCGGCTCATATCATAGTGGGATGCCTGGGCGGCCATCATTTCGATGGCGCAGCAGGCCAGTCCAAACAGCATCGGCCACATGGCATTGGTGCGCGACCAGTTGAC
>DASUOS010000049.1:0-3275 GCA_036276515.1 Anaerolineales bacterium | reverse complement strand
GGAATGAGACCTCCCCAAACCAGAGCCGATCTGCTTAACCCGGAAGCATAGTCCGCACCCATGCCGCCGGGACGCGCCAGCGGCTGGAACCCGGCCAGGATGATGAACCAGCGTCCCAGGCTGGCGGCAAGCAGGATACCGGGAAGGACGCGGTCGGCTGGCAGAGAGACGAGCGCGGACATCTTCAGGAGCAGGGCCAGCATCAACCCGATTCCCCCGAACGCACCCATTCGCGAATCTTTCATGATCTCCAGCCGCCGCTCCGGGTTGCTGGCATGGAGCAGACCGTCACAGCAATCGGCCAGCCCGTCCAGGTGCAGGCCGCCGGTCAGGATCACCCACAGGAGCAGGGATAGGGCTGCTGTAACAAGTGTGGAAAAATAGAGATCGAGCAAGGTATAGGCACCTGCCACCAGCCCGCCGATCACCAGGCCAACAAATGGATACCAGCCCGCGGCGCGGCCGCTGTCTCCGGGCTGCCAGTCTGCGGGCGCTCGGAAAGGCAGTGTTGTCAGCAAATTGAAAGCAATGGCGAGATATTTCATCAAGCCTTTTCACTAACTCCGGCTTCACCGAAGGTGGCCATCTCGTCCAGGATCTTACAGGAAGCCTCCACGAGCGACATGGCAAGGGCTGCGCCTGTCCCTTCCCCGAGGCGCATATGCATGTCGAGCAGGGGCTGCACGCCCAGCCAGTCCATCATCAGGCGGTGACCCAGCTCCTGCGAGCAGTGGGCGGCGATCAGATAGTCCCTGACCTGAGGCGCGAGAGTCGCTGCGACGATGGCGGCAGCCGTGGAGATAAATCCATCGATCACCACCGGGCGGCGGTTCGCGGCCGCGCCGAGAATCGCGCCTGCCAGTCCCCCGATCTCAAACCCGCCAACTTTGGAGAGGATATCCAGCCCATCCTGCGGGTCCGGGTGGTTGACCTTCAGGGCATTCTCGACAGCCATGACTTTGCGCCGCAGGCCTTCGTCATCGACGCCGGTGCCGCGGCCCACAATCTCGTTCGCGCTCCGCCTCGTGACCAGACAGGCGATCGCCGCGGAGGGAGTGGTATTTCCGATGCCCATATCGCCGGTGGCCAGGATGTCAAGTCCGCGGGCAATCTCGGTCTCGACAACGTCCACGCCATTCAGAATGGCTTCTTCCGCCTGGGCACGCGTCATTGCCGGACCCCTGGCGATGTTCGCCGTTCCGGCTGCGACCCGCCGGTTGACGAGCTGGGGATGCGGTTCCATCGCCGCCGCCACACCCATGTCCACGATCACGACGCGCGCCCCAACATGTTTGGCCAGCACGTTGATCGCCGCGCCGCCGCGCAGAAAATTCAATATCATCTGCGGGGTTACCTCCTGCGGAAAGGCACTGACCCCCTCTTCCACCACACCGTGATCCCCGGCCATGACGGCCACAACCTTATGCTCGATGCGCGGACGAGCCTGACCGGTAATCCCGGCCACTTGGATAGACAGGCTCTCCAGGCGCCCCAGGCTGCCCTGCGGTTTGGTGAGCACATCCTGCCGGGCGCGGGCAGCGGCCATGGCAGTTTGATCGAGAGGCTGGATGCGGTAGATGAGCGATTCAATGGACATTTGTTTTTCCTGTTTCAATCGATTCTGATATGGCAGGGGCCTGAGACGATGAAGCATATTGTAGTGGAAATGTGAGTTGATTCTTACAAAAATCCCCCGCCTTCCTTGCATATAGGCGGGGGTTCGGGGATTAAGAGATGCGTTCTACAGGTTAATGGTGGCTGCCACCAGGTTGTCATGGTCCAGCGGGGTGATTGTGAACCCAAGCTTCTCAAAGATATGCACCATGACCTGGTTGTCTGCCGTCAGGATGGAGCTAATGCGATCGATGCGCTCGCTCCTGGCGACCTCGACCGCACGGCTGACCAGCTCGCCGCCCAGGCCAATTCCCTGGTAAGGGTCGCCGATCAGCACACTCAGGCGGGCCTCATTCGTGGCATGGATCTTGCTCAGGCGAACGATGCCCATGATGCTGCGCTCCTCGCTGGCGTCCAGGGTTTCGGCTACCAGGGCGATCTCGCGATCGTAGTCCACGTGGCTGATGCGGGCAAGCCGCTCGTGCATGACGCGGTCCTGGAGCATGATCGGTTGCAGGTAGCGCATGAAGACCGTCCGGTCCGACAGGATGCCGTGGAACTTGACGAGCAGCGCCTCATCCTCCGCAAGGATCGGGCGGATGGTGACCTTGCTCTTGTCCTTGGCGGTCCAGGTGCCTACGTACTGGATGGGATAAGGCCGGATGGCGATCTTGGGCAGCTGGCTTTCCGTTGTGTCCTTGTCATACAGGACAACACGTGCATCCAGGGCGATCAGTTTCTCGGGTGAGGCCATGAGCGGGTTGATGTCCAGCTCCTTGATCCACTTCTGCTCGGTGATCAGCTGCGAGAAGCGGACGAGCAGGCCTTCAAGAGCGACCAGGTCCACAGGATCGCGGCCGCGCACGCCCTTCAGGGCGGTGTAGATCTTCGTGCGTTCCATCATGCGCCGCGCCCGGGTGGTGGTGAGCGGGGGCAGGCCGAGGGCACGATCCTTGAACACCTCCACGAGCTGCCCGCCCAGGCCGAAGAGCAGGACCGGTCCAAACTGCGGGTCGATGCTGCTGCCCAGGATCAGCTCATACCCTTCGATCCTGGCCATCGGCTGGACGGTGACGCCCAGGAAGTGACCCGGACCGGCCTTCTCAGCGACCGACTTCTCGATGCCCGTATAGGCATTGCGGACCGCGTCGGCATCGGCCAGGTTCAGCTGCACGCCGCCGACATCGGTCTTGTGGGTGATTGTCTCGGAGTGCAGCTTGAGCACCACCGGGTAACCGATTGCATCTGCGGCCTTGACTGCATCCTCCGCAGTGTTGGCAATTCGTGTTTCCACAGTGGGGATGCCGTAGCATGACAGCAGCTGCTTCGACTCAAACTCAGTCAGGATGGTGCGACCCGATTCACGCGCCGCGCTGATAACGCTCTCTGCGCACTCACGGTCGAGCTTGGCCTGTCCATCGCCGCCCACAGCTATGGGGGTCTCATAGAGCAGGCGTAAATTTTCTGAAAATTTGGCCATGTAATTAAAGACGCGTGCAGCCGTATCGGGGTAGGGGAATGTCGGAACGTTGGCCTTGTTGAGGATCGCCTCTCCCGGGGCCACATCATTGCCGCCCATCCATGTCGCGAGGATGGGTTTGCCCAGGGTCTGGGCGTAGGGCTCGAGGATCTCAGCCGTCTTGGTGGGATCAGTCATGGCC
>DASUOS010000048.1:0-3268 GCA_036276515.1 Anaerolineales bacterium | reverse complement strand
CCTGGCATCCACCAGCTCCCAATCCAGGATACACTCGGCCACCCTGGAGTTGTCGGCGCGGGTGATGCCCACATAGCGGGCGCCGCCCGTCTCGGTGGGGTTGAACGTGTGCGTGGATACGTTCAGGACTTCCTTCCAGGAGGCAATGGACAGGTATTGAATGTGCACACAGCGTATGGCATTCGTAAATTCTACTTTTGCCTGCCAGATAAGAAAAGGACCCTGCGCAGGGTCCTTTTCGGTTTCCATTTTCTGTTTACTGTTCCACCCGCTCCCAGAGCTCTCGGGCAATCCTCTCCTGGTCGACAGGCAGTTTATCCACGCGCACACCGACAGCGTTATAGATGGCGTTGGTGATGGCCGGTGTGGTCGGGATGCTGCTGATCTCGCCCACTCCCTTGGCGCCGTAGGGACCCGCTTCGACCGGGTGCTCCACAATAATGGACGTGATCTCCGGCGTCAGCATGATGCCCGGGATGCGGTAGCGGGCCAGGTGGTCTGTGACCACGTAGCCGTTGTCAACGATGAACTCCTCGGTCAGGGCATTGCCCAGGCCCATCATCACACCGCCTTCGACCTGTCCCTGCAGGCCGAGCGGGTTGACCGCCATGCCCACATCGTTGGCCGAGATGACCCGCAGCACGCGGACTTCTCCCGTTAATTTGTTCACTTCCACTTCGGCCGCCTGCACACCGAAGGAAAACGCAAAGTGCATATCGCCGCCCGTGCCCAGGGGCTGGGTCTTGGGCGCTTCGTACATATAGCGGACGCGCGGCTGCTGCCCGGCCCCGGTCATTTCCTGGTAGATCTCCGCATAGGTCAGCGAATGGCCATTGACATGGACGATCCCATTCTCGAAGCGGATCTGCTCCGGGCGCACATCATACTTCTCGGCCATCGTAGCGGTGATCTGGTCGCGCAGGGTCCTGGCGGCATAGCGGGAGGCGTTGCCGGTCACGAAGGTCTGGCGCGAAGCCGTGGTGGGACCGCCGTTCGGAGCGAGGTCGGTATCCATGACCAGCACGCGCACCTGCTCCGGCGGGACGGCCATTTCCTCGGCTACGACCAGCCTCATCACGGTCACCAGGCCCTGCCCGAGCTCTGCGGCCGAGCTGCGCACCTGGAACGTTCCATCTGCATACAGCTCCACATCCGCGCCCGAGATATCCGGCGCGCCGCCGCCGAGTCCTGTGTTTTTGTAGGCCGCGGCAAAGCCCCAGGAGCGTACCAGGTTCGGGTTGTTCGGATCCACTCGCGGAGCAAAGGGGAGCGGATCCTGCTTGCGCATTTCCGCATCCACTTTGTCAATACATTCCATCAGCCCCACTGACTCTCGCAGCACCTGTCCAGTATTTGTGATACTGCCCACGTGCAGTGAATTCATCCGGCGCAGTTCCACCGGATCGATACTCAGGAGTTTAGCCAGCTTATCCATCATCGACTCGACCGCAAAGGCAGACTGGGTCACGCCGAAGCCGCGGAAGGCGCCGGCCGGCGGGTTGTTGGTGTACATGGCATAACAATCGGCACGAACGTTCGGGATGTCATAGGGTCCTGCCGAGTGGGTGGTGGCGCGGGTCATCACTTTTTCGCCCAGCGAGGCATACGCGCCGGTATCGCCGTACAGTTCGGTCTCCATGGCCATGAGACAACCATCTTTTTTCGCGCCCAGCTTGATGCGGATCTGGGTGGCATGCCGCTTCGGGTGAACAAGCAGACTTTCATGTCGATCGAACAACATCTTCACAGGCCGCTGGGTGACGTTTGCCAGCATTGCCACGTGGATCTGGCCCATCACGTCTTCCTTGCCGCCAAACCCGCCGCCCATTAGCTGCCCGACCACGCGCACGCGCTCCTCCGGCCAGCCCATGACACGTGCCACCTGTGTCCGGTCCTGGTAGGGGATCTGCGAGCCGACGTAGATTTCCATCCGCCCGTCTGGCAGAGGCACGCCGATGCTGCATTCCGGTTCGAGGAAGGCATGGTCGGTGATCGCCGTGTGGAAGGTATGTTCCAAGATGACATCCGACTCGGCGAAGCCCTGTTCCAGGTCACCCTTGCGGACCTTGATATGCTTGAGCAGGTTCCCTTTTTCATGGAGCTGAGGCTCGCCTTCCTGCCGCGCCTGGACGGGATTGGTGATGACCGGCTGGAGGTCGAACTCCGCCACGATCAACGCCGCGGCCTGCTCGGCGATCTCCTGCGTTTCCGCGGCGACGATTGCCAGCGCGTCGCCCACATAGCGGACGCGTTCGCCGAGCCCCACCATCACCGGCCAGTCATAGATAACCAGTCCATGGTTGCGCTCGGCGGGAATATCTTCTGCGGTTAATACCGCCACGACACCGGGCAATTCTTTGGCCTTGGAAATATCCAGCTTCGTCAGAAATCCATGCGGGATCATTGCCCGGCGGGTCTTCGCAAATAACATCCCCTCGAAGACCAGGTCGTCGGTATAGATCGCATCACCGGTGACCTTCTCCACCGCATCCGGCCGCAGGTGGGTATGTCCTACTGTTTTGTGACCGTGGATCGAATCGGGTATATTCGGCTTCTGGATCGGTTCCCCCGTTCGCAACGCCTGCGCCGCCGCCAGGATCGAATTCTCAATGGCCGGATATCCTGCGCAGCGGCAGAGAGTATCCTTCAGCGCAAACCGGACCTCATCCTTTGTCGGATCCGGGTTCCGCTTGAGCAGAGCATACGCCGTCAGGATCTGCCCGGGGATGCAGAACCCGCACTGCACCGCCCCGTGCTCCACGAAGGCTTCCTGAAGCGGGTGGAGTCTCATCTCCTCGTGCACGCCTTCGGCCAGTCCTTCGATCGTAACGATGGATTTCCCACCGGCGCGCTCGGCCGGATAGATGCAGGAGACCACAGGCTCCCCATCGATCAGGACCGTACATGCACCGCATTCGGCCTCTTCACAGCCGATCTTCGTTCCGGTGAGCTGCAGCCTCTGGCGCAGAAGCGTCGATAGCGTTTCACCCGCCTTCGCTTCCAGCGTATACGGAGTGCCGTTAACTGTAACAGGGATTTGCTTAGTCATAAGTCACCTCAAAATTTGAACCACGGAGACACTGAGACACGGAGTCCTTAAACTTCGCGTTGTTTCCCGCTAGAGGACTCGGCGGTAGATGCCATCCTTTAATACGGGAACATTGAAATTAATCAACAGGCCAACCCGAACTCCGGTCAGCCGCATGTATGTCAAAAGCTGCGCTTCATGGACAGGAATCACTTTCTCAACTGCTTTCAGTTCAACAAT
>DASUOS010000047.1:0-4157 GCA_036276515.1 Anaerolineales bacterium | reverse complement strand
ATGGAGCTGTACCGCTCACGCCTGCACGAGATGCACCAGGAATTCGGTTCCTACAGCGAGCGCGACGCAGCAGCCGATTTTGCCCGCTACCTGCATGGCCAGTCCACCGACAACATGCTCGAGCTGCGCTATACCGACCGCCGCCGCGTGCACAATTTAAAGTACTACACCTGGGTCGAGCAGCAGGGCCGCAGCTATGAGGAGATCCAGGCCCAGTGGTATGACCCGACCTACTGGACCGATGTACAGAAACAGGCTGACCAGATCGACGAATTGATCGTGGAGTTCAACCGTGAAGTAGGCCTGAACTAGAATGAACTGGACGGAGCGTTCCGTCCAGTTTTTATTCCCACCCTAAAAGGCCAATGACAATTATCATCCAAATTATGACATTCGACAGATGACAATGGCTTTCCGGCATGCTAAGGTATTGGAAATTTCGCCAGGCACTGGAGCATCTCATGGAATATCAACATCGGCCCCGCAAAAAAGATGAAACGTCAATTCTGTCTGTGATCAATTTTCTCCTGTGGCTGGTGATCCTGTTCTGTGCCAATTATTTATATATCGAGTTTCTGTTCCGGTAATGGTTTTTAAACAAATAATAGGCGGGCCAGACGGCCCGCCTGTTTTCATTAACTCTGGCTTTGATGTACAATCTGCTCATCCATGCCTCTCTCTCCCGCCTCCCTTGTGCTCGTAGGCCTGCTGCCCACTCCGCGTGACCTGGAGATCGCCCGGCTGCTGGGATGGTACCGCATCCCGCTCCGCACGGCGCCCAAGGTGGTTGCAGTGGACTACCTGGCGTTCTACCAGCCCGCGGCTTTCGGTGAGCGCGGCGGCCAGATCGAATTTATAGCCCCGGTCCAGGGCCACGAGCTGACGACGCGCGGGGAGCTGCTGAAGGACGAAGCCGACCATCCGCGTGCCCGGGAGGAGTATTACAAGATCCAGATCGGCGCCCTGGAGAGACTGCCGAAGACCGTTGTCAGTGAGAAGTGGAAACGGATCACCTTTCTATACACCACCGGCGAATACCTGCTCAACGCCCGGACGCTGAACGACCTGGTTGTCGACGGGGATGAGCGCCAGCTCCTCTGGCGGTCCCTGCGCGAACGGGCTGAAAATGAACAGTTGTACAAAACGGATTTACCCGATGCGGATATTCCGCCGGAAATCCTGATCGCATTATTGGGGATCAAGGAAGTGCAGGAACCCTACGAATAAATTATGGAGCATGGAATGGTTATCCTGATCAAGCATGGCACCCTCATCACAGCCTCAGATACATTTGAAGCAGACATCCTGATCGAAAATGAGAAGATCTCGCTGATTGGAAAGGATCTCCAACATCCAAATGCAGATGTCATCGACGCCTCGGGAAAGCTCATCCTGCCGGGCGGGATCGATCCGCATGTGCATCTTGACCTGGAAATGTTCGGAACCGTTTCCTCAGATGACCATTACACCGGTCACAAAGCCGCAGCCTTCGGCGGAACCACGACCGTGATGGATTTTGTGGTACTGGAGAAAGAGGGCTTTCAGCATTCTGTGGATATCTGGATGAAAATGGCGGAGAAGGCAGCCATCGATTATTCCTTCCATATGAACCTGACGCGCTTCGATGAAAAGATCGCCGCTGAAATCCCACTCCTGCGTGAGATAGGGATCACTACTCTTAAAGTGTTCACAGCCTACAACGGCCGCCTGCGCATCGACGATGGCAGCATTTTCATGGCTATGCAGATCGCCCGCGATAACGGCATGCTGGTGATGGCACACTGCGAGAACGGGGATGTGATCGAAACGCTCACCGCCCAGGCGCTTGCTGCGGGCCACACCACGCCCGAGTGGCATGCATTGACGCGGCCCGGCTGGGGCGGCGTCGAAGCCACCCTGCGGGTGGCAGGCATGGCGGCCGCCGCGGATGCGAGCGCCTACATCGTTCATATGAACATGGCAGGCGAAGTGGATATGTTGAAGTATGCGCGCGAGCGCGGCGTGAAGGTGATGGGGGAAACCTGTCCGCAGTATCTGTTCTTTACCATCGACGATCTGCGCCGTGAAGATGGCGCCAAATGGATCTGCTCGCCGCCAATGCGCTCAGCGCAGGACAACGCCCGGTTGTGGGAGGGACTGTCGGAGGGGATCCTGCAGACGATCGGCACGGATCACTGCCCGTTCTTTTATGACGGGACGCGCCCCATCGTCTATGAAGGACACGAGATTGCCATCCCCGGCAAGGAGCTGGGCCGGGATGACTTCACTAAAATCCCGAACGGACTGCCCGGGATCGAAGACCGTCTGCCCGTGCTGTGGACTACCGGTGTGCGTTCCGGCAGGATCACAGCCAACCAGTTCGTTGCCTACAACAGCACGAACCCGGCAAAGATCTTCGGCTTGTATCCTCGCAAGGGTGCCCTGCTCGCCGGCTCCGATGCCGACATTGTGATCTGGGACCCGGACAAGAAAGTGACCTACGGCCTGGCCCACGCCCACCAGCGCACAGACTACAACCTGTACGAGGGCTGGGAATTGACCGGCATGCCTGAAAAAGTCTTCCTGCGCGGCAGGCTGATCGTGGATGGGGACAGGTGGCTGGGCCGCAGGGGAGAAGGCCAGTTTTTGAAACGCAGAGAAGGGGAAGTTTTATAAAACCAATGACCTCCCTGCGCATAAGCAAACCTCCAATTCACTGTGACGCCCTGGTTGTCCACTGTATGGACTACCGTTTGCAGAAATTCCTTCAGCCGTGGATAACAGTCCGCTTTGGGTATGATAACTTCGATATCATTTCCCTGGCGGGCAGTGTGCACGATTACGAGATGGTCCTGAAGTACGTGCAGCTGGCGGTGAAGATCCACACAATCAAAACGGTCTGTTTGATCAATCACGAAGACTGCCGTGCCTACGGCCGGGAAGGCACATACAAACGTCACAGGCATGACCTGCTGGATACACGGGCCAAGATTCGTCTTCTCTTCCCCAACCTCAACGTAGAAACCTTTTACCTCCACCTGGATGGAACCTTCGAACCGATCGAATAGTGCTCACGCCTGAGTCACCAGCAGCTCCTTCAAGCGCGGGTGATCGGCATAAAAGCCGCGATACCGTACCGGAAGCAGCGCGGCAATATGGCACATGATCTCGTCTGTGTATTGCCTGAGCGCTTCGTCACGGTTCTCGCGGGGGAGAGGCGGAAGCGTGAACGCCGGTCCTGCTTTGACCGTGAAATGGCTGCGGCGCAGGCGTTTGAGGTTGCCGAACACGTTTTTATCCTCAGTACCCGTGAGTGCCACCGGAACGATCGGACGGCCGAGCCTGGATGCCAGGTAGCTGACGCCCGGTTTCGCTTCGATCAGGGCTCCTGTGCGCGAGCGCGTCCCTTCCGGGGCGATGACGAGTATATTGTTTTCCTCCATCAGGGCGATGACTTTACGCAGGGCTTTCAGGTCCGGGTTGAAACGATCGATAAAGATGAAGTTAAAATACTTTCCTATCCAGCGGAAGAGTTTTATATCCTGCCACTTTTCGCCGATCAGGACGAACATATCCCAATTATCAAGAGCATAATAAGCGATGGGGACATCCACGAATCCCAGGTGGTTTGTGGCGATGACGAAACTGCTATCCTTCGGCAGGTTCTCATAGCCGCTGACGTCCACGCGGGCGATCAGGTAGAAAATAAGACGGATAAGCCAGCGAATGATATTACGCATTGGAGTTCAATAGCTCCTTCAAGCGCGGATGATCCGCATACACGCCGCGATACTTTTCGGGGAGCAGGGCGGCGAGACGGCACATGATTTCATCTGTAGCCGTAAGCATAGCCTGCTCGCGTCCTTTCCCGGGTGGAATCTCGATGTGGAACAGCTCTCCCCCCATGACCCTGATCTTCGACCGGCGCAGGCGTTTGAGATTTTCCAGAATCAGGCGATCTTCGGTCCCGGTCAGGGCCACGGGCAGGACGGGAAATCCACTTTTTCCGGCCAGGAAGGCTACGCCCATTTTGCCCTGCTGCAGCGCTTCAGTCTTGGACCGGGTGCCTTCCGGGGCAATGACCAGCATCCCGCCCTGTTTCATCCGTTCGAGGATCTGCCGCAAAGCGGAGGTGTCTGCCTCGAACCGGTTCAGCCAGATGGCATGGACTGCCCGGC
>DASUOS010000046.1:0-5235 GCA_036276515.1 Anaerolineales bacterium | reverse complement strand
CCCCCGGCCGCCACTACGGCCCCGCCTCCATCGACATCCACACCGCTACCTGAGCCAACAGAGGAGCCCGAGCCGACTGATGAGCCTGCACCCACTGTCCCACCAACAGAAGAAGAGACGGCTGAACCCGATCCCACAGAGCCAAACGACGATCGGAGCAGACCTACCCGAAAACCATCGAACACGCCCAGACCCACAAATGGAAATCGCTCATAATGATTGCTACACATGAGAAAGATTTAAGAATCGTCCACATTCGGAGCAAAAGCCAAAATGTTCAATAACATTTGGATGAATTCGCTCGTTTATTTTCATGTAGAACTGAAAGGTCTGGCTGACAAATTGGGGTACTTGCCAGCCGTTTCTACATCCAGCGAAACGACCACATTGCCCTTCAATACCCAACCGGCATGGATGGAGGCCGCGGCTTGGATAGCCCCTTTGCGAGAAAAAATTCGTGTGCAGGATCAGCCCTGCTTATAGAACATGATGATAGGAGAAAGACATATGACCGTTTCCCGTTTTTTCGTAATTACTTCACTGATCCTGGTCCTTTTGACCACTGCCTGTGCTGCGGAGGAAGGGACCACGCCCACTCTTGTGGGAACAACTATACCCGGTGAAGATGAGCTGACAGGCACTCCGTTCGAGACGGAAACCACCGAAACGGCTACAGGCGATGGTACATCCGTTGTGGGGGGCACGCCAACAGCCGATGGATCCCCGACGGCCGCCGCCACGGACGGAGCTGCCACACAGGCCACCGCTGTAGGCTCACCTGCGGCTGGGACTACTCAGACTCCCAGCATTCCCGTAACCGGGCCGGATATCCTCCTGGTGGAGTGCCAGTTCTGTGTCGACACCTGGGCGCATGCCCTGCTGGTTCTGCCGGATACTGCAACCTTCGAGATCGTTTCCCCGGCTCCTGCAACCACCACTTCGACCAACGCTCAAGCCACGACCCCCAACTGCTCCACCGTGGAAGTGAACAACGGCAGGCAGGTCGTGCTCTGCAGCGGCCCGGAGATGACCCCGATCACCCTCAATATCTGTACGGATGTCAATACCTGTACCGATTTCCCGATCGATCTGCTGGCCTGTCCGCTGACCCAGCAGCCGGGTACCGGAGCCGGGACCGCTGTCCCGAACCAGACCCAGCCCGCTGGAACGGATGAAGCCGGAGCGACCACTACCCCAACTTCGGGAGTGGTGATCAGCACCGCTACTCCATAATCCTGATCAACGAACAACGCCCTGAAATGTATTTCAGGGCGTTGTTCGTTTAATGGGAAAAACCTAGCGACGCAGGCGGCGCACCAGCCAGATTAAGGCCAGAAGAAAACCCGCCAGAACCAGCAAAAGAAATATGATCACAAGCACAAGGTTGAACGCGATCCGGGTCCGGCCCGGGTTTGGCTGGACTTCGATCGCCAGGAAGTCCGTCCGCTCGATCGTGGAGCCATCGGGGGCGAGGGCGCTAACGACAATATCCACTGCGTATGTGCCTGGTCGTTGAGGCGTCCACGTCATGGAAACGTTTTGACCGGCCGGGAGCTCAAGCATTTCGACTTCCCCATCGGGATGTTGGACCACAGCCTGGGCCTGGGTGATCTCGAGCGCCTGTCCGTTCAACAGTACGTTGGCCGTCAATTCAACATCATCGTTCAGCTGCGGGACGAGTGTGCTGGACGAGGTCTCCAGCCTGGCCCCTCCGACGAAATAGACCGAGATCGCAAAATCTGTCCCGCTGGCCGGTGTGGTTTCGGTGGCCTGCACGGTAATCCGCCAGGGACCGGGTCGCGGGTTTTGAAAGCCATAGCCAAGGTAGAACAAGGATGATGGATCGTCGATACGGATGAAGCCGTTGGCTTGCGGGTCCAGCTCGATGATGTTGCCGCTCGCGCCGCGCACGATGGTCGTCACCGACCGGGAGGCGTCATATAAGGCAAAGGAGGCAACCGTCACACCCGGCTCGATGTTGATCGTCAGCTCACTGGAGCCGCCGGCCTCCACGCGCCCGGTGTAGACACGGGTAAAGTCAAGAGGCGAAGCAGCAGGTGCAGCCGGAGCCGGGTCCGGCAAGCCAGGAGGCGGGAACATACCGGCCGGCTTTTGCAGCAATGGCCTGACAAATCCTTCAAAGGCTGCATCTGACAAAGTCAGATCGCTGTGGATGGCCTCCAGCTGCGACGACTGCAGCTCGATGGCATTGATGCTGTCAAAGGAAACGACCGTGTCATTCGGGATATCTGTGCATGGGGACTTGAACGATTCGTCGATCGCCGTCCCGCCCAGGTCATAAAACTCGACACCTTTGCGGCGGGTGATCTGCTGGTTGAAAACCCCGCGCATATAGCTCTCGCGGATCTCGATCGACGCCGGCAGGAAAAATCCAAGCGCGGCCGGCAGCACCGAGCAGTCCGATCCGCCCATCGGGGAGCCAAGCATGATGAGCTGGGCCACATCGCGGTCCTGCATCACCCGGTCGATGTAATAGCGCGAGATCATGCCGCCCATGCTGTGCACGACCAGGTCCACCATTTCGGCGCCGGTCTGCTGTTTGACGCCGGCAATGTATTGGCCGAGGATCTCCGCATTCTGGGCGATGCTGTTGGTGCGACCGGGAGGGTTGGTGATCACGCCGGTGTTCATCACGCCCGGCACCTGCCCGTCGCCGACAGCAAAGCTCTGCAAACCAAGCGATGCAGGATATCCGGCACTGCCCAGGTATTTATTCCAGGTCTCCCAGCTCGAAATGAAGCCATGCACCAGCACAACGGGACGCGGCCCCACATTGACGGGTTGGGATGTCCCCAGCGGCTTGTTTACATCCGTGAATGCCTGTATGGTGCGGACGCTGTGCGCGCTGCCCGCCGAATCCCAGTACCAGCCCAGCGCAGGGACTGGCTCCGTCGTGCAGGATAAATCACCGCTCGGGATGGTGCAGGATCCGACAACCGAAGACGCCTCGCCAAGGGTAAAGGTAACAGCCTGTTGTACGGCAACAGGCTGCAGAAGAGTGACCTGGATCTGAATGCTGTCCCCATCCGTGATCCGGATGGCAGGCTGGCCGCTGCGGTTGAGGAGGGTTATGGCAGCTTCGCCAGACTGTGCTTCAAATGCAAAACCAGTGGCTGAAACAAGAACGAGGAAAGCCAGGATACATAAAAGCAGATTGCGCATGGCCGCTCTCCAAGGAAGAGGATGATAGTGCAAGGAAAATTATAGCAACCTGCGCATCAAAAGTATTCGATTGCTACAGGATATATTATTTTATTTCTCGATCACAGCCTGGCTGCGTGCTCGCAGGGAGGAGAGTTTCTGCCGGAGCTTCGAAAGAACGGTCTCTGTTTTCTCGATCCGCTCACGCTCGGCACGCACAAACCGCGTGTACGGCGTGATGCCGTTCTTCAGCCGCTCGACCGCGCTTTGCGATTCCTTGTTGAAGGAGGTCGTCAGAGTCTCGAGCAGAGTGGTCCGCAGCTCGGTCATCTTCTTCTTGAAGTTTTCCTTGGCCTGGTTGCGCTTGTAAGGGATGACGAAGAAACCGACGATCGCCAGCGTGCTCGCCGCCAGGATCCCGGTGATATCCACACTGGACGATACGACGGCGGCGGTCACCAGCGTTCCCAGCCCGATGGCGCCGACCTCCAGGGCGGCGGTCGTAGCCACGGCAGTCTCGACATGCTTTGCCAGCTCGCTGGCCTCCTGGTCGCGGTCGTACGTATCGACCACGCGCTGGACCGTCTTGCCCATCGTGTCGATCAGCTCCCGGCGGCGCATCTCGCGCGGCTCCAATCCCTCTCCGACGATATGCTCCGAGTGGAGCGCCCGCCGCCGCTGGACGTAGGTCATCACCCGCTGCCATTCCTGCAGGTCCTTTTGCACGAGCCAGTCGATCAGCCGCTGGACCTGTTCCTCGATCTGCTTCGGAACATCGGCCAGCACGCGCTTCTCGAACTCCGCCCGGACCTTGTCGCCGCGCATCAATTCCTGGATGTTGGTCAGGCGCATGGTGGTGTCGAAGAAATCCAGGCCGCGCTGCTCGAGGCGGTGCAGGATGTTCTCCACCTCCGCCAGCCGCGGTTGCAGCTCATTCCGCAGGTCGCGCTCGTATTCGGTGATCGTCGATTCCAGCGAGGCGGCCGTCTGCAAATCCTCTTTTAAGTCTTCAGACTGGGTATCATTTAATGTAGAGGCCTGGGAGATCAAATTCTCTGCCACACCCAGTGGATTGCTAAACTTCAAGCGCAGACGCTCTGTATCATCGAGCGTGGAGGTGATGTATCGTTCGAGGGCTTCCAGGCCGCTTTCCGCCCATAACTGTTTGCGCTTCTCTGCATCGGGTTCTGCCAGGGCACGCTGCCCCATCCGGGCCGAGACCGGGAAGAACTCCGGTGTATCTCCCAGAACCGTTGAGGCATGTTTGAGTACAAACGACCGTATCTCTGACAATCCCGATTCGTTCTCAATAATGTCCGCCTTGTTCAGAGCAAAGACGACCTTTTTGCCCCAGGCCAGGATCCGCTGCAGGAACTGCCGCTCACTCTCGGTGAGGGGATGGTCGGCGGAGGTGGTGAATAACACCAGGTCACTGCGCGGTACGAATTCCTCTGTCAGCCGCTCATGATAGCGAATGACGGCGTTGGTGCCCGGCGTATCGACAATATTGAGCTCCTGGAGCAGCGGCAGTGGATAGGTGTAGATGGCGAAGTTTTCATCCACGATCTGCTCGGCGATCTTCTCGCCCCACTTCACCAGTGTCACGCGCGAGGTGGTTGGCGTCGCGCCCTCGGCCAGCACTTTTTCGCCCAGCAGCGCGTTGACCAGGGCGCTCTTCCCGGCATTGAATTCGCCCACCACCACCATCAGGAACAGCTCGTCCAGCTGCAGGATGGCCTCCTGCAGGGTCCCCAGCGACTCTCGCGGCACATCCAGCTCGGCCAGCGCGAGCCGCATTTCGGACAACGTCTCTTTTTCCTCCCGCAGGAATCGGGCCTGTTCATCGGTCAGCATCGATTGGCGCATCGGTTCTCCTTCCTCACTCTCCTGTAAAATCCCCGACAACATCCGGGACACTTTTCTTAACGTATGGATTTACAATTGTATTACAGAGTGGCGCATCATGGCCCGATCTGAAGATCGGGCCGGTAAATCACATCCAACCTTTCATCGTGAACGAGGCAAGAGTATGAACCGTCCTTTTGTTTTCATCAACGTTGCCATGACCGTAGA
>DASUOS010000045.1:0-4113 GCA_036276515.1 Anaerolineales bacterium | reverse complement strand
CGCTCAAAGCGAGGGTCATAGGCACGATAGACAGTTGCCATTCCCCCGCGTCCCAACTCGGATTTTATCTCATAGAGGCCAATTTTGACCGGTTGCATGGTTTTTCAAGTATACCTACCGCCATGGGTGAGCGCAAGCATTAGAAGCTATTAATGATGAAAGTGCAAGGTGGAGACTGGGTTGAAACTAATTCAGAGTTTTTACGTCTAGTATATGTAGGCAAAAACGCACCTGCTGGGTTGTCCCGTGCAAACGGCCTCCAACCCGGGTCTCGAATGAAGCGGGGCATTCGTCACCTTATCAGACCGAATAAATAAATGAAATCCAATCGTAAGGTCGAGAAATACCCTTTTATGGTATATTGGCGGCACTATGGACGAAAAAATCACAATTATCGAAGGACCACCCCCAGTTTTCGAAGCAGTCAATGATGGCTGGGCGCTGGGATTGAACGAAGGTTCACGATTGTCAGTCCCCGCACTCACCCGTTTGCGCACATTTAACGGCCCCGCCCTCGTGGAGCGCTGTTACCGGGCCTGGAATGCCAAGACCCCCATCCACCTGCACTACCGGAACGATATGGGCCTGGAGCAGGCGGCCCCGATCCTGGCAGCCCGCAATGTGGAAACCCCTGATGGACATGTCCTCCTGCTGTGGGTCTACCTGGATCACGACAAAGTAGAATATGAGCTGGATAAGGGGGAGGATGAATCCGACGAGGACAGCTTCGAGTAAATCAAGACAAAAAGACCGGACAAAAATTCGGTCTTTTTATATACTTTTAGCTGATTTTAGTCATATTGACGGGGTATTGAGTCTCTGATAACGTTAAGATGTAAGACATTTATCGAGTACTTTTTGTCAATGAATATGTGTTCGACATAACCCGAATTACAAGCGGGCTCCCGTCCGGGATGCCCGCTTATATTTTGTCAAATTATCAAAGACCCTATACAGGAGAATCAGAATGTCAGGACAAATCAATGCCTTTGAAATGGCGCAGAAACAGTTCGATGGCGTCGCGGAACAGCTCCAGCTGGATCCGGGCGTGCGCGAAGTGCTGCGCTTTCCCATGCGCGAATATTCCTTCCGCATCCCGATCCGCATGGATGACGGCTCGATCTGCGTCTTCCAGGGATTCCGCGTCCAGCACAATGATGCGCGCGGCCCCAATAAAGGCGGCATCCGCTTCCACCCGGCCGAGACCTTCGACACGGTCCGCGCTCTCGCCACTTGGATGACCTGGAAGTGCGCCGTGGCCGATATCCCGCTCGGCGGCGGCAAGGGCGGTGTGGTCTGCGACCCGTCGGCCCTGTCCTCCAATGAAAAGGAACAGATCTGCCGCGGCTGGGTGCAGGCCATGTGGAAGAACATCGGCCCCCGAAACGATGTGCCTGCCCCCGACGTTGGGACCACCCCCCAGATGATGGGCTGGATGATGGACGAGTACTCCCGCCTCGTCGGCCAGTACACCCCGGGCGTTTTCACCGGCAAGCCCCTGGGCAGCGGCGGCTCCGAAGGCCGCACCGAAGCCACTGGCTACGGCGTGATCTACACAGTACGCGAAGCCCTGAAACACCTCAACATGGATTCGACGAAGGCTGTTGCGGCGATCGAAGGCTTTGGCAACGTGGCGCAGTATGCCGCCATCGGTTTTGTCGAGCAGCTGGGCGGCAAAATTGCCTGTGTTTCGTGCTGGGACCGCCATGACAAGAAGTCGTACACGTACAGTCACAAGGACGGAGTGAATCCCCGCTACCTCCTGACCATTGTGGACCAGTACGGCACCGTCGACAAGAAGGCCGCTGAAGAAGCCGGCTACCTGATCGAAGACGGCGATGCCTGGATCACCAAGGAAGCCGATGTGCTGATCCCCGCCGCGATCGAAGGCCATGTCAATGCCGATACGGTCCAGAAAATGTCGAGCCGCGTCCGCGTGATTGCGGAAGGCGCGAACGGCCCATGCACCCCGGAAGCGGATGAGTTCTTCAAATCCAACAAGATCTTCAACATCCCTGACTTCCTGTGCAATGCCGGCGGCGTGACCACCTCCTACTTCGAACAGGTCCAGAACGATATGAACTTCTACTGGACCAAGCAGGAAGTGCTCGAAAAGCTCGACACCAAGATGACGAATGCCTTCAACGCTGTGCTCGATATGAGCGAAAAAGAAGGCGTTTACATGCGCGACGCCGCCTACATGGTGGCGATCAAGCGCGTGGTCAAAGCCATGGAGCTGCGCGGCTGGCTGAATGCATCATGGTAGTGGGTAGTTGATAGTTGGTGGTTGGTAGTGGATAGGAAGAAGAAGACGCGTCCTGATGGACGCGTCTTTTTATTTTTGCAGGTTCTGCTTTTAGCTGGACGGTCGAGGCAAGATTCCAGTATGTCATTCCCTACGGGATGCTTCGCGAACAGCTGCCTCTTTAGTCTTTGTGCGCCTCGAGGCAGACAACACCCTGCGAGCCGACCAGCGCATCATGGACCACACCGGCGGGCAGGTCGAGGCGGTCTCCGGCTTTCAGGGTCAGCTGTTTTCCAAGCCCGGGTAAGCCGAAGGTGATGCTTCCTTGGACAACGTAGATGACCTTGTCATAGGAATGCGAGTGGGCCGCGTAGGTGTCGTGCGGTCCGTTCGACCACGAGTAGGGACTGAGTCCCTCGTCCGCCATTAGCTGCCAGAGGGAGGACTGGCTCGGTGGAGCGGGATCCGCCCAGCGGGTGACTTGAGGTGTATTCATAACTTTTCCATTAACTCGATCCGGTTCCCGAACGGGTCAAAGACATGAGCACGTTTGTAGCCATCCAGAGGCGGCTGGGAAGTATCCGTCTCGTAGCCGGCGTCCTGAACACTGGCGATCAGACCGTCCAGGTCCTGGACAATGAATGCGGGATGGGCCTTGCGCGCCGGCCGGAAATCGGCCTCCACGCCGAGATGAAGCTGCACATTCTGCGACTGGAACCAGGCCCCGCCGCGTTTGGCAAGCGCAGCAGGCTTGGCGATCTCGGAAAATCCCAGGACGCCGTTATAGAACGCTCGCGCCCTGTCTTCTTCCCCGGCAGGCATGGCGATCTGGACGTGATCGATGGAGAGGATGGTCATGGGGGTAAGTAGACGGGTAGGCAGGTAGGCAAGTAAACAAGTAGACAGGTAGACACGTAAACAGGTAGACACGTGTTTCCCTGTCTACTTATCTCCCTGTTTACGTCCTTAGGGCTCCACCGGGTACCCGGCTTCAACCCAGGCGGCGAACCCGCCGAGCAGAGGCGTGACTTTTGTATACCCGTTGTGTAACATGACGAACGCCGCACGGGCGCTTGTGTGTTCATCCGGTCAGGTACAGTAGGTGATGATCCACTGCTCCTTGTCGAGGTCTACACTCCCGAGGTCGGTTTCGATCTGGACAAGGGGGATAGACTGCGCTTCCACAATGTGACTGGTCAGGTATGACTGGAGGTTGCGGACGTCCACAACAATTGCTTCCCCATTCTGGATGGCCGAATACGCTTCTTCGACAGAGACACGCGGCACGTCTGCTTCGGTGAGGGGCAGCCCATCCGGTGAAAGAGTAGGATTAGCCTGCGCTTCACTCGTGGGTGTCGAGGCGGGGCTGCAGGAGACCAGCGTGACCGTGATGAGAGCTATGGTGAAGACTACCAGTAATTTTTTCAATTCCATAGATACTCCTAAAAAGGGACAGCCGCAGAGGCCGGCGGCTGTCCCCGTTGAACCTACAGTTCGCAATATCGATCGATACGCCTGCCGATGATGGCGAGGCTGTCATCCCAGAACTTGCGCTTCGTAATGTCGATACCGAAGCGGCGGGCAAGCCTGGCGGCGGTTTCTTCCCCCGTGGAGGCCAGAAGGTTCCTGTAGTCCTCGACAAAAGCCTCGCCGCGCTGCCGGTAGATCGCATATAGACCCGTGGCAAACAGCAGGCCGAACGCATAGGGATAATTGTAGAAGGATAGTTCCGGTGCGTAGTAATGCGGCTTCCAGGTCCACATATACTTCTGCAGGTAACGCTCGTCGAGACCCTCGCCGTAGGTCGCCTTCTGGGCGCGCTCCATGATGTCATTCAGATCGTCCGCCGCAAGCTCGGATTTCTCTCG
>DASUOS010000044.1:0-8231 GCA_036276515.1 Anaerolineales bacterium | reverse complement strand
AACCTGTGGTCATTGAAGGATGCCGCCAACCCGACCGGCCTCGAATACGGCAAACTGTACTGGATTCCTGGGACCAAGATCATCGGCGCCACGCAGCCCGGCCCACTGAGCTGCTCGAACTGCGCTGCCGGGTCCCACGTCATCCTCGACGATGATGGTCATGGCTCAGGCTCCGCCTCGGTCTCCACGGGCAATCGTTATGGCTACTGCAGCACGTGTCTGCTCTTCGTTGAGAAAGGGCTGAATGAGGAACCTGCGGCAGCCCACGCATGGATTGACATTCAATCGAATTCCTGGGGACCTCTGGCAAACGTGCCACTCGACCTTGCGCTCCAGCTCGCAGGAGGCGACCCTGGCGCCGTGACACGCCAGGCAGTAGAGCGCGGGCAGACCGTGCTGTTCGCTTCTGGCAACGGCGCGGCGAATGCCTTTGACGCGCCCATCAGCACCTACGGTACCAGCAACACGGGCCCGGACTGGAATATTGTTGTCGGCGCGATCCGCCGCGACAATCAGCGCGCCATCGTTGGCGATGGCACACCTGTGCACATCTCGGCCTGGGGCGATGGCAACCTGCCCTCCGCCTGCCGCACCGGAACCGTTTCGCAGTGCGCCTTTGGCGGCACATCGGCAGCCACGCCCTACACGGCCGGTATCTTCGGCACCGTGTTGACGACTATTCGCCGTCAGATCGGCGATGGAGCGGCGGGGCAGAGACCGGGCCAGGTGATCGCAGAAGGCTTCCCGGTGGCGGGCAGTCCGTACCTGAGCGATGGCAAGCTGACGCGCGCCGAACTGCGCGAAGCCATCCTGAAAACCGCCTTCCCGCTCAATCAGGATAATGCTGTATCCATCCCCGTGTACCCCTTCCCGCTGACGGCTCCTTACCAGGGCGATATCAATGTGCTCTTTGAAGGCTATGGTGCGGCGACCCCGAACGGCGCCAAACGGGCGATCGATGTGCTCCTCGGCAAGATGCCTCTGCCCGTGCGCGAGGCGGAAGACCGCTTCTTTGAGATCGACAGGCAGATCCGTGACTCTCTCTGGGGCGGCTATGACCGCGACGCCAATGGCAGCACCGACAGCGCCGCGGCGCTCGGCACATTCAATCTTGGTGTGACAGACGTCGCCACGGCAGAAGCCACGCTCGTGACCCTGCGCAAAGTTTCGGAAATGCAGGCTCTCAACGAGCTGAACCGGATCAACGGCGCAAACGCCTACACCTTTTACCTGCACCGTAGTTCCGAAGGAGAACCGGGTATCGAGCCGAGCTGCGGGAATGCCGTTACATACATGGACCAGACGGATAGCACCGCCGATTTCGAGCCCTGCTTTACAAATCGTGCGACAAGCGTCCTGGCTGCCTACCGTCCGCTTGGTATCTGGCCAACTGCGAGTGACATCACGATTCCCATTCCTGCCGGATCCAACGTGCAGGTGGAGCTCTATATCGCCACAGACCAGGTCACCGTGGTGCGCCCGACCGGCGTGCTGATGGCAGGCGACCGCGTCATTGGCACCGGAGCAGGTACGCCATTACCGACCATCGGCAGCGGCCCCTGGATCAGCCAGGGTTCTCCGGTTGTGCCGCCCGCGCCGCTTCCGAGCGGGGTAATGATCGACGAGAACCGCTGCCAGGAACTGGGTGAGATGTGCTGGAACAAATTCAACTGGTCATTCACCACTGACCGCCCGGCCATCGCCGGCGAGCAGCTCACCTTCCAGGTACAGTTAATCGGGGCGCGGGCCTGGTCGTTTGGCTATGAAGGTCAGCATCGTTCACTCATCACGGTCATCCCTGCGCCCTTGCCGCCGACCGGACTTGAGTTCGGCGCCGCCATCACCAGCCCGGCTCAGGGCGAGGAAGTTCCGAGCGGCGAAGTCGTGGCGCTGGGCACAGCCCAGTTCCCGGATCTCGGCTCCACCGAGTCCGGCGATCACCCGACAAGGGAGCGCGTCGATGTATCGGTGGATGACCCGAACTTCGGCTCCCCGATCGAGGCGACATTCGACGAGTCCTCCGGCACATGGAGCGCCCCGCTTGGACACCTGACGCCTGGCGCACACACCATTTACGCCCGCGCCGCGATAGATACCAATTACTCGCCGGTTACTTCGCACTCGTTTACAGTCTCACAGCTTTCCGGCGATGAACGGGTGGAGTGGCAGGTGGTGGCCAACGGTGTACAGCCGGACCCAGCCTCCTGGCGGCCGGCCAACGGTGTGCTCCAGTACTCGTTTGAGGTCAACACCGCCGTCCACGGCAAAGGCGCGTTCCAGATTTATGTCCGCCTGATGAAGGGTGACGCCCAGTTGGCGATCTCGTCAGTGACCACGAAGTTTTCAGGCAGGTAATGCAAGTGTCTTAACTCGCCGTTGATCGGCGATCCCTGCCATCATACAAATACACGCTCCGGCACCTTGCGGGGCGTGTATTTGTCATTCTCTATGCTTAAGGGATAACTCGCCTGAATAAGAGAAACATTCCGATGGTGTACAGCCCTGTCCGTGCGGATATTATGGAGATACCTAAAAGCGGTGTACATGTGCACCAGAGGTTGTCGCCAAATACCAGAAACGCATCTGGGCTTAAGTCTGGATCGCATTAATATTCATATCGAAGCTCAGGATCAGGAATTGGTATCGTTTGCATTGGTCTCGCTCCGAGTAGAGGAACTGACAGGTGCAATCTTTGCCATCCTGGGCAGGGGAAAATCTGCACAATGGTATAAGAATAGAGGCGTGTTTCTGTAGAACACCAGGGGAATCACTCTTAAATCGATAGCAAGGATACAAAGAAAGACAACTTGATGAATTTTCATCAAGTTGTCTTGACAGGCGGTCCCGACGGGATTAGGGTTTGCGACGCGTAACTACTTGGGCGCCTAGTAAATCGGATAGTTACTTGATTATAACCGGTAAAACTTATCGAACTTTAGCGAACCAGTGTTCAGAGGACATGAGTTGAAAGATGAATCGAAACTCTACCAATGTCCACGACTAGGGATAGTGGAGTTACTTTCCCGATTTCCATTTTTCTCCCACGGTACGCTGTAAGGCATCGTGAATAGTTTTGTCATCAAGGCGGAAATCCGCGCTGCGCAAGTCATGCAAAACTTGTGCGGCCGAGTCGATCAATCCATGTTGTTTTGCCAGAAGTACGAATGCCAAAGTTCCTGTAATCATTAGGGAGAGACTACGAGCACAACGCCGTGCCGCGCCATCATCAAGCACTGCAATCCATTTGGGGTGGGTGAGGGCATAAGATAAGACGGCAGTTTCTCCTTGCCCCAAATCCCATGCAAGGATTTGTGCAGGTGGTACTGGCGTTTCGATGATTTTGAAACTACCACCCTCGATCGCACGGCGAGCAGGATCATCTTCGGGCGCTCGCAGTAATTCATCTGCCACCGAACGAGGGATCACGGATTGCTGCGGAAGGCGTACCAGTAGTTCAACTTGTCCCACTCGCGCCAGAGCAATAACAGGTGATGCGTTGATTACCCATCGTTCAGCGACGAGTGACTTCTTCGACGATTTCATCAGCGCTATATTGGAAGGGCGAAACTTTGAATTGGTTTAATGCCTTGATAAACTCAGCCCGCGAAAGACCCGCGATTTCAGCCGCTTTACCTTGCGAGATAACGCTATTTTCATACCATTTGACTGCTGCTGCGACGCGCATTTCACGCACAAAGCCCTCCGGGTCTTGTCTCAGCGCCGAGAAGACATCACGTGGTAATTCTATTGATACGTGGACCGTTTCCATAAAAGCCTCCAAAATGATTATAACGCACGTTACCTCGGGATATTAAAAGATGGGATGAGGGAGCCACCTTCCCGATCCGATTACCCACAACGCAGCACGAATGGACAACCTAGATGAAAGCCATCTCTCAAATACTTAAAACAAAACAACTTGATGATTTCTCATCAAGTTGTTTATACAGGCGGTCCCGACGGGATTCGAACCCGCGATCTCGGCCTTGACAGGGCCGCATGTTAGGCCGCTACACCACGGGACCAAATTTCTTTCCTAACAAGCGGGCAGGAGTTTACCATGTGGACTAACAAGTGTCAATACGCCCAGTCCGGATAAAGTGCCGGATCGGTCGGCGTTAATCCCGAAGGATCATGGACGTGGACATAATCGCCCTCATGAGCCCAGTTGAACAGCCAGTGCGCGTCGCCCACGGATAGATTGACACAGCCATGAGACTGGGGATACCCGAATCGTGTGCGCCAATAGGCGCCGTGCAGGGCGCGTGCTTTGTCGAAATACATTGTCCATGGCACGTTATCCAGATAGTAATAATCGGTCGGATCGTTGTTGCGCATGGTCTCGGTCTCTTTTTTCTGGTAGATTTGGAACAGGCCGGGACGGGTGTAATACGGCTCGAGACCCGATGCGATAACAGTGGCGAACACCAGCTGGTGATTATCGTACACCGCCAGGGTTTGCTCGGCGAGGTCGACGTCGATCCAGCGGCCGGTTGTCACGCCCTCGGGCGGTGTTGTGTTGGGAGTGACTGTTGCCAGCAGGCGCGCTTCCACCCATTGACCATGGCCGATCATGTTCCAGTCCACGCCTTCGGCGTTCTGGGTGGCATAGACCTGGACGAGATTCACATAGGGATAGAGCACTCTATCGGTCAGCGGCGCCCTGAAGCTCGGGGCGCTATAGACGGGGATACTGTCGATATAAAATGGAAGCGGCCAGGCAAAGGCAGTCGCAGGTGTGGAATTGAATTGCAGCCCCTGGAACCTAGAATATTCACCGATACGCGAGCCTTTACCGGGAATCCAGCCGCCGTTCTGCAGCATGTAGTAGATCCCATGACCGGTGTCGACACGGTCGATGTAGGAGACATAGACAAAGCCCGGCTGGAAGGCCTGCCCGGTCTCATTCCCATCCGGTCCGCTTACTATTGGGACCACGTCCTCCTCCAGCCTGAAATAAAGATAGGGGAGCTGGGAAAGCGCAGGGTCCGGTTTGGAGGCGGACAGAGGCCGGGGAGGATAAGTCAGGCCCAGCCTGGCCATCTCGGTCAGGTAGCTCGACGGTCCCGCCGGGAGGCAATCCCCGGGCGGGGTGAAATAGACACCCGGTGCACAGACCACGGCTCCGCTTTCCGGTTCCTCCACCGGTGATGCTTCCTGTGCCAGGACCGGGGTGCCCGGAGCAGTGCTCAACATCAAAAGGATCGAAATCAGGGGTAGGAAAATCTTTCTCATGCTCATTCTGGGTAGGCCCGCATTATAGCACGTGAAAATTACACTTCTGTTAGTCCAATACCCTCCATCAGACAGGCTGGCTTGACACAATCAGGCCACTATGCTAAATTATCCGCAGTCAATTCACTGCCCACCGGCATTCTGCGGCCGGCACAAACTCCAAGCAGGAGGGTCGTCTTGTCAAAATCACGAACGCAACAAATGGTAGACCGTCTCCGCGAGCTCCAGGCCTCCTCACCGGATATCGAGGCTTCTGCTGTCGTCAGCGTGGATGGTCTCAGCATCGCATCCGCACTGCCGCAAAATGTCGAAGAGGATCGTGTTTCGGCCATGTCTGCGGCGATGCTCTCCCTGGGAGAGAGGATCGCGACGGAGTTGGGGCGTGGTTCGCTTGAACAGGTGTATATCAAAGGGGAAAAAGGATACGTGATCCTGATGTCGGTAGGGGAAGAAGCCGTTCTCACCGCGCTGGCGCGCGAACAGGCGAAGCTGGGCTTGATCTTCCTGGACATGCGACGCGCCGCCGAAGATCTGGCAAAACTGATCTAAGCGGAGTACCCATGAGTCCAGTTCAAAAGAGCGGTCTTTATTATCCCAACAAATTTGGTTTGATCACCATCAAGTCGCTGGAAGAGGTCATGGGGAAGAATGGTCTGAATGCCATCCTCAACCTGGCCGGCTTGAATCATTACATTGAGAATTACCCACCCGATAACCTGGATAAAGGCTTCGACTTTACCGAGCTCTCTGCCATTGGCGTTGCCCTGGAGGAGATGTACGGTCCGCGCGGGGGCCGCGGCCTGGCCCTGCGCGCCGGACGCGCCACCTTCTCGGACGCGTTGAAGAATTTCGGCGCTCTGGCCGGCGCGGCGGACCTGGCCTTTGTTGTCCTGCCGCTGCAGTCCAAGCTGCGGATCGGGCTGCCGGCCTTTGCCAAGATCTTCTCCCAGCTGAGCGACCAGTACAGTACGGTCGAAGAGAAGGACGCCGAGTTTATCTGGACGATCCATAAGTGTCCCGTGTGCTGGGGCCGCACCAATGTGGACAAGCCGGTTTGCTACATCGCCACCGGGCTCCTGCAAGAGGCGTTGAAGTGGGTATCGGGCGGCAACGAGTTCCGGGTCAACGAATCGAAATGTGTGGCTGTGGGAGATTCGGTCTGTGAGTTCGTGATCCAAAAAGAACCCATCTCCTGACGGGCGGGCAAGACGTGGCAGACGTAAAGTCGAAAATTCTGATCGTAGAGGATGACCTGGATGTCGCGGAAATGCTGAATGCTTATTTCCGCGTCCAGGGGTATGAGGTATTCACCGTGAACTGGGGGGAGGATGGCGTGCGGGCCGCGCAGACGGTCATGCCTGACCTGATGATCCTCGACATCCGCCTACCCGATATCGACGGCTTTGAAGTGGCACGCCGGGTGCGCAGTGACCGGCGCACAAATGAAATTCCCATCATCTTCCTGACCGAAAAACGCGAGCGCACCGACCGGCTCCAGGGCTTTGAGGTTGGAGCGGATGATTACATCACCAAGCCGTTCGATGTCCAGGAATTACGCCTGCGCGTCCGCAATGCGCTCAAGCGTGTCAGCCAGGGCTCTCTCACCAACCCGGTCAGCGGATTGCCGGAAGGCCCGCTGGTGGAGGAGCGCCTGTCGGAGGTCATTCACAAAAGCGGCTGGGCCCTGCTCCATATCTCGATCAGTCATCTTGAGGCATTCCGCGAAGCCTACGGCTTTGTTGCCTCCGACGATGTACTGCGGGCCATCAGCCTGATGGTCCACAACACGATGAAGGAAACGGGTTCGGCGGATGACTTCCTGGGGCACATCAGCCCAACCGATTTTGTCGTCGTCATTTCCCCGGACAGCCTGGCTCCTTTCCAGGAGCGCATCAAATCGAGGCTAGAGCAATCGCTCGATTATTTCTATCCCATCAAGGACCGCGAGAACGCCGCCAGACAGGGCGAACGTCTTTCGATCCAAATCAACGATGTTCCTTCCATTTATGGTCGCTATACCAGTGTCGATCAGCTTAAGAAGGAACTTTTGAGCAAGCATTAATGCGCATCACAGTCATACTCCCTACTTATAATGAAGCGGAGAACCTGCCGAAACTGGTCTCCGTTTTATTTTCGCTTCCGCTGGACCTCGGCGTGCTTGTCGTCGACGACAACAGCCCCGACGGCACCGGCCAGATCGCGGACGAGCTGGCAAACCAGCATCCCGGAAACGTTTCTGTATTGCACCGGGCCGGAAAAATGGGCCTGCGTTCCGCCTATATGGAAGGCTTCCGGAAGGCCTTCGAGCTGGGCTCCAATGTTGTCGTCCAGATGGATTCGGATTTTTCCCATGATCCTGCCGTCCTGCCGGAAATGGCCCGCCGTCTCGCCGGTTGTGATTTGGTCATCGGCTCCCGTTATGTAAAAGGCGGTTCTTTAGACAGGCACTGGCCCCTCTGGCGGAAGGCGCTCTCCGGTTTTGGCAACTTCTATGCACGGACGATCCTCGGCTCTCCCATCCGCGATATGACCACCGGCTACCGCATGTGGCGCCGGGATGCCCTGCAGGGCATGCCGCTGGATCGCATTCGCTCGAATGGTTATATTTTTCTGGTCGAAATGTCCTACGTGGCTTATTTGATGGGATTTCGGATCGAGGAAACTCCCATCTATTTTGCCGACCGGCGCTGGGGAAAATCCAAGATGTCGCTGAAGATCCAGCTCGAAGCGGCGATGCGGATCTGGGACGTCTGGCATCATTATCGGGATATCCGCAGGGAAAGGCCGCGGCGGGAGATCAAAGCAGAGAAATAAAACCTGTTGTAGGGCGGGGCTGCTACCCCGCCCTACAACAGGTTTTTCGCCAGGCGCTGCCATTCCTCGATGCTGAGCGTCTCGGCCCGGCGTTGGGGATCGATACCGCTACGTTCCAGCAGGTTGGCGGACTGGATGGGAGGGATAGAAAGACCCGACGACAAGGAATTTCTCAACGTCTT
>DASUOS010000043.1:0-6491 GCA_036276515.1 Anaerolineales bacterium | reverse complement strand
CGGCTGCCAGGACTCCGGGGAAGAACCCGCCGACGATGCCTTTTCCATGGCCGGAGAGAGTCAGCAGCTCCTGGCCTGTCCAGGCATCCCAGATCTTCGCCGTGTTGTCTTCACTGGTCGTAGCCAGGCGTGAGCCGTCCGAGTTGAAGGCAACGCTCCAGACCCGGGCCGTGTGACCGGAAAGTGTTAGCAGCTCACGGCCCTGCTCGGCGTCGAATATTCTGGCTGTTCCGTCGAAGCTGGCCGCTGCCAGGCGCCGCCCATCCGGGCTATAGATTACTTGGCGCAACTCATAGCCGGGCCGGGAAATCGTCAGCCATTCGCGGCTTCCGGCGGGGGAAATGTTCCATACCCGAGCCGTACCGTCCCCGCTTGCCGTTACCAGGTAAGTGCCATCCGGGCTGAACGCCGCGCTAAACACGCTGCTGGTATGGCCTGCCAGGGTCATCAACTCTGTTCCGGATTGGGCGCTCCACAACTTGACCGTACCATCGATGCTGACGGTGGCGATCTGCTCCCCATCCGGGCTGAACAGGACGCGTTCAACCAGGCTCGTGTGTCCGCTGACGGTGAAGAGCTGGCCGCCGGTGGACAACTCCCTGACCTCTGCGCCTTCCCCGAAGCTGATCACCAGGCGGGTACCATCCGGGCTAAAGGCCGCTTCCGCGGGTTCTGAATATTCTGAAAATGAGAGTAGTTCTACGCCTGTGCGCGCATCCCACACTTTGACCGAATGATCCCAGCTGCCCGTCGCCAGCTCAGTCCCGTCGGGGCTAAAGGCAACGCTGCTGACAATATCCTTGTGACCGGTAAGAGTGAGTAACAGTTGGCCGGTGGCCACATCCCAAATCTTCACAGACTTGTCTTCGCCGGCAGAAGCGATCTGTGCGCCATCCGGGCTGAAGGCAATGTGATTTACACCTGCCGAATGCCCGGCCAGTGTCAGCAATTTTTCACCTGATACGGCGTCCCAGAGGCTGACGGTCCGGGCCTCGTAATCGGCCGTTGCCAGCAGTTTCCCGTTCGGGCTAAACGCGACCGAAGCGCTTGGACCTGTTTCAAGATTAAGCAATTCTTCGCCCGTAGCAGCATCCCAGACCCGGGCGGTGCCATCGTCGCTGGCAGTGGCGAGACGTGTCCCATCCGGGCTGTAAGCAACATCCTCGACTATATCATCGTGCTGGACGCTCAGCTCAACCCGGAAGGCCTGCAGCGCACGGTGCAGGGCATCCCGCGCTTCTGGTGTATCGCTCTGTGAAAGGGCATGCAAGGCAAGCAGGATGCTGCGCTCTGGATTCACATCCAGGTTGTTGACCGAGGCGATGGCGAGCTCGCGGGAAATAGCGAGCCGTTTCTCATTCTCTGCCCGTTCCCCTTCCGCCTGTGCGGCTGCCTGCGCCAGGAGGGCATTATCGCGCAGCAGCTCTGCCTGTGCTTCGGCGATCTGCGCCTGCCGCTGGCTTTGACTGGATCGAACACTGAATACGCCTGCCAGAAGCGCCAGGAGGAGCGACAGAATTCCAACCGAGGTAATGACCCGGTTTCGCATCCGCAGGCGGTTCGCTGAGCGGGTCTGCTCCTCGGCGCGTGCCCGTTCTGTTTCAGCCAGGCGCTGTGCAGCTGCCAGCTCGCGTTTCTGCTGCTCCTCCCGTTCCCATTCTTCGATCTGTTCCTGTTCGATGGAAGCGTTCAGGAAAACCCGTTCTCCGGCATTCAATGCCTGCGGGCGGGATGCAGCCCACTCTCCCGCCTGGGCAAGCTGGACACCCCGGTATAACGCGCCCGGGTCACGTTCGAGCAGCTCCCACTCGGACGCTGCCTCGGTCAGACGCCGGTGCAGGCGCAAGCCTTCGCGGTCCTGGTTAAGCCATTCCCGAAGGGTCGGCCATTCCCGGATGAGCGCTTCGTGCGCTACCTCAGCCGACTCCTCGGCCAGCGTGAGCAGTCGTGCATCGGCCAGCCTATTCAATACGGCGCGTACTTCTTCGGGTTCTTCCACATGCGACATCAGCTCTTTCAATGAAGCACGCCGCCGCGTGTCTTCCGTCCCGTCGCCGAGCTCGGTCAGGCGCAGGAAGATATCCCTGGCGATGGCTTTTTCCTCGTCTGAGAGTATTTCATATACGCCTTCGGCAGTGTGTGCGATCGCGCCATGCACACCTCCTGCATCCGCGTATCCTTTGAGGGTGAGGGTATGACCGGAGCGCCGCTTCCAGGTTTCCAGCAGCGCGTGCGAGAGCAAAGGCAGCGCACCGGGCTCATCCCCCACGTCTCGCAGGATCAGATCTACCAGGCCGGGAGCGAAGTTCCAATGGGCGCGCCGGGCGGGTTCCTCGATGGCGCGTCGAAGTTCTTCGCTCGTCATGGGACCAATGTATTCCTGGTGCTGCGCCACCGCATCGCGAAGCTCGGGGTAATGAGCGAGATGGGCATAAAAATCGGCGCGCAGGGTCAACATCAGGGTGATCCTGTTCTCACCGGTGGCGATCGCCGTGAGCAGGTTGTCGATGAACGCCTCCCGCTCGAACTCATCCCGGCAGAGGGTGAACAGCTCTTCGAACTGGTCGATGACTAGCAGGGTATGTCGTTTCTCCCGCCTGCGGGCGCAGAACAGGGCGAGACTGCGTGGATCCTGGGAGAGATCGTCCATCAGGGTCGCGGCCGCTGTGACCGACTCGGTGTCGCGGGTGAGCTCGGTAGCCAGCGCTTCGAGCGGATGCGCCGTCGGTGTGATGATGTGGATCCGCCAATCGACGCTGCCTTCCGGGGGCCTTATTCCATCCACAAGCGGCTTGCCTGCTTTCAAGGCCGGAATCACACCCGCCCGCACCAGGGAAGATTTGCCGCTGCCCGAAGCGCCGATGATCACGGATAAGGGCTGCCCCTCACACAGGCGCTCCACCAGCCTGGCGGTGAGTTTTTCGCGCCCAAAGAAGAGATCAACGTCTGATTCGTCGAAATAATGTAAACCTTTAAAGGGCGGGTCACCGGGGGTGGGCGCTTCGGTCCCCGACAGGCGGGTCCGTATGGAGGGAAAATCCGAAGGCAGGCCTTCTACGACCAGCTGATATATGGGTATCGGGAATTTGAGGCCGGAAAGACGATGCTCGCCCAGGTCGCGAAGGGTCAAAGTCCCAGGCAGATCGTACAGGACGGCCTCACGGGTGGATTGCGACAACAACACCTGCTCACCGTGAGCGGCATCACAGATGCGGGCTGCCTGGTGGACATCCATGCCCACGTAGCCAATCGAGGCGATCAGGGGCTCACCGGTGTGCAGGCCCATGCGGACCCGCACCGCTGTATTCTTTATCCACACCTGGGAGTGAAAAGCCTGCTGGGCCTCCGCAGCACACTGAACCGCCTCCAGGGCCCGGGGGAATACCGCGAAGAACCCATCACCCTGGCTGTCCACTTCGCGGCCGCTCCATTTCTGGATCGTCGACCGCAGGATCTCGTGATGTTTTTCCAGGACGGCGGCGTACTGCTCGCCCAGTGTCTCGAGCAGGCGGGTCGATTCTTCGATGTCGGTGAACAGAAAGGTGACCCGCCCGGTCAATTGTGCCGCCGGGCGGGAAGGCAGGTGCGCTCCCCGGAGCAGACCGTCGTACAGGGCGCGCGTTTCAGCCGAGGGTTCAATGCCAAACTTCTCATTCAACTCGGAGATGCAGCGCTGGTAGATCGTGCTGACCTGTACCATATCCCCCAGCGCGCCATGGGCAAGCATCAGGGCCCGGAAGGCAGCCTCCGGGGTATTGCCCAGCGCCAGCCAGCGCTCACCCTGCTCCTGGACAGCCGCCCAGCGCTCGGAGGCGACCAGCCGGTCGAGGAGCTGCCCCATCTTGGCGTTGAAGATGGATTGGATACGCTCGCGTTCGAGCAGGATCCAGTCCTCATAGAATCCGGGCAGCAGCTCACCCTGGTAGACAGACAGGCTGGCTGCCAGGGAATCGAGGTCGGCGTTCTGTCTTTCCAGGTGGGCGACATCCAGCCAGTAGTCTGAGCTGCGGTTGAAGGCGATCGTGAATTCATCTGCCAGGAGATAGTCGCCCGCGCCATTGTGCTGGGCAGAGAGAGTTTTACGGACCCGCCAAAGTTCCTGGCGAAGGTGCTTGCGAGCGGTTTCCTCCTGCGTATCGGGCCAGAAGATACCCGCCAGTTTCTCACGCCGGTGAGACGTGCCCGCCGTCAGGGCCAGGTAGGCGAACAGGGACTGTCCCACCCGGGAGGGAATCGTGACCCGTTTTTTATCCAGGCGCAGGTCAAATTGTCCAAGGAGCCGGATCTGAAGCATGTTGTTCTTCCAAACCGCTAAGAGATTTCAGACCATCGCGGTCCGTTTTAGTATAGCAGTTTACTCCTTCCAATTCTATGGATGGGCGTCTTTTTTGCGTCTCAACGTTTTCTCATCCAGCAAAGATGGAGAAAAGACAGCCTTATGCCACAATGCAGCCATACATTCAACACGGAGCGATCAGGTCCTGGCCTGGCTCCTGGCAAAGAAAGGATGAAGATCATGAACAACAATTTGTACAACTGGCACGACAATTTTATGGTGGAACTGGAAATGCGGGAGCTCCGGCGTGACCTTGAGTACGCCCGCATGCTCAAAGAGGCGGGTATACCCGGTGAACCCTGGGCCGTACGGGCTTTGAAGTCGCTCGGAAGAATACTGTCGGCGGTCTGGAAAGGACTCCGGGAACATCAAATCTCCGAACCAGCAGCCAAGCAGTCGGAATGTGAAAATCTCCCCTGTTGAGCGGGCTGGCATGCTCTCCTCACGCAGGTGGCCGGGCAGGGGGCAGTTGCCCGGCCGCCTGCCCCTGCGGATCGATACCAATAAAGGTATTTTCGTTGGTCGATTTTGACTTCCTGAATGATTTCCCCCATTCGTATATAAAAAAACTCGCGGACAAACTGTCCGCGAGTAACATCCAGATGGATACTTTTCCTATCCGGGAGTGGTCCGGCCATCTTCCTCTTCGGGGAAGATAAATTGCTCCGGGTTCTCATCGAAAGCGTTCTTGCAGCCCTGGGAGCAGAAGTAATAGATCTGCCCTTCATATTCAGTTTGGGCGGGGGCCGTATCAATATTGATTTGCATACCACAGACGGGGTCTTCCACCATTCCAAGCATAGGCTCTCCTTTCATTCCTTATGCAGATTAACGGATTTCGTTTGTGCCTGTTATTTGGTCTTTGCGGGTTATGGTATAGAAATAGATGAGAGCAGTACCTGCGATCAAGGCCGGGATGACGATCAACCCTGCTTCGGGACCGAATGCGCCGCCGGTCCAAAGGTCGGGACCGGAGACCTGGATCCGCGCCAGCGGGTAGATGTCCAGCCCTGAGACGGGAAAGCCAAAGACCACCCCCTCGAAAAAGTTCCAGCCGAGGTGCATGCCGATCGGCAGCCAGAGCTGACCCGTGCGCAGATAGCCATACGCAAAGAACAGGCCGGCCAAAAAGATGCCTGCCGCACTGACCCAGGTGGCATTTGGGTTGCCAAGGTGGAGCGCACCAAAGACCGCCGAGGAGATGACAACTCCCCAGAACACATTCAATCCGCTGGCAAGGGTTTGCAGGTGATAGCCGCGAGACAGGAGCTCCTCGCTCCAGGCAACTCCCACGAAGATCAGGAAGAACAGCAGCGTATTTCCAAGGACGATACTCAGAGTATCGAACTCCCAGGCAAAGCCTTCAAACGTAATCCAGCCCAGCCCGGACATAAGCAGGTAGATCAAACCCATCTGCAGGAAGGTGATCCCAATGCCGGCCAGGAGATCCATGATTGTCCGTCCATCGAGCTTCAGGCCCAGGCTTTCAATGGACCGTTTGTCGAGGAAGCGCCTCGCCAGGAATACCGAGAGCGTTACCGCAATGACCTCTCCAGCTGTGGCGAGCAGCAGATATTCCGGCTCAAGCTCGACCATCGACGTAAGCAGGGCGGGATCCAAAGCAAGCAGGATCATAAGCATGAATACGCTCAGGCAGCCGCCGATCAGAAGGAGGATAAGGGTCTGTATCAGCAGGCGCCAGCCCGCTCGCAGACGCGGCTCATCGGACGAGATGAATAGATTGCCGGAAGATGGACGGTTTGAGGACGGTTGATTTTCTGTCACGGTATCTCGTAGATTGAATACACCTGATCGGGGGTCTGGGCCAGAAGGTTGAGCTGCCGCAGCGTTTCCTGCAGGGTTTTCTGGACGGTGGCTGTGAATTTTCGGGAAGCTGATTCGGTCATGAAATCCAGCCCTCTCTCATAAACGACAACGTGGGTGTATTGTTCTGACTTCCACTGCTGGAGGAGCTGCGACGATGTTTCATAGAGATACACATCGTGAGCGAAGTTGTCGATGATCGGGTCAGGCTGGATGAGGCGCGGCAGTCCGTATGTGCGCGGCTCGAACAGGCTGTATACCTTCGCGTCTGCAGGCAGCTCGTTCATCAGGTGAATCAACGCGGCATAGGACGGGTTGATCCGCTCGATAT
>DASUOS010000042.1:0-4067 GCA_036276515.1 Anaerolineales bacterium | reverse complement strand
CCCGGACCCGGATGGTATTGCCTTCGAATTCCGCATTCGCCAGCACATCTTCGTCGAGATAATCGTAATCATAATGCAGACGCAGGAGCAGGTCGGTCAGGGTATTGAAGTCGCGCTCGATACGATCGCCAAGCGCGTTATGGGTTTGCGGGGTGTACGTGGCAAACATGGCGTTCATCGGCCAGAGCACGGCTACATTGGCGATGTGTTTCCCACCCGAGAGCAGGTGACTCAGGCGGCTCATATAATTCGAGAACTCGCCGTAGTAATCCCACCACGGATACTGGTAGAACATCGACGGCGGCCAATCCCGTTTGCGCGGGCCCTCCAGGGTGTAATGGAAGCCGTGCGGATTGAGGAGGTTCACGCCCAGCACGTATTCCCAGTCGGCGATCCATTTCATGCGCTGCATGGTTGCATCCATGAAGATGCCGCCAAAGGACTCGCACAGCAGGCGCGGGCTGCCATTCTGGTGCGCTGCCGAACTGCCGACCTTCATCGCCACGTGCTCATCGGGCCGGTCGCGGTTGCCGATAATGGGATACAGGTGGTCGACGCCGGTCACATCCATGTGCGGGTAATGCTTGAACAGGTTGCCCTCAACCCGGATCAGGCGCCGAAGCCCTTCTTCGTACAGAAGGTGCCCGGTGAACAACACGTTATGTTCCTGGCACCATTCGTGGATCTGCTTGTAAAACGCATCACTGTAAAAATCGGTCAGTGTGTTGTAGAAGTCATAGCGGACGCGGGCGCTGTCGGGTTGGACGTCGAAGAACAGGTCCGGCAGGCGCGGGCGCAGGTTGTAGCCGTTGCGCGCCTGGAAGCGCCGGAACATATCCTTGGTCCAGGGAACGATCGGGGTATCGCCGCCGCTCAGGTAATAATGCATGGCCGGCTCGTCGGTGTAAAAGCCGAGCATCTGGGACGTCATTTTGCCGTCGACCGCGCTGGCATAGGGGTCATAGCCATGTCGCAGGAACTCGGTTGTCGCTTCCGGGTTGAGCGCGTCGATGTAATAATCGGCTACCTTCTCGACGATGTACATCAGCCGCCAGTTGCCCGCAGGCGCTTCCCAGGGAATGACATTTTCGAATGAGAGATTGGGGGTCAGGTCGATCACCTCTCCCGGCCTGTCGAGCGGAATGGCAAACGCAGCCACCGGCTTCGATTTCTCGAAATCCAGATAGCGGCTGTCGGCGCCAGTCAGGTAGGTGAACCAGGGTCCGCGCACGGTCATGTTGATGCACTCGATGTAGCGCTCCGCCAGGTCAGGACGAGCCTGCAGCACGCGCTTGTCGGCGGTGCCGCTCGGCCAGTTCATCTCATCGTAGATCCAGGTCTTGAGCCCGAGCTTTTCGGCCTCTTCGACCGCGAAGTGAATGCGGTCAAGATAGGTCTCGCCGATGTAACTGGTCTCCAATCCGTAGCGCCCGTGTAGAATGATGCCCGGCATGCCTTTCTCGCGGAACTCACGCAGCTGGTAGAGCATCTCCTGCGGGTCGAGCTCGCCGTTCAGGAACCAGAACGGAAGGATGCCATAGTCGCGCGGCGGCATTTTGAAATTATCCCGATTGACAGGGACGACAGGCCAGGGTTTGGGCTGCATGAAATTTGCTCCTTGGATGTTGTTGTAGGGCGAGATTTATCTCGCCGGGATGCTAATTTTCGACCTGCGACATAAATGTCGCGCTACAAGAGATCCGCTCAATTCTGCATCAGGACTGTCGACTTGACGAATCCCTGCGGTTTTTCGTGGGCAGTCCGGAAAGCCTCGTTGATCTGATTAAGCTGGAAACGGTGTGTAACCAGATCGTCAAGACTCATCCGGCCGGAGGTCAGCAGGCGCATCCCGATGCGCATGCCGCGCAGGATGGTTGTCTCTTCGCGGAAATGGGCGTTCAGGATCTGGAACGCCATCCAGTTCCAGTAGCCCATCGGGATCTGGCGCGGCTCGCCCTGGTGATAGCCGACGATGACCACCTTGCCGCTCATCCGGGTGACCTCGCCCAGCAGGGTGAGGGGCGCCTGCCCGCCTACCACTTCGAACGCGGCATCGGCACCTTTTCCATCGGTCAGGGACTTGACAACATCCGGCAGCGACTCTTTTGTGACATCGACCACATGAGTGGCTCCCAGCCGGAAGGCACGCTCCAGCGCGTCGGGACGGGTATCCGCCACAATCAGCCGCCGCGGCCCCTGCATGGCGACCAGCTTCTGTACCAGGTTGCCCATGAACCCGGCGCCGATGATGACTACGTCATCGCTCAGCGAGAGGTTCGCCATTTCAACGGTGTTGACCGCGCAGGCCAGGGGTTCAGCAAGTGCGAGATCCAGCGGAAGATCACCTGCGGCGAAGCAGTACTTCGACTTGACAATCACATATTCGGCAAAGCCGCGGCCCGGCGCCCAGACGGCCACCCGGTCGCTCGATGCCAATCCTTCCACATCCTTCCCGACCTCAGCTACAACACCGCTAACCTCATGACCCGGGAAACGCGGGTACAAGTCTGTCCCGGCCTTCCCCTCCCACAAGTCCAGCTCAGATGTGCAGACACCGCAGGCAGCCACACGTACGAGAACATCGTCCGGGAGCAGCGCGGGAAGCGGCTCTTCTTGCAATTGAAATTCCTTCGGACCCGTTAAACTGGCGATTTTCATTCGAAGGTCAATCCTTTTTGGCAGTCAGAATACGAGCACTCATCGGGCTCATTTGGATGGGCTGCGTGCCGGTGAAGGGAATCTCTTCCTCGTTCAAATGGTCGAATAGAGAGACTTTTTCTGTCAGAGAATTAAATCCCTCCGGCAGGCTCACCTGGACGGTTGCTGGCTCATTGGAGAAGTTGAGCAAGACCAGCACAGGTTCCACATTCCCTTCCAAAAAGCGGAGATATCCAAGAACCTGGCTGGCCGGCTCCACATCCAGAAGCTGCCAGAGCCGCGAGTGCAGGCTGGGAATCTCCTTGCGCAGGGCGATCAGCTTCTTGTGATATTCACGCAGGCCGGGGTAGCGCTCTTTCCAGGCGATCATCCCGCCATCATAAGGCAGGAACCACTGGCCAAGCTCATCCGCAGTGTAAATGCAGGGCAGGCCTGGCAGTGTGAGCACGAGGGCCGTTGCCACGCGGGTCAGCTCCTCGCCGTGCGAGGTGATAAAGCGAGTGCGGGTATCGTTGTTATTCAGGAAGCGGAAGATCAAAGCGTCGCGGTGATAGCCCTCCGGCTCATTGAGCAGTGCACTTTTTAATAGCTTGAGCATTTGAGCCGTGTCGACACGTTCAGCCTGGTCACTCCAGAACTGGCCCCAGGCCCATTGGCCCAGATTTTCGGTCCAGTCGTAGGCCGCGTCGAAGCCGTTGTCGAAGTTGTACGGGTCGCGGGCGCTGGCTTCGGCCAATAGAAGCAGATCCGGTTTGATTCGCTTGAGCTCACGCCGCCACTCGGGCCAGAAATCCGGGCGGCGCTGCTGGACGCCCCAGCAGGCGTCGACGCGGAAGCCATCTACGTCGAACTCGCGCACCCAATACGAGAAGGCTTCGAGCATCATGCGGCGCACTTCCGGATGATCGTAGTTCAGGTTGGGCAGGTGTGTCCAGTCGAAGTAGTAGGTGTACTTCCCGTTTTCATCCCGGTCATAGAAATCCCAGTAGGGCGAGTCCTGTCCTTTTTCGACCGTGTCTTTGAAATAGGGATGCTCACTCGATGTATGGTTGGGGACAAAGTCCATCAACACCCGTATGCCGCGCTCGTGAGCCGCCCGGACCATCTCACGGAACTGCTCTTTTGTGCCGAAGCCATCTCGCAGCTCGAAGTAGTCGGTCACAGAATAGCCATAGTCTGGCGTCGAGTTGATCGGGGCCAGCCACATGGCATTGACACCCAAATCGGCCAGTTCATCGAGCTTATCCTGGATCGCCACGGCGCCCGGGCTCCCGAACAAGCGCGGGATAACTCCGTAGACGATCGCCTCCTCCACCCAGATCGGATTCTCATGATCGTAATCGGGGATGCGCGCCTGGCCATTTTCCACGACAAAATACGTGATGCTGGCATCCTCGCGCCCGGCCTCA
>DASUOS010000041.1:0-12080 GCA_036276515.1 Anaerolineales bacterium | reverse complement strand
TCGCTGCCGATCAGGCGCCGGGCATACCCGTACCGTCCGCCGGAGATATGTGCGATCCATTTGGATTGATGGGTCTCGAAGCCTTTTTCCTCCAGGGCCTGCCGGACTTCATCGATCGCAAGCGGTCGGAGCCGCAGCACTTCACATCTTGAGACGATGGTGGGTAATAATTGCTCAGGATTGTCGGCAGTCAGGACCAGGACTGCATAGGAAGGTGCTTCTTCGAGCGTTTTCAGCAGGGCATTGGCCGCCGACTCATTTGCCTCATGGAACCGCAGGAATATCGCCATGCGATATCTGGATTGATAGGGTTTATAGGTGATCATCCTGCGCAGGTCGCGGATCTGGTCCACTTTCAGCGTGCCGCCTGGTTTGGGTTTTCCATCTTCATCCACGGCCTGGATGATAGTCAGGTCGGCGTGCTGCATGGCTTCGATCTGTTTGCAGTCGCGGCACTGGCCGCACGGCACACCGGGCTCGCTGGGGGTCGGGCAGTTCAAGGCCTGGGCGAAGCGCAGCGCCAGGCTACGGCGGCCGATACCGGGAGGTCCCGCGAAGAGGTAGGCGTGACGCGTGGTCCCGTGGATGACATGCTTCTTCAACATATCCACAGCCCATTCATGGCCGATGAGGTTCCAGTTGTCTGTCATGAGGTCCAGGGGTCAGTATTCAGTGAGCAGTTTCCAGTGTTCAATCTCTGCCGGAACGCAGGCGTAAATAGGATTCATAGCGATCCGGGTGGATTGTACCTGCTTTCAACGCATCGAGCACCGCACAGCTCGGTTCATGGGTGTGGGTGCAATCGCTGAACTGGCAGTTCCGGACAAGCTCGCGCAGCTCGGGGAAGTAGGCATCCAGCTCCTCGGGCTCGGTATCCCACAGGGCCAGCGACTTCCAGCCCGGGGTATCGGCCACATACCCGCCGCCTTCGATGGGGAACATCTGGCGTGTGACCGTGGTATGCCGGCCCTTGTTGAGCGCTGAGCTGATCTCGTTCACGGCCAGCCCCAGACCCGGCTGGATCAAGTTCAACAGGCTCGACTTGCCCACGCCGCTCGGCCCCGCCAGCGCGCTGACCCGGCCTCGTAGAGCTGCCTCCAGCTCGGCCAGCCCGACCTTTTGTTTGGTGGATGTATAGATCACGCGGTAGCCAATCGACTCATATAAACCAAAAATCTTTTGGGGTTCGTCCACCAGATCGATCTTATTGCCTACGATCACTGCCGGGACCTGCTGCTTTTCAGCGATGACCAGGTAACGGTCGAGCATTTTGAGCCTGGGGCTTGGATTGGCACAGGCAAAGACGAAGACCGCCTGGTCGGGATTAGCCAGCAGGATCTGTTTATACTCGCCCTGCGGCCGCGGATCGAGGCGGACGATGGCCCGCTTGCGCTCCAGGACCTCCTCGATCGCGCCGCTCCCATCCGGCAGGACCGTGATGCGCACCCGGTCCCCGACCGCGGCGATGTCTCCCAGGGAGCGTCCCTGCTTGAGCTTGCCGCGCAGCTGGCAAACAACAAAGCCCTGCCCGGTCTCTACTGTGAAGAAACCCGACTGGGCTTTAATGATCAAACCTGTTCGTTCAGACTCACTCACAAATTGGGTATCTCTGCCTTATTTTACTCGTTATTATCGTCATCGTCTGTCTCGGTCGGGATGCCGCCGAACGGGGTGGGCGTTTCCGTCACGCCGAAGTTGGATTCGAACCAGTACAGCGTGCGCGGCGAGCCATAAAAATAAGACTCGACCACGCGCTTGAAGACCGGCGCCGCCCAGTCTGAGCCTTCGCCCTGGTTCTCGAGGATGACGGCAATGGCGATATCCGGTAGGTTCGGATTTTCCGCCATGGTATACCCCGCGAACCAGGCATGCGGCTCCCCCGAGCCGGATTCGGCCGTCCCGGTCTTGCCGGCCACAGGGATCGACATCCCACGCATGCGGAAGTTGGCCGTCCCGCGCGGATTCGAGACCACGTTGATCATCGCCTGCTGGATGACCTCCAGGCGGAAGGTCTGGACCGGGAGGGTGCCCTGCGCCTCCGGCTTGAAAGCCAGCCTGGCCGCACTGCCATCCACCGGCTCGATCCGCTCCACCAGCTGGGGCCGGTACAGAGTGCCGCCGTTGCCAAGCGCAGCGATAAACCGGGCCACCTGCAGCGGTGTGACCTGCACTTCTCCCTGACCGATCGACTGGTTGACCATGTCGATAGCCGAGACGGGGTCTACGATCCGGCCGGGCTGCTCGGGGATCTCGATGCCGGTCGGCGCGCCGAGGCCGAAAGCGCGGGCCATGTTGGCAATGTCGTTGGCGCGGTTCTGCTGATAGAGGGTGAACCCGATCTCATAGAAGAACGGGTTGCAGGAGCGCATCAGACCCTCGGGCAGGGTCAGTACACCTGAAGGGACGCTATCGCTAAAGTCATTGCAGTCCTGCCCGGCGGCCTGCCTGTCCTGGCAGTGCTCCCAGGTCCAGTCATAGCGGATCTGGTCCGACAGGCGGGTCCAGGTATACTGGCAATCCAGTGTCGATTCGGGGACGAACAACCCGCTCTCCATGCCGGCTGCCATGGTGATGATCTTGAACACCGAGCCCAGCGGGTATTGACCCTGGGTGGCGCGGTTGAGAAGAGGCGAGGAAAAGCTCTGGTTCAATTCGGCATACTGCGCGGCGCCATTCGGATTGCCCGCCGAGAACATGTTCGCATCGAAGCCGGGGGAGGACGCCATGGCCAGCACGCGGCCCGTATCGCGCTCGAGGACGACCACCGCGCCGACAAAGCCCTCGATCGCCTCCTGGGCCTGCGCCTGCAGGTCGCGGTCGATCGTCAGGAAGACCGAGTCGGCGGGCTGAGGAGCGCTTTCGCCCACCTTGGTGACGGGCGTGCCGGTGGCGGGGTCGATCACATACAGGGCGCCGCCGTGCTGGCCTGCCAGGTACTCCTCCGCCCAGGCCTCGATGCCATCCGCGCCAACCCGTTCATTGCCCTGGTAGCCCTGGCGCCGGTATTCATCCAGGTTTTCCGGCGAGATAGAAAGAGCATAGCCCACTACATGAGAGGCGGTGCCCTGCTCAAAATAATAACGGGAGTTATAGGGAGTCCATTCCAGGCCGCTGGGAGCGATGGAGCGGATCCGTTCCGATTCGTCGGCCGAGGCTACGCACAGAGGAATGGGGAACTGAGCAGGTGTATTAAAGATCTCCTGCGCCAGCAGCTCCGGGCTGTTGCCGCATAAATTCCAAACCTCTGAAAGCAGGGTTCCCTGGCTGTCCTCGGTCACATTGCCTGGAAGGATGCTGAAGGCATAGGCATCTGACTGCGCGACAAGCGCATCGCCGTCACGGTCGTAGATGTTGCCGCGGGCCGGGATGCTGTAGTCCATGCGCAGGATATACCCGCCGGTCAGCTCGGGGAGGATCAGCGCCGGCTCCCAGTTGAGCTTCCATTCGTCATTTTCAAGCACGAACCTGGCAACGATGTCGCGCTGGATGTCACCGACCAGCGCCGTGTGATACGTGACCCGGTACGACACCTCAGCCGAATGAGGATTTACGAGCGAGGACAGGACCTCGTAATCGAACGAACCGGCGCTCATGGTATTGATCGCTTCGCGGTTTCGGAAGGCAAAATCCTCCAGCGTATTGGCATCCTGCGAGACCTTGCTCAGCTTTGCATACATGGCGTTGTAATCGTCCGCTTTGAAGGCGTCGAGATAGGCCTTGAGCGCCTCATCCACGCTGGGCACGGAATTGATCGTGACCTGCGGCGTTGGCAGAGCCGTCTCAGTGGGGATACCGGGCAGCTCGATCCCCCCGGGAGCACAGGCACTTAAAAATGCGAGGATGACGACGATGTTTATCCAGCGAAAAAATTTCATGCTTTGCCTTTCAAATTTGGAGTGCATTTACAATACGAAGCGACGGCGAGCCGTCGCACTCCAAAATTACATCTCGCCATTCAAGATCGCACTCGAAACCGGGCAGTTATATTCCAGAAGGGTCTCACAGCTTTTGAAAAAATCCGTGGCTGGCTGGATGTCCATCTTTCTCAGTTGCAGGATGACGTGGCAGACGGGCAGTCCCATCACACTGGCGAAACAGCCGTCCATGCGTGCGACGGGACGGAACTCGGGATGCTGGATCGCGTACGCGCCGGCTTTATCGAGCGGGTCGCCGGTGGCTACATATGCCTGTACTTCTTCGTCGGAGTAGTCGCGCATGGGCACATCGGTGACACAGATGTCTTTGAGCAGCTGGCCATCGCTCTGGCGCAGCAGGGCGATCCCGGTGTAGACCTGATGTGTTTTACCGCGCAGACGCCTCAGCTTCGCGGCCGCTTCCTCGTCATCAGCCGGTTTGCCAAGGATAGCCTCCCGGTCAACTACGGTTGTATCCGCAGCCAGGATGACCTGGTCCGCCCCAGCCGGGATGGCGCGTGCCTTTGTCTCCGCCAGCCTTAAGACGTACTCCGCCGGGTTTTCGTTCGGATATGCGGTCTCATCCACATCGGCAACTTTGACGGTAAACGGCAGGCCGGTCAGCGCCAGCAGCTGACGGCGGCGCGGCGAATTGGAGGCAAGGATCAGGTGAGGTGTCTCGGTCACGGGGAGAGATTCTAACACATGGCCCCAACCCCCACCCGCATCACCTGCACTTGCTCCAGGTGCAAGTGTCGGCACCCTCCCCCAAATACGAAATATAAAATTTAATTTTTACGGAGAGCTCTCATTTCGTATTTGGGGGAGGGTTAGGGTGGGGGATGGTACAATCACCAAAACTGTCAGGTCAAGGAGGCGCACGTGAAGGAACTCGAAGAACGCATCCTGCGCGATGGCAGGGTTCTTGGCGGGGGAATTTTAAAAGTGGACAGCTTTGTCAATCACCAGGTCGACCCGCTTTTGATGGATATCTGTGGACGGGAATTCGCCCGGCTCTTCGCTTCGGTTGGCGCGACCAAGGTGCTGACGGCGGAGATCTCCGGCATCGCTCCCGCTCTGACGACTGCCATCCATCTCGGCCTGCCGGTGGTGTACGCCCGCAAGCACAAGCCGATCACCATGCCCGACCAGGTCTATCTGACCCTGGCGCCCTCCCACACCAAGGGACGGATGGTGGAGCTGATCGTTTCGCCGGAGTACCTGGCGAACAATGAAAAGGTACTGATCATCGACGACTTCCTGGCCAGCGGACAGACCATTTTGGGCTTGGCGCGGCTGGCAGAGGCCTCGGGGTCGCGGATCGTCGGAATCGGCGCGCTGATCGAAAAGATCTTCGAAGGCGGCCGTGCGGCCCTCAAACCGCTTGGCGTTCCCATCCATTCTCTGGCCTGCATCACGGAGATGGATGAGGAGAAGGTTGTGTTTGGACAGCCGGGATAGGATTTAAGGTTGAATGTCCCAAGTCGGATGGTGGCTGTGCGGAGAGGGTTATGGATTCCATGGGTCAGGCGCTTAATCGGCTGGATTTTTGAGCATATGAGTTTTGCCCTTCCTCTGCAGCGACTGCGCGAAACGGAGACACTGCTCGCGTTTTACCATCCGAAGCCATCCTACGAATTTCATGTGCTGCTTGTGCCCAAGAAAGCGGTCGTCTCCCTCAAGGAATTTGATTCCAGGGATGCCGCGTTCCTCAGCGATCTGTACGCCACCGTCCAGAGCCTGGTGGAGGAATTTCAGCTCTCCGCCTATCGTCTGATCGTCAACGGAGGGGAATACCAGGATTTCCCCCAGCTGCATTTTCATCTCATCTCGGAGGTTGAAGGTCAAAGGTTCAAGGTTTAAGGTCAACCCGAGACCTTCGACATTCAACTTTTGACCTGAAACATAAAGACATGGACTCCATCGCCATCCTCGATTTCGGTTCCCAGTATGCGCAGATCATTGCCCGGCGAGTACGTGAAGCGCAGGTCTATTGCGAGCTTTTCCCCTGGGACGCGCCCATGGACAGGATCCTCTCCATTGCGCCGAAGGGATTCATCCTCTCGGGAGGACCGCGCTCGGTCTATGAAGAGAATGCGCCCTATATCCAGGATTTCATCCTCAAAACAGGTCTTCCCATTTTGGGAATCTGCTATGGCATGCAGGCTCTCACTCACGCCCTCGGCGGCCAGGTGGACCCATCCGCCCAGCGGGAATACGGTCATGCCAACATCGAACCCCTTACCCCTGCTCCCCTGCTCTCCGATCTCTCTACAGTCTGGATGTCTCATGGTGACCGCATCACCCGGCTGCCTGAGGGATCTATTGCCCTGGCGCGCAGCGGCAACAGTCCCTATGCGGCGATGGGCGATCTGCAGCGCAAGTATTTTGGCGTGCAGTTCCATCCCGAGGTTCATCACACGCCGAACGGCGAGAAATTGCTCCGCCGTTTTGTGCTCGACATTTGCGGCGTGAAAGCAGAATGGACCCCGAAATCCATTATCGAGGAAGCGGTCGAGCGGATCCGCAAACAGGTGGGAGGAGAACGCGTACTGGCGGCGGTCTCGGGCGGCGTGGATTCATCGGTCGCGGCGGCGCTGGTCCATGAGGCGGTGGGCGACCAGCTGGTGGCGGTATTTGTGGATACCGGGCTGCTGCGCAAGAATGAAGGGGAACAGGTCGCTGCGGCGTTCCGGGATCATTTGCATTCAGAATTGATCACAGTCGATGCCAGCGAGGAGTTTTTGTCGGCCCTGGCGGGGGTGACCGAGCCGGAGCAAAAACGAAGGATCGTTGGTGAGAAATTTATCCGGGTGTTCGAAGCACAGGCCAACCAGGCAGGCCAGCCAAGATTTTTAGTACAGGGGACGATCTATCCTGATGTCGTCGAATCGTCCGCGCCGGACCGCAGCAAGGCGCAGAAGATCAAATCGCATCACAACGTGGGCGGCCTGCCGGAGGATATGCTGTTCGAGCTGGTTGAGCCGCTGCGCTACCTGTTCAAAGACGAAGTGCGTGCTGTCGGTGAGGCGCTCGGGCTGCCGGCGTCGCTGGTCTGGCGGCAGCCGTTCCCGGGTCCCGGGCTGACCGTGCGCTGTCTTGGGGAAGTAACGCCTGAGCGCGTCGCCCGTCTGCGGTCGGCGGACGCCATTCTCATCGAGGAATTGTCCAAAGCAGGTTTTCTAGGTAAGGGGGCCGAGACGTCCCAGGCGTTCATCGTCCTGCTGCCCGTCCGCTCGGTGGGCGTGATGGGTGACCAGCGCACCTACCAGGAGGCGGCTGCCATCCGGGCGGTGACCACCGAGGATTTTATGACCGCCGACTGGGCGCGCCTGCCCCACGAGCTGCTGGCCAGGATCTCCAGCCGAATTATTAATGAAGTAGACGGAATCAACCGGGTCGTGTATGATATTACCAGCAAGCCCCCGGCAACGATCGAATGGGAGTGAGGGGATTTACGATTTTGGATTGTGGATTTGAGATTGACGATTTTAGATTGTCGATTGTGGAGGTCGTGTGAACTTCGATGTAGGGGAAGTGCTCACCCGCGCATGGCAGATCACCTGGAAACACAAGGTCCTGTGGGTGTTTAATATGTTTCCCATCCTGCTCAGCTTTCTATTTATTCCCATTGTTTTTATTCCCATGTTCTTTATCGGACCGAACGCCCTGATCAACCAGGATGTCGTCGATTCGCCCACCTACCTTTCGGCGTTCATTGCATTCAACCTGTTCCTGACGGCGCTGTCGGTGCTTCTGTATGCATCCGGTGCGGCATCCTCCCTGCTGGGGGTCCTGCGCGTCGAGAATGGCAGCGACCGGCTCCCCTTCCGGGACCTGTTCCAGGATGGGCTCGATTATTTCTGGCGTGTCCTGGGGGTGAGCGTGGCGGTCGGGGCCGCGATCGCAATTGTGTTCCTGCTGTTGTTTGGATGTATGATGCTGGTCGGTACCGTCACCATGGGGCTGGGGATGATCTGTCTCCAGCCCTTGTTCTTACTGCTCTACCCGGCCATGCTGCTGGCCTACTCCCTGGTGGAGCAGTCGCAGGCCGCCGTGGTCGCCGACAACCTGGGTGTCAGAGCGGCTATCGAGCGCGGCTGGGCCCTGCTCAAGGCGCATTTCTGGCGGTTCGTGCTGGTTGCACTGGTCATCTACTTTGGGATCCTGTTGTTGAGCTCGATCGTGACCCTGCCGTTCATGGCCCCCTTCTTCTTTCTGCCGCTGATCGTCGAGAGCTCGCAATCCGAATTTAATTTTCAGCTTTTCGGCTGGATCCTGCTGGTCATCAGCCTGGTCCTGCTGCCGGTCCTGGCGCTGGTCCAGGGCTTTTCCCTGGCCTTTATGAAATCGGCCTTTATGATCATCTATCTGCGTTTGACACGCTCGACTGTATTGCAGCCGACATCCCAATAGCCCACAGTTCAAGGAGTCAATATGAGTTTCAACTTTGGAGAAGTACTATCCCGCGCCTGGCAGATCATCTGGAAACACCGTGTGCTCTGGATCTTTGGCATTCTGGCCAGCTGTGGCCGCGGCGGAGGCGGCGGGAACGGCGGCGGAGGAAATTCCGGGTTCAATACCGAGGGTCCGGATATGAACATACCGCCCCAGCTCGAACAGTTCTTCGACTGGATCGCCCAGAACGTGACCAGTTTTGTAGCGATCACGATCGCCCTGGTCTGTGTGATCTGGATCCTGACGATCTTCCTGAGCACCATCGGCAAGATCGGTCTGATCCGCGGCACCTGGCAGGTGGAAGGCGGAGATGCGAACCTGGTCTTCGGCCAGCTTTTCAGCGAGAGCACGCCCTACTTCTGGCGCATGTTCGGCCTGTCCCTCGTTGTGGGGCTCCCGTTCGCCATCCTGATCGCGGTGGTTGCCGCGGGTTTCGCCCTGATGCTCATCTCGGCGAGCGAGGGCAGTGATGCCGTCGCTCTGGGTTTTCTGGCGTCGCTTCCGCTCCTGATCGGCTGTCTGTGCCTGCTGGTCCCGGTAGGCTTTGTCATCAACATGATCGTCCGCCAGGCGCAGAATGCAATCGTGCTGGAGGATGCGGGCGTTCTGCCTTCGCTCAGCCGCGGCTGGGACATCTTCCGCAACAACCTGGGACCGATCATCGTCATGGCGATCATCCTGGCGGTGCTGGGCCTGGTGGCCGGGTTCATTATCGCAATCCCGGTGTTCATTGTAGCGGTCTCGGCAGTGTTGACCTTTATGGCCGGCGAAGGACAGAACTGGACACCGCTGGCGCTTATGGGCGTCTGCCTGTGCCTGTATATTCCGGTCTCCCTGCTGCTCAATGGGATCGTGGTGTCCTACACCGAAGCGGCCTGGACGCTGACCTACATGCGTCTCGTCAGGCCGCAGGATAACGCGCCGGTCATCATCGAGGCGAATGCGTAGATTCCTTTTGCTCCTGCTCAGCCTCTGCCTGCTCTGCGCGACCCAAACCTCGGCGCGCGCCCAGGCGGAGGCTTATGCAGAGATCACGTCCATCGAAGCGCGCACCTTTCCCCAGGTCACCGTGCTCGTGGACGTATTCAATTCCAGCGGCGAATTCATCTCCGGTCTGGACCCGGCCCGGGTCACGGTCTATGAAGACAGCCAGCCGCGCCCGGTCGATGCCCTGGCCGAAACACCCATCCCCGTTCAAATGGTGGTGGCCGTCAACCCGGGTCCCCCGCTGGCCGTTCGCGACGGGAGTGGCATCGATCGCTTCACCCGGATCGTGGAAGCGCTGGGCATCTGGGCCAACGCCCAGCCGGCCGATTCGCAGGACGACCTGAGCCTGGTTTCCTTATCGGGATCGCTGATCAGCCATGCCAGCGCACAGGACTGGTTTGTCAGCCTGAGCTCGTTCAAGCCGGATTTCCGCACGACCACCCCGAACCTGCAATCGCTCGCCATTGCCCTGGATACGGTCAACGCGCCTGCCCTGCAGTCAGGCATGAAGCGCGCCATCCTGTTCATCACGCCGCATATGGACGACCCGAGCATCGAGGAGGCCATTGCGCCGTTCATCCAGCAGGCGGTCGACACCAAAGTGCGTGTCTTCGTCTGGTTCGTGGATGGTGATACCCAGTTCAGCTCGCCCAGCGCCAATGCCTTCCGTACGCTGGCCCAGCAGACCAACGGCGCCTTCTTTGCCTTTTCGGGCGTGGAGCCCCTGCCCGATCCCAACCTGTACTTTGCACCTCTGCGCAATATTTATTCGCTGACCTATACTTCCTCGGCCAAGGAGAGCGGCGATCACTCGTTGAGCCTCTCGGTGGACACATCAGAGGGACCGATCCGTGCCCCAGACCGGACCTTCAACGTGGACGTCGAGCCGCCCAATCCCATCTTTGTCTCGCCGCCCCTGCAGATCAAGCGCCAGCCGCCCGCCGACGATCCGTATGCAGAGCAGCTGACACCCTCGGAACAGCTCGTCGAGATCCTCGTTGAATTCCCCGACGGCCATCCGCGCCAGATTAAGCGCACCATCCTCTATGTGGACGGCGAGGTTGTGGATGAGAACACCACGGAGCCGTTCGAAACATTCATCTGGGAACTGGATGCCTATGATGCCAGTGGTCCGCACGAAGTCGTTGCCGAAGTGGAGGATATACTGGGCTTGAGTGGGTCGAGCAACGCAACTACCATCACCATGACCGTGGTCCAGCCGCCGCGCGGCATCCGCGGCCTGTTTGGGAAGTATAGCTCCGAGATCGTTATGGGCGCGATCGGGCTGGCGGGACTCTTATTGCTGGGCATTCTGCTGCGCGGGCGGCTGAGCATCCCCTTTCTCCGCCGGCGCAAGGCGAGGCAGCAGAAGATGGAAGACCCGCTCACCCAGCCCGTCATTGCGGTGAACGAGCCGCCTGCCTCCGCCGCGAAAAAATCCAAGACCCAGCCGCGCAAGATCATCGAGAAATTCCAGACCAAACCGGCGCGCCTGCCCGAGGCCCCCGCCTACCTCACCCGGCTGACCAACGGTGGAGAACCGGCCAGCGCCGTGCCCATTCCCCTGTCCGAAAAGGATATGACGTTTGGCACAGACCCGGTACAATCGAAGCGTGTGCTCGACGATCCATCCATATCGCCGCTGCACGCCCGAATCAAACAGACGGAGGACGGAACCTTCATCATCTACGATCATGGCTCGATCGCGGGTACCTGGGTGAATTTCGAACCCATAACGCGCGAAGGCGTGCGCCTCGCGCATGGGGACCGCATCGACTTTGGCCAGCTGGCGTACCGCTTTGACCTGAACCGGCCCCCGGCACAGCCCGAGCCCAAGATCGTCATGAAGAAATAGAGTCCACAGTATGATCCGCACCGCTCGCGCTCACCTCAACGTCGAGGCACAAACCCACGCCGGCATGACGGGCAAGAACAACGAAGACCGTTATGCCGTCAGCTCGTTTGTGCTCGACGACCGGGACCCGGTCCCTTCGATCTTCGCCGTGCTGGCAGACGGCATCGGCGGGCATCGGGCCGGGGAAGTTGCCGCGGAGCTGGCGGTCAACCACATCATGCAGCTGGTGGCAAAGAGCGATGGGCGCCATATCCGCCAGACGATTGAAGAGGCAGTCATCGAGGCCAGCGACGCGATCGCCGCTCACTCCGCCTCGAACGACAACCTGAAGGGCATGGGCGCCACCTGCGCCATTGCCTGGATCATTGGCGACAAGCTGTATACCGCTTACGTTGGCGACTCGCGCATCTACCTGATGCGCGGCGGTCGCATCCAGCAGTTGACCGTGGATCACACCTGGGTGCAGGAGGCGATCGAGAAGGGCATCCTGACGCCTGAGATGGCGCGCGAGCATCCGAACGTGCATGTCATCCGCCGCTATCTGGGCTCGCCCGAGCCGCCCGACCCCGATTTCCGGCTCAAGTTCTTCGATAATGAGGGTGACCGCCAGGCGGAGGAGAACCAGGGCGTGCAGCTCCTGTCCGACGATGTCTTGCTCCTGTGCAGTGACGGCCTGACCGACCTGGTCTGGAACGATGAGATCCTGGAAACCATCCGGACGCGGACCACTTTGAAGGAAGCCTCGCGGGCGCTGGTCGACCTGGCCAACTCGCGCGGCGGGCACGACAACATTACCGTGGTCCTGGTCTCGGTCCCGCCCGATTTCAAGCTTGTGGTAAAAAAAAATCGTAGGGCCGACTGGGTCC
>DASUOS010000040.1:0-31229 GCA_036276515.1 Anaerolineales bacterium | reverse complement strand
GATCGACCCGCGCCGCAATGAAGAGATCAAAGCCGCTGCAGCGGCTGCCCAGAAGGAAGGATAAAGAGATGACCGTCACGCTTCCTCCCCAGACGACCGACCTGGCGGCCCGTTTTCCCGGCGTGGTCACCGCCGATACGCGCCCGGGATTTTCGGGCTTTATTGTCGAAAAGGACAGCCTGGTCGAAGTCGCCACCGCCATCCGCGACGAGCTCGGCTTCGACCTGCTGACCGCCGTCACCGCCGTCGATTACCTCCCCGATGCGAAGATGGAAGTGGTTTACCACGCCTACAAGACCACCGGCGGACCCGGGCTGGTCTTCCGCGTCCAGGTTCCGCGCGTTGACCCAATCGAAGTCCCCTCACTGATCGAGATCTATCCCAGCGCCGACCTGCAGGAACGTGAAGCCTGGGACCTGTTCGGCATCAAGTTTACCGGGCATCCCGACCTGCGCCGCATCCTGATGTGGGAAGGCTATGAAGGCCATCCCATGCGCAAGGATTGGAAGGAGCCCTTCTACGAAGAGGACCTCAAACCCTTCAAGAGCCGCTGGCCGGATGGCAAGTTCTTCATGGCCGAGGAAAAAAATCCGCTGAATGACAATTTGAAGTTTCCCGAGAACTTCGACCCCGAGAAATGGATCCCCGAAGGGGACGAGATGCTCTACAGCTCGCTCAAGCGCTACACCGTGCAGAGCGAGGATGGCATGACCACCGACCGTATCGTGGTCAACATGGGCCCCCAGCACCCGTCCACCCATGGTGTGTTCCGCGCAGCCATCACCCTGGATGGGGAAACCATTGTCGGCCTGAAGCCGGTCGTCGGCTACCTGCACCGCAACCACGACAAGATCGGCGAGCGCAACACCTTCCTGCAGAACATGCCGTTCACCGACCGCCTCGACTACTTCAACTCGATGAGCAACAACCTGGGCTATGCGATCACGGTCGAGAGGCTGATGAAGATCCCTGTGGCGGAGCGGGCCGAGTACATCCGGGTCATCATGGCCGAGCTCAGCCGTATCCAGAACCACTTTGTCTTCATCGGCATGCTGCTCAACGACCTGGGCGCCATGTACACTCCTGCGTTGTATGCCTTCGAAGAGCGTGAGCTGATCCTCGATATCTTCGAAGCCGTGGCTGGCTCGCGCATGATGTGCAACTACCTGCGCTTCGGCGGCGTGGTCCGTGACGTGCCCGAGGACGTCATGCAGAAGATCAAGGACCTGGTCTTCGACCGCCTGCAGGCCAAGACCGATGAGATGGACCGCCTGCTGACGGAGAACGAAGTGCTGGTCTCTCGTTTGAGGGGCGTCAAGGTCCTGGATGGCGAGACCGCCATTAAATTTGGCGTGACGGGGCCCGTCTTGCGTGCCGCGGGCGTGCCGTATGACCTGCGCCGCGCCGATCCCTACTCGATCTACGACCGTTTCGACTTCGACGTGGCTACACGCCCAAGCGGCGACATGTATGATAACTACCTGATCCGCATCGACGAGATCCGCCAGTCGCTGCGCATCCTGGAACAGGCCGTCAGGCAGATCCCTGCCGGTCCGATCAATTCGCAGAAACCTGCCTACCAGGTCCGTGTGCCGGCCGGTGAGTCGTATGGGCGGATTGAATCGCCGAAGGGCGAGTTGGCCTTCTATGTGGTCTCGACCGGCAAACCGAATCCCTGGCGCTACCATGTCCGCCCGGCCTCGTTCGTCAACATCACCGCCCTCGAGCAGATGTGCATCGGCACCAAGATCGCGGACTTTGTCGCGCTGCTCGGCATGCTCGATATTGTGATGGGCGAGCTGGATAGATAAGTATCAGGTACAAGGTATGAGGTGTCAGGTTATTGAGCCTGCAACCTGACACCTCATACTTGAAACAGGAGAACCTCACTATGTATGGAAAAGGTATTCTTAAAGGCTTGAGCGTCACCTGGAAGCGATTCTGGGATACATATCTCGATGACATTTCCTGGCTGCTGCGCGGCAAGAAGCGCTACAACAGCGCAGAAGGCGTCGCCCATCGCTCGAGTTCGAAGACACGCGGCATCTTTACAGTTCAATACCCGGAAGAGCGGCTCCTCCAGCCCGAAGAGTCGCGCTATCTGCCCTTCCTAGTGTACGATGAAGGCGCGGAAGGAAAGAAGGAGGTGCGCTGTACCTCCTGCGGCATATGCGCCAAGGTCTGCCCGCCGCAGTGCATCTGGATCGTGCGCTCCAACGATCCGAACACGGGACGTCCCATCCCTGAGCCGACCGAGTTCTACATCGACGCCGATATCTGCATGAACTGTGGTTTCTGCGCCGAGTACTGCCCGTTCGACGCGATCATCATGGACCACGATTTCGAGATCGCATCCTACTCGCGCAATGTTTACAATATGGAAAAACTGCTCAAGCCTGCCTCCTATTACAAGGCCATTCGGCCCGAGAATTACGAGCGTAATGAGGCCGAGCGTAAAGCCAAGGAAGCAGCCAAGGCAGCCAAGGCGGCCGGAGCAGCAGCGGCAGCTACAACCTCACCCTCTGCATAGACCGTAGGAGCGGATAGCTCGCGTAGCATCCCCGAAGGGGGTGTCCGCCCCTGCAATAACAGGAAATTTAATGACAATCACAAAAGAAGCAATCCTCGCAGCGCTTAGCAAAGTCCAGGAACCTGAATTACACCAGGATCTGGTTACGTTGAATATGATCCGGGAATTGGAGATCAACGGCGACCAGGTCTCTTTCACCGTGATGCTCACGACCCCTGCCTGCCCCCTGCGCGGCCGGATCGAAAAGGAATCGCGGCAGGCGGCGATGACGGTGGAAGGCGTGAAGACCGTCAACATCAAAATGGACTCGGATGTCCCCAATGACGGGCGCATGCGCGGCCTGGTCAATATGCCGATCCGCAATGCGATCGCGGTTGGCTCGGGCAAAGGCGGCGTCGGCAAATCGACCGTTTCCGTCAATATCGCCGTAGCCCTGGCCCAGAGCGGCGCCCGCGTCGGCCTGATGGACGCCGATATCTATGGGCCGAACACCCCCACCATGCTCGGCGTGGATAAGCTGCCGCCCCCCCAGGGACAGCGCCTGATCCCCGCCCAGGCCCATGGCATCAAGATGATCTCGATGGGCCTGCTCGTCAAACCCGGCCAGCCGCTGATCTGGCGCGGACCGATGCTCAACTCCGCCATCCGCCAGTTCCTGGGCGACGTGGAATGGGGAGAGCTCGATTACCTGATCGTCGACCTGCCCCCCGGGACAGGCGATGCCGCTCTTTCACTTGCCCAGGCGCTGCCGTTGAGCGGCGCAGTGATCGTCACCCTGCCGCAGCTGGTTTCGCTCGAGGATGCAGGCCGCGGCCTTAACATGTTCCGCACGCTGGAAGTCCCCATCCTGGGCATCATCGAGAACATGTCCTACCTGGATCTCCCGGATGGCACACGCATGGACATCTTCGGCTCAGGCGGCGGCGAACGGCTGGCCGAAGCGACCCAGTCGACCTTCCTCGGCAAAATTCCCATGGAACAGAATGTGCGCATTGGCGGAGACCACGGGAAACCGATCGTCGTCAGTCACCCCGAATCGGCCGCCGCAACCGCGCTGGTGGAGATCTCGCAAAAGATCGCCGCTCAGGTCAGCGTCGCGGCGCTGAGCGCCAGGAACGAGATGCCGATCAATATTGTGGAATAAAGGGGTTGGTAAGCGGCAATTGGTAATATGAGACCTGACCGTGTAGCGAAGCCGGTCAGGTTTTTCCTGTCCTAAAAAATGGTAGAATCAAACTATGGAAGAGAAAATTCCAACACTTAAGGAAGTAAAACCATTAGAAAAATATCGCCTTTACGTAAAGTTTTCTGATGGCATAAATGGCGAAGTCGACCTTTCAGATTTCGCAGGGAAAGGCGTTTTTGCTCTCTGGAATGACTACAGCAATTTTTTGAATGTGACAATAGGCTCCAGTGGAGAACTCGTTTGGAATAATGATGTTGACCTAGATGGGATAGGAATTTATCTCAAACTTACTGGCAAGAGACCCGAGGACGTTCTACCAAAACTGCAAGAAATTTCCCATGCCTGAAATCAGCCGCTTCTTTGGAATCAGTATCAAAATGTTTTTCGGCGATCACATGCCTCCCCATTTTCATGCTGAGTATGGGGAGTTCAAGGCACAGATAAATATCAAAACCAATGTTCTCATTTCCGGAGAATTGCCACCCCGTGTTTTAGGAATGGTTGTTGAGTGGGCATCACAGCATCAGGATGAGTTGATCGAGCTCTGGGAGCGAGCAGCAAAAAATCAACCATTGCACCGTATTGAACCACTTCAATAAACAGTACGTGTTGAATTGCAAGATACCTGATGAGCATAACCTGTCAGGTATTTTTATTCATTCACTTTAAGCACGATCTTCCCGAACTGCTCGCCGCGCTCGTATCGCTCATATGCTTCCCGCGCTTTTTCAAGCGGATACACCGAATCCACCACCGGCACGATTTTTCCGCTGAAGACCTGCTCCATCACCTCATGGAAATCGTTCAGGCTGCCCATGGTCGAGCCGATATGGGTCTGTTCGTTCCAAAAGAGCAGGGAGAGATTTGTGACCGCCTCGCGGCCCGTCGTGCGGCCATACGTGACGATGCGGCCGGCCTTGCACAGGATTTTTTGTGACTCGCTCCAGGTGGCCGCGCCCACGTTCTCGACGACAAGATCCACCCCGCGGCCATTCGTGAGATGCCGCACTTCATCAAAGGGATTGGATGTTTTTCGGTCAAAGGCAAAATCTGCTCCAATGGCACGCGTTTTTTCCATTTTCTCCGCTGAGCTGGTGACCGCGAAGACCCGCGCTCCAAGCATCCTGCAAATCTGGATCGCCGCGACAGCCACGCCGCCGCTCGCACCCAATACCAGGACATGCTCCCCGGCCTGCACCTTTGCCCGCTTGACCAAAGCTCGCCAGGCGGTTTGGTAGGCAAGAGGCGCGGCTGCAGCCAGCACGAAGTCAAAACCAGCGGGCATGCGCATGAGCTTGTCGGCGTTCACGGCCACATATTCTGCATTGCCGCCGTTGCCCGCACTGCCCAGGATGTCATACTCGTCGCACTGGCTGACCTCTCCCTCCAGGCAGCGTGGGCATTTTTCACACGAAAGGGAAGGGTTGACCACCACCGCATCGCCCACCGACCAGCCTGACACGTCCGGGTCGAGCCCTTCGATCACGCCCGAGATATCCGACCCGGTCCACATCGGGAAGCGGTAACTGTCGTCGGCCGGACCGTGCAGGGCCCACAGTTCCAGATGGTTGAACGCGCTGGCGTGGACACGGATCAGCGCCTGTCCGGGTCCGACCTGCGGCTCAGGCACATCGGCAATCTGGACCTGGCTGGCATCCCCGCAGTTGTAGAAAACGGCAGCTTTCATAATGACCTCCTTGTCGTTGGAAACCCTGTTGATTATAGGGTTTCCGAGTGGCATCTACAAGGTTGTCAAATCGTCTGACCGGTACCGCCCTTCACTAAAAGTATAATGAACGGACAAAATCCAACACAAGGTGCTCTCAATATGCAACTTTATTTCATCCGTCACGGACAATCACAGAACAACGCAAACTGGAACAATCCTGATTACAAGGAAAGCCCCGACCCCGCCCTGACCGAGATCGGCATCGAACAGGCCTGTTACGTATCCGAATTTCTGAGGGAGGCACAAACCACCACCCCTTCCAGGGGGTGGAACATTCAGAACCGCTTCGGCTTTGGGCTGACCCACATCTACACCAGCCTGATGGAGCGCGCCGTCCACACGGCCGCGCCGACCGCCCGCGCCCTGGGTCTGCCCTTTGCCGCCTGGGAGCAGATCCACGAGAGCGGCGGCATTTTTGGGCGGGATGGGGACATGAAACTCCAGGGGCTGCCCGGCAAGACTCGCGCCTACTTCGAGCAGCATTTCCCGGAACTGACTCTCCCCGATCACCTGAATGGAACAGGCTGGTGGAACAGTCGTCCTTTTGAAACGGAGGAGGAATGCCAGCTGCGGGCCACGCGATTTGCAGCCGACCTGATTACCCGCCACGCTGATCGGCAAGGGGAACCGGAACATCGCGTCGCTATTTTCAGTCATGGTGGTTTTTTCGTCCATCTGATGTTCGCCCTGCTCGACACTCCCTGGCGCCAGGCCGCTCACGGGCTGAAATCCTGGTTCGTGCTAAACAACTGCGCCATCAGCCGCATCGACTTCCATGAGCAGGAGATCAATATTGCCTATCTCAACCGCACCGACCACCTCCCCGACCATCTAATTACCTAGCCGAACTCGCTACCCCGCAAAAGACAGAATGGTTACCTGAAAGAAGACAAAGAGCAGATTCAGCAGCGTTGCCAGGACCGCCAGCCAGGGTCTGTTTTCCCTGCGGAGCAGGCTCAACAGCCCAAAGATCACGCCCAGAATCCCGGGCAGCACCAGCACCAGGCCGCTGATGATTCGTTCGGCACTCACCGGCATGCCGGAGATCGACGCTTCGAACACGGTCAGCAGAACGAGAAACACGATTGAGACCATAAACATCGCCAGGGACCTGGCGACATTGCTTGTCTTCATAATTCAATCTCCGATCTGAGAGTTATCCAGGTCCGGGCCCCTGATCGGGAAGCACATGGCGGAAATGATAGCGTGCCAGGATGTTCTCGATCAGATCGGCAAGGTCGGGTGAAACGTCGGTAAATTCCGCCCCGATATGATAGTCCTGCGGCCCCTCCTCAAAACGGCACCAGGCGATCCGGGCCGGGATTTCGACACGCAGCCGGGGGATGTCTGGCAGGTCGTTGGGGAATTGGATCTCGAGCTCTGTCTCCTTGTTGATGGTGGTCAATTTGTCCCCGACCACCAGCGCGCCGCGCAGGGTCAGGTCGCCAAGATAGCCCAGCAGGGTTCTCGGGTGCAGATCATAGACCGGCGTAAACGCCATCAGCTTCCGGCGGGGTTCCTTCCTGCGCTCGCTCATGGACGGTGCTCCTCTTCTCGAATTCGAATTTTCTCACAAATAATACGAGAAAAGTCCCCTACATACAAGCACACTGCCGTTCTGTTTCATTGCAGGTTGAGATGGAAAACCTCTGTGTCCGGCATTTTGGCGGCCAGGAATATTCAATACGGTATAATTAGACCCATGAATCCAAATATTATTGGTGTACGTTTCACCAAAGTAGGCAAAATCTATCATTTTGACACCTCCGCCGTGCCTGATGTGAGCATTGGCGAGCATGTGATCGTCGATACCTCCCGGGGCAAACACCTGGGAGAGGTGGTCCAGGTCGTGAAGGACGCCCCCGACAAGCCGGAGGGCGGCTGGAGGTCCGTGGAGAGACGGGCGACGCCGCGTGACCTGCTGCTGCTCCAGTCCTGGCAGTCCAAACAGACGGAGGCGATGATCAACTGCCGCGCCCGGGTCTCTGAGTTAAAGCTCCAGGGCGTGAAGATCGTTACCGCGGAGTACAACTTCGACGGTTCGCGCCTGGCCTTTCTGTTCAGCACGGAGAGCGAGGAAAAGGTAGACCTGAAGTCCCTCAAAAAGGACATGCACAACCTGTACCCGAGCTGCCAGATCGAGATGCGGCAGATCGGCCCGCGCGATGTGGCGAAGATCATCGGCGGCATGGGCGCCTGCGGCCTTGAGTCGCGCTGCTGCTCCAAATTCCTGACCGATTTTTCCCCGATCTCGATCAAGATGGCCAAGGACCAGGGTATCTCGCTCACCCCGAACGAGATCACCGGCATGTGCGGCCGCCTGCGCTGCTGTCTCATCTACGAATATGAGCAGTATGTCGAAGCCCGCAAGCAGCTTCCGAAGCGCAATAAACGCGTCGTCACACCCAAGGGCGAAGGCAAGGTACTTGACGTCCTGCCGATGACCAACAAGGTCATGGTGCTGATCGAAGGCGACGAAGGCAAGCGCTTCGTGGAGACTTTCGACCGCGAGGATCTGCAGCCCTGGGATGAGCTCGAAGCCCTGCGGCGCAAATCGCAGGCCCCCTGTGACCGCCACGACAGCGGCGGATGCACCTGCGGAAAAGCACGCAACAAAAACAATTAACCCTTATAGCGGGCGGGAACATCCCGCCCCTGCTTTTTATATCGCTCGCCTGTACTACACAAAACCAAAGCCTGGACTTAATAAGATGACTTTTCCTGATGTATGGGATACGCCCCAAAATATCCTGGTCGTTCTCGCCCATCCTGATGACCCCGAATTCTTCTGCGGCGGGACCCTGGCCCGCTGGTCACGCGCCGGACATCACATCACCTATCAGCTTCTGACCTGCGGCGATAAGGGCTTCAACGCCTCCACACCCGCGGACATGACCCCCGATGCGTTGTGCGCCATCCGGCATGAGGAACAGATCGCCGCAGCAAAGGTCATCGGCGTGCAGGCGGTTCACTTTATGGATTGCCCGGATGGCTATCTCATCCCGGACCTGGACCTGCGCCGCGACATCGTCCGCATTATCCGCAAGTACAAACCGGACATCCTGGTCACCTGCGACCCGCAAACCCTGTTCGCAACCTACGGGATCAATCACCCCGATCACCGCGCCGCCGGCCAGGCTGTGATGGACGCTGTCTTTCCTGCGGCCGGAAGTCCGGTCTTCTTCCCCGAGCTGCTGATCGAAGGCCACCTGCCGCATATGCCCAAGGAAGTCTGGTGCTCGCTCACCCTACAGCCCAATGTGGTGGTCGACATCACCGAGACCTGGAACATCAAGCTGGATGCATTGCTGCAGCATAAAACCCAGGTCGGCGAACCGGACAAATTCATCGAGCGCATGAAATCCCGCCGCACCGAGGACAGCACCGACGAAAACCCGAGGTACGAGGAAAAATTCCGCGTGGTGAAATATAGCTAACATCTGTCGTTGCGAGGAGCGACTGTAAGGAGCGACGAAGCAATCTCCTGGCTTAAATACACATCTGCTAATCAAAAGATCTTTAGTAGTAACAAAAGGAATCCCTGATGAACGGCACGAACCTGCGTTTCATCAACACTCTCATCCTGATCCTCTTCTGTATTCTTGGCATAACGGGTTTATACGGTCTCGTATGGCCTTTTCCCTCCTCTTTATTTGAAATTCACCGCATCGCGGGCTGGGGACTTCTTGTTCTACTCCCATGGAAAGCAGCCATTGCCATTCGCTCTCTGCGCCGCGGGCTGAGCCGCCGCTTTGACCGGAGTTTCCTGGTCCTCATTTCCCTCCTCCTTTCCGTGGCAATGTTGACCGTTGCCGCCCTGGTGCTGGTATGGAAACTGCAGATCGGTCCCTATTACATCTGGCTCGCAGGAGTTGGCTACAGCGGCATCGGCTGGCACTGGGGCATCGCCATGGGGCTGGCTCCTCTCTTTGTTATCCACGCCTGGCACCACTGGCTGAAGCCCAAAAAGGTGGACTTCACCGAGCGCAGACAGGCATTGAAGCTCATGGGTCTGGGTGCCGCTGCCATCGCCGGCTGGGGGCTGACAGAAACGCTGGCCAGGTCCATCGAGAACGAAAAAACGCAGAGACGCTTCACAGGCTCACGCGAAGAGGGATCCTTTGCCGGCAATGCCCACCCGGTCACCAGCGGCGCTGACCAGGGTAAGGTCAGGCTCGATCTCGAAACCTGGTCGCTGCGTGTGACTGGCACAGTCGGTTCGCTACAGGTATGGACCTATGCGGATCTGCTGACTCAGCCTACCTCGGAAGTGACTGCCACTCTCGACTGCACGGGCGGCTGGTACACAGTCCAGACCTGGCGCGGCATCCTCCTGCTCGAACTGTTGGAACAGGCTCAGCTTCTCCCGCAGGCAAGAGGGATCATCCTACGAGGAGTCCGGGAGTACAGCGCACCCTTCACTCTGGCCCAGGCACAGGAAATCCTTCTGGCCACCCACGTCAGTGAGCAGGTGTTGGATCATCCGCATGGGTTTCCCCTGCGGGCCGTGGTTCCATCCCGCAGAGGCTGGCACTGGGTCAAATGGATGACAGAGGTACAGGTCATATAATCTCACGAGTGTGTAGAATCTCATTATGAACATCCTCAACGTCGGTTATGCTTCCACAAACTACTACGCCATCGATATCAAAAACGGAAAACTGCTCGTAGACTGCGGCTGGCCAGGGACCCTGTCTCAGTTCAAAAAAGTGCTGCAGCGGAAAGGGGTTTCCATCGGTGAGTTCAAGTACCTGGTCGTCACTCATTTCCACCCGGATCATGCAGGACTGGTACAGGAGTTGAAAAATCAGGGTCTCAAATTCGTCCTGCCCGAAGTCCAGGTGGAGTACGTTCGCACGTTTGGTGACTATTTTATGGGCAAGTCCCTGCCCTATCTGGAAGTCAAGGAAACAGACAACCTGACCCTGCGGCTCGAAGACAGCCGTAGATTCCTGGCCGGGCTCGGGCTGAATGGGGAGCTTCTGCACACGCCCGGTCACAGCGATGACAGCGTGACCCTGATCCTAGACGAAGGCTACGCTTTTACAGGCGACCTTCACCCAGCCTTTATGAACATCGATGACGTCATAACCCGCGCAAGCTGGGATAAAATTTACCAGCACAGGATCACCTGCATATTTCCCGGCCACGGCGCTTGACCTAAAATCCTTCGTTTTTACAGGAATCCTTCCAGGGTAGATTTCCCTGCCAAAGGGAATCCCCTGAACCCCATTCCTGAGCCGGGACTTTCACTGTAATTGACATGGAACTGAAAAGGTGCCATCCATAGACCATGCTATAATTTTTAAGGTATTTCAAGCCAATCCCAAAAAGCCAGGGGCTCATCACTGAGGACTCATTTGAGGAAAAATATGCCTGACGATAATCAAGCACTTCAACAAGAAAATAGAATTGACAGCATCGGTGCACTTGAGCCGGAGGTAAACGAGGACAATAAAAGCGTCGAAGAAGCACTGCAAAGCACCATATTCAGCGGCATTCTGGGTCAAGTGAATTTTGATGGGGAAGCAGCAGACAATACGACCTCGGAGGCGATGATCTCGGCAGACCTTCAAAACCTTTTCCGGCGGGAGGTTTATGTAGGCATTAAAGACGCGGAGCAAAACATCGAATTTTTAGGGCGAATCGTTGAAGGTCCCTATCATATTCCTCAGAAGGCTGGGGCTGGTTCTTCAAGTACAAAAACGACTAAACTTCCCTCTGCACGTACCAAGACCAAAGCCTCGTATCATGTGTTCGGTAATATAGAAGTGCTGGGACAATTGCTACAGGGTGAGCGTGTCATCCCTACGCTTACCCGTCCAAGACCTTATAGCGAGATTAGCATCTTTCCTCCTGAAAGACTGAGCAAACTCCTTGACATTGAGGGGAATATGCTAATCGGGAGCCTCATGGGCTACGAAGAACATCGAATCGAGGTTCGTGAAAATACCGAAAACAAGAATTTCCTGCCTCTCAATGTCGGTATTTTTGGCACGGTTGGCTCCGGCAAATCGAATACTGTACAGGTGCTGGTGGAAGAAGCCAGCCAGGCAGATTGGGCCTGCGTAGTTATTGACGTGGAAGGTGAGTACGTCAAGATGAATGAACCGGATAACCGGCCTGAGATGAATCGCATCCTGCGCGAGAACTATTCCATTGACCCCGAAGGGATAAACGATTTCAGAGTATATGTTCCGAGTTCCGGCTCATCGGATGCAGATGACCCGATCCGCTTCAAAGTGCCGATTTCCGAGCTGGACATTTCGATTGTTTCCGACATTCTGGAGTTTTCAGAGCCGGAATTCAGAATGTATGAAAGGACAATTGAAGCAACCCAACGAACAAACATTCAGAACCAAACTTCACGTGTGGAAGTGGCTGCCGACCCGCAGACGGCTGTTCCCGCGTATCCTTATACACTTGAAAATCTAATTGGCGTACTCTCCAATTCAGCGTTCTATACGCGTCTCAGTGAGATCGAAAAGAGCACTGCGAATACGCTCAGGAACAAGCTTTTCTATACCCTCGGCCGTTCTGGAATGCTTGATTGGACCCCTACGGAAACGACCCCTTATTTACCCATAAACGAATTAATGGTTGGCGGAAGGGTATCGGTCCTTGATGTGTCTGAGACAGATGACAGGAGTAGAAACATAGCAATTGCCTTCGTTCTCCAATCCCTGTTTAACAAGGTGACCGAAACGGCGGTCGGTGAAAAAATACCAAATACGGAAGTTGCCCGGCCGAAGATATTGCTCGTAATCGAAGAGGTGCATACCTTCGTTTCGAAACAGTCCATCAACAAAATGAAATCGGTTCTGGATAACCTCCAGACCATCAGCCGGCGTGGACGCAAACGCTGGCTGTCCCTTGCATTGGTATCACAACAACCCGGACATGTCCCTGAGGAACTTTTCGAGCTGGCGAATACCCGGTTCATCCACCAGCTTAAGTCTGTGATGAATATAGCGCCTGTGAAGCAAACAACAGGTGGGGTTCACGAAGCTCTCTGGTCAACCATTCCAGCACTCGGCCCGGGCCAGTGTTTATTGACAGGCAGAACCTTTAAGAATCCTCTTCTGGTCAATGTCCGGCCGGCAAAATCCAAAAGACTCCTAACGTCCTGATCGTTCATGCCGTCGCTGATCTCTTAATTTCATCAGAAACCGATTAGCAAAGAACCATTTCTAAAGCATGAAGACCGGCTCCGCAGATTATGTCTTTAATGTAAGGAACAATCCATGATTGAATTTCTAGCTCAGGCAGCATCGCTATTTGAATATACGAAGGCGCTCCGTCGTGATTTTCACATGTACCCGGAACTTGGATTCCGGGAATTCCGCACAAGCGGTATTGTGGCGAAGGAGCTGGAGGTACTGGGCATAGAAGTCACCAAAGGCGTTGGAAAAACGGGCGTTGTAGGTCTGCTTGAAGGTGCCCAAGCAGGCCCCACTCTTCTGCTGCGCTTCGATATGGATGCCCTTCCCATCACTGAAGAGACAGGAGCTGAGTACGCATCCAAAAATCCCGGGACGATGCATGCCTGTGGACATGACGGACATACAGCAATCGGTCTAACCGTTGCAAGAATGCTTCATCAGCAGCGCGAAGAGCTGGCGGGCACGATCAAACTCTGCTTCCAGCCCTCCGAAGAAGGCACCAACGGCGAAGAGACCGGCGGCAACGAGCTAATGATCCGCGACGGCGTGCTGGAAGCTCCCAACGTGGACATGACTCTCAGCCTGCACCTGTGGAACGAAAAGCCGCTGGGCTGGGTGGGCGTGGCGAAAGGTCCGGTCATGGCGGGCGCGGAGATCTTCAGTATCCTGATCACCGGCCGGGGTGGGCACGGCGCCATCCCCGACCGGGCCGTGGACCCGGTGATCGCCGCGGCGCAGATGGTCAGCGCACTGCAATCGATCGTCTCGCGCAACGTCTCGCCGCTCGATACGGCGGTGGTCAGCGTGACAAACCTTCACAGCGGGACAGCCTTCAACGTGATCCCGCAGGAGGCCCGCCTGGAGGGAACGATCCGCACATTCGATCAGGGGGTCCGGCAGAGGGTCCTGGAGCGGATCGACCAGATCGCACAGGGTGTCGCATCTGCCATGGGCTGCGAGGCAGAGGTCACAGTCAAGCGCATCACCCCGGCACTGGTCAACAATGAGCGGCTCGCAGGCAGAGTCCAGGAAACAGCGCGGCAGGTCCTGCCCGAATCCGAGCTGGACACAGGCTATCGAACGATGACTGCCGAAGATATGGCGTTCATGCAGGAGAAGGTCCCGGGCTGTTACTTCTTTGTCGGCTCGAATGATCCATCCCGCCACCTCGATTACGGCCACCATCACCCCAGGTTCGATTTCAATGAGGAAGCCCTGGTGCGCGCCTCGGCGTTGATGGCCGCCGCTGCGCTGGACCTATTAAATTCGAGATGAGCTGGCAGGAACCGACCAGGATCGAGATCCGTCTGGTACTTATGAGGCGAGGTTTTTGTGCTGTTCTTTTGCTAATAGTGATCCTGTGCGCCTGCTCCCCGACGCCGGTCGCTCCCCCACCTCTTCAATCCACCGGCGCGGCAGTTACTCCCCCTCCTGGCATTCCAGCGAGTGCCACGAGCCGGCCTCTTTCCCCCACGAAGCTGGTTGCTACCCTTTCCACACCTCATATCGAGCAGCCGCCGGATGGCCCAAGCACGCTGGCTCCCACGAGCTCACAGGGATGCGCCTACCGGTGGGCCTATCAGGATCTGCCCGATCTCTCCAATGATTTTCAGTCGGCCCTTCAGGAGCTGCAGCCAGGGGCAAAGGGATATGCGTTCGCCTTCGGCGAGGACTGTATTCACGATGACGGCACGGTTACATTCCTGCCGATGGAAACCGATTTCAATAGTACGCTGCCCGTCAGCGACCTATCGGACGACGCGGAGCTGGGCGATTGGATCATCCGGGTGATGCAGGTGATCGAAAATATCCCGCCGGAGCAGATCCGCGGTCCCCGCCCGGGACGGGTGAGCCTGCTCTTCGAATCCGGTGCGGACCGCACAGGGGTCAGCTTTTATATCGACCAGTACCAGGCCCTGCCTGCAAACCTCAATAGCGCCGAGATCTTCCGCCTGCTGCGGGAATCACAGTAACCCCTGCGTAAGGAACATTCCGCCAGAAGCCGCCAGGTGGCGGCTTTTTGCTTCTTGACAATCCGCCTGCATGGCTATATACTACGTTTAGTAATTACTAAACACACATAACTAAGCAAACGATTATGTCTCAATCACTCACCACGATCAAAAAAGACTTCACCGAGGGGCTCAGCCAGATCAGTCGCTTCTGGGGATTCCCAAAAGGGATGGGCGCGATTTTTGGCGTCCTCTATCTTTCCTCCACGCCCCTCTCTCTCGATGAGATCGTCGAGGAGACAGGTCTGACCAAGGGCGCCATCAGCACCGAGATCCGGGCTCTGGCCCGCATGGGACTTGTCCACCGCTCCTCCAAGCTGGGCGATCGCAAGGACTATTATGAGGCCGAACCGGATTTCTATGCCGCGATCCGCTCCATTCTCAAAGAGAGACAGAACAGCGAATTCGACCGTGCCGTCCGCTCGGTAAAAAATACCCTTGAAGCTCTGGAGAACAACTGGGTCGAGAACGAGGAATGGAACTTCGTCTACGAGCGCGTGCAGGCGCTCCAGGATTTCTTCGATGCATTGGACAGCCTCACCAAAGCCGTTGTCCGCCTGGAAAGCCTGGGAGTGACCAACGTGACGAAGATTTTGAGTATTTTGAAGTAGATTCCATCAACAAGCAGATGGGCGCCATTTGGAGGACAAATGAAAATCGCAGTTACCGGTGCATTCAGTTATTCAGGAAAATACATCACCCGCCGCCTGTTGGAGCGCGGTGAGGACGTAATTACCTTAACGGGCCACCCGGACCGCCCCGATCCATTCGGTGGTAGGGTCAAGACCTTCCCGTTGGATTTCGATGAAGCCAGCATGACCCGCAGCCTGCAGGGTGTGGACGTGCTGGTCAATACCTACTGGGTGCGGTTCGACAAGAAAAAAAACACCCAGCCGCGCGCCGTGGAAAACACTCGCAAACTGGTCAACGCGGCCAAGGCTGCCGGCGTCCGGCGGATCGTCCACATCAGCATCGCCAATCCGTCGGCCGAGTCGCCCCTGCCCTATTACTGGGGGAAAGCGGCCAATGAAGAGGCAGTCATGGAATCGGGTCTGTCCTACGCCATCCTGCGCCCGACCGTACTGATCGGCAAGGAGGATATTCTGATCAACAACATTGCCTATCTTCTGCGGCGCCTGCCATTCTTCCTGATCCCTGGCGATGGATCGTATGGAATCCAGCCTGTCTTTGTGGAAGACCTGGCCGATATGGCTGTGGAAGCTGTCTACAGCAATGAGAATTATGTGATCGACGCCGTCGGTCCCGATTCCTATTCCTTCAGGGAGTTCGTGCGCTTGATCGGAGAAAAGATCGGCGCACGGCGGCCTTTGATCTCCGTCCCGCCGCGTCTGGCACTGCTGGCTGCCCAGATCATCAGCCTGTTCGTCCGGGATGTGGTCCTCACCCCTGAAGAAGTGGAAGGCCTGATGGGAAACCTGCTGGTCTCAAAACAGCCCGCCCGGGGCAGGACCGCCTTCAAGGACTGGCTGGAGGCAAATAAGCACACGGTTGGAAAGGAATATGCATCCGAGCTGAAGCGGCATTATGCATGATCCTGTTGAAGGGAAACGAGTTATTCTCTTTGACGGCGTGTGCAACCTGTGAGCCGGAGCGTAAGCCTGAGTTCATCTTTGACCAGAAGCAATGCAGCCGTTTCTATGGGTAGGTGAATATGAATTCCTCAACCTTTGCTCGTCTTGCCCTGCTCCTGCCGTATCTGCCTCTCCTTGAATCCATCCTCTATTTCATTTTTCGCGACATTTCAGAACAGGACAGCTTCCTGCAGTCGTTCAATCTTCTCTGGAACTTCCTGGCGATCTTCTGGTATGTCCCCTATACGCTTCTCGTCATCTACCTGTTAATCTGGAGCATACGGAAGACGAGCGATCAAATTTTCAAACGCTACAAATTTGCACCGGTCATCCTGATGTTCCTGGCTGCAGGCCTGTATACGATCCTGTTTCTGGTGGGTCTCGTACTTGGAGACGACACCGAGCTTGGCGGCATCCTGATGATCTTCGGGATAGCAGCCGTCGTCGCTGTCCCGGCCAGCCTGATCCTGGGCTATGCCTTTGTCGGCCTGTCTCTCCTGCTATACAAACTTTTTTTACGAAGGGGATGGGTCAAGGTAGATGAACTGCCGGTGGTTGAAGGACAAATTCCGGGTCCAGCCCTGAACGCCTAGCCGATTTCCACCACCCCGCGGCACTTGGGGCTGTCCATGCAGCCGTAGTATTTCATTCCCGCGCTCGGTCCACTGCGATGGATGCGCAGGACCATCATCCGGCCGCAGACCGGGCACATCGGGACGGAATCCGTTCTGGCCGCCGCGCGCAGCGGAGCCGTCTCATGTACGTTACGGATCGCTACCTGCAGGAGTCCGGCCAGGTCGGTTTCTGAATAGCTCTCGCTCGACGGGATGTGCACAAGTGGAATCCCCGCGCTTAGAAACAGGTCTTTCATGAACTGGTCGGCTTCACGGGTCTCACTCCTCCGGACGGGCTTGACCAGCTCGATGGCGATCGCAGGCTTGAGCGTCGCTGGCTCACACAGTAAAAAGTCGACGTGTTTGCGGAAGATCTTGTTGAAGAAGTGGACATTCTCGTTCGGGCGCACGATGTAGAATATATCGTTCAGCGCCACCTTCGGGCAGACGACATAATGTTTTCCCGCCATGGTCTGCAGCATCCGGAACAATGCAAGTTCAGGCGTGGATAGAAAATTCTCACGGAGGCGATAGGGCATCCGACCCTTTGGATCTCGGACCTGGACGGTTTGTTCATCAGTCATGCTGGTTTATCCCACTCCATTATAGCAGGCTGGCTTAATCGTTCCGTATCAGTTTCAGGACCTTTTCCTTTATCGCCCCGTTACAGGCCAGCCCCTCCCCATGGCGATGGCCTTCCTGACCATCCCAGGAGCCGAAATAACCGCCCGCCTCCCGAAAAATAGGACTGAAAGGGGCCACGTCCCAGACCTGGATGGTCGGGTCGAGCATGACCTCCGCCCGCCCGGTCGCCACCATGTGATAGCCGTAGGCATCGCCCCAGCCGCGGCCATAGAAACATTCGTTGTGGAAGCGCTGAAACACTTTCAGGCGCTTCATCGTGCGGAACCCGGACCAGCTGGTGTAGCTGAAGACTGCCTGCTTCAAATCATCCACCTCCGAGACCCGCGCCCGCCGGCCGTTCCACCAGCAGCCGAGACCATCCGCCGCATACAGGATCTCGTCCAGCGCCGGGAAGCAGACCACTCCGACACGCGACTCGCCTTCGACCTCCAGGGCGATCAACACTGAATAGAACGGGACCCCCTTCATGAACGATTTGGTCCCATCGATGGGATCCACGATCCAGCGGAAAGGATTGCCCTCCCCCGCTTTCTCCCCGTACTCTTCGCCCACGATGGCATGCGCCGGATAATTCTTCTCGATCTCACCGCGGATGAACTCTTCGGTCGCCCGGTCTGCCGCGGTGACCGGGGACTCATCGTTCTTCAAGTCATGCTGGATGCCTTTGTTGTAATGGCTAAGCGTGATCCGCCCGGCGCGGTAGGCAAGCTGTCGTGCAAAGGTGAGGTAGGGTTGAAGGTTCATTGAAATCCTCTCACCCTGCGAAGGTTTAAAACCTTCGCAAGGTTGTTTTCAATCCAAATAGTATTTCGCAATCTTTCGTTCCATGGCATTCGGTATTTCGGACAGGACAAACTTCTTATATTCATCGGCGAAGATTGGTTGTCGGTTTACACCACGGTTATAAACATGGTAATACTGGTGAGCATAGTGTTTCATAGAATAAAGCCTTGCGAAGGTTTTTTCTCAAGTTATTAGATTTTATCCAAGTTCAACCTTCGCAAGGCTATAGGATGAGCTCTTCCAGGAGCTTGTTTTCATCCTCGCTGCTTTTTACCTCCCCATCCAGCCAGGCGACGCGCAGGCGGCGGAGGATCTCGGCGAATCGCGGGCCAGGCTCGAGGCCGCGTTGTCTCAGGTGATTGCCGTTGATCGTCGGTTTGATGTTTCGCCAGCTCGACAGGTATTCCCGCAAATTTTCATTCTTTGTTACCAGAAACACTGCATAGACAGCCAGGGCAGGCAGACCATCCAGATGGAATGTCCACTCGCTGGGCTTCCAACCCTTGAACGAAGATAGGTCGGAGAACAGGGAAGCCGCAGCCCGCGTCGCAGCAGCCAGGAGGGCGGGAAAATCCAGACGTTGGGCAATCTCTTCGATATCGTCTACCGGCAGCGGCATTAACCACAGAATCCAGCCGAGTGTCTGTTTGAAGGAGAGCGACTCGGGTTTGGCGAGTGGTCCTAGCTCGGAAGGCGCCTCCTCCGGCAAGGCCAGCAGCGGACTTGTAAACTGCAGCGAAGGATGGATCGGACGCAGCAGGTCCAGATCGGCGAGCCTGTTCAGCATCGCAGCTCGATTCTTTTCCTCAAACATAAGATCGAATTCGTGGCGCAGGCGCTCTCCGCTCAAGCCTGCGAGGACTGGCTTCGCTTCGTCATCGATCAGGCCCAGGGTTTTGGGCTCGATCACGAACTCATATCGCCCCGCATAGCGGACCGCCCGCAGCATGCGCGTCGGGTCGTCGATGAACGACCTGTCGTGCAGGACACGGATCAGGCCCCGTTCCAGGTCCGCCCGCCCGCCCAGGGGATCGACCAGCTCGCCGTAGTATTTCCCGTCCAGGCGCAGGGCCATGGCATTGATGCTGAAGTCGCGGCGGCGCAGGTCATCGTCGATGGTGGAACGCTGTACGGCCGGGAGTGCACCGGGCTGGGAATATGTCTCAGAACGAGCAGAGATCAGGTCCAGGAAGGGAAAGGATTCAGAAGTACCGAGCAGGGGAATGTTGACCCGTTTGAAGGTCGACTCATCCAGTGTCCATGTGGCGGTGCCAAAGCGGTGGTGGAACACCACCCGGCCGGCATATTTGCGCAGGAGAGCTTCAGCGAGGTTTGCCGCGTCCCCCTCCACGGTGAAGTCAAGGTCCTTGATGACGCGGCCGAGCAGCAGGTCTCGAACAGAACCGCCGACGATGTACAGGGGCAGGTCCAGCCGCTCGGCTTCCGCTTTCACCAAACGGACCACGGCCATGGATTCGGATGTCAAAAACGATTCGAGTTGTTCCGAAAGGTTCATTCCGGGTTTACTGGCGGTACTTCCGCGCCTGGGCATATGACTGGCTGGCATGCTCCATATCACCGGTCGAGGCCAGGGCGTCGCCCAGGATTTGCCAGACCTGCGGGTTGCGCGGATACTTTTTCACAAGCTGGGCAAGATCCGGGAGCAGCTGATTGACCAGCCTGCCACGGTGGATCAGATGGGCATAGGCATTCAACGCCCGGGTCAGGTCGCCTTGCTGGACATCGGCGCGGGCCGCCACGAGGATGGGATCCACCACCGGCGTTGGGAAGGGCTTCTCGGCAGGGTTGGCCTGCAGCGCTTCCTGCCAGGCGGGCACCGGATTCCGCTGGAGGGCCATGAGCGGAGGCTCCGGCTCGATCGGTTCGGACGAAGCGGCCCGTCGTCTGAAGCGGCTCCAGAACGATGTACCTGCGTATACTCCCTGGGCTGTAGGCGCGAGGGCCTCTCCGAGGCTGTCACCGAACATATTCCAGGCAATCCCGAACAGCATGACGGCCAGGGTCGGCGGCAGGAACACCCACCAATAGGTGAGTAAACTTCCACCCGGACCTAGGATCCAGTTTCGTCCTTCCACCTGCATGGTCCCCCAGACCGACTCGCCTCCGATATTGATAAAGGTCAGAGTGGCCTGCAACAGGACCACACCGCCCACATCGCGGGCTGCCAGCACCATTGCCGGGCCGGTTGAATTGCGCAGCAGGTGCTTGCGGATGATCCAGGCTGTACTTCCACCCATGGCCCGCGCCGCCTGGATGAATTCGGTTTGCTTGAGGGTGATCACGATCGAATGGACCAGCCGGGAATAGGGCATCCACGAGAACACGATCAGGCTGATCATAAGCGGATTAAAGCGTTCCAACAGGGTCTGGATGACCGTAGGCGGAATGGGTGAATTGGTGAAGCTGTAGATGGCTCCTTCGGCATAAAACCCACCCAGGGAAGTGATCGTGGTCATGAAGAGCTGCTGCAGGAAGACCAGCCCGGCAATCGGTGGAAAGGCCAGGAAGGAATCGGAGATGCGCAGCATCAGCCCTCCCAGGTGACCTCCCACATAGCCCGAGACCGCGCCATAGAGGATGCCAAAAAGGGCCGAGAAGATCGTCACCGTCAGGCCGAATTGCAGTGCATCGCGCGAACCCCAGATCAGGGCGTGATAGACATCGAGCCCACGCGGCAGCATGCCAAGGACGGCCTTTTCATCGGGAGGCTGAGGCCGGGCTTCAAAGACCCTGCCCACGCGCTTGAAGGGTCCCGGTTCCTTTGGGTCATTGGGTGACAGAACAGGTGCAGCGACGGCCATGAACACAAAGCCGAGCACCAGGAGCAGGCTAAGCCAGTTGGTCCAGTGGGCGAAAAAGGCACGTGTGCGGCTCATGTCCGAAGGATCCCCTCTCGCACGCGCGGATCGACGATGGCCTGCATGACGTCCAGCACGAACATCAGGAGCAGGATCAGGATCACACTGTACATCGCAAAGCCGAGGGCTGCAGCCGCATCTGCAATGCCGGTCATGGCTTCCACGATCACTCCCGAAACGCCGTTGATGTCATAGATGATCTCGGCCACGAATACGCCGGTGACGATGGAAGTGGCGGAAAGCGTCATGCTGGTCAGGGATGGTGACAGGATGTTGCGAAAGACGTGCTTCCACACAACCCTGCGCTCGATGAGTCCGCGCGCCTTGGCTGCCACGACATATTCCTTTTTTTCCTCGCCGATCATCGACACGCGCGTGACGCGTGCCAGGGTGGCCCAGTGATAGATGCTCAGGGTAAAGACCGGCATGGCCAGATGGCGGAAGGCATCCTTCAGTACATCCATGCGCCCATTCAGGAGGCTGTCAATCGTCAGCATGCCGGTGAACGTTACGAAGGATCCATCGGCGATCTCAAATCCGTACCCCATATCGATCCGTCCCGGTGCAAACCAGTTCAGGTTGATATAAAAGATCGAAAGCAGGACAATGGCGAGAATGAACGGCGGCGTGGACGTGCTCAGGAATGCAAGCGCCCGGAAGCCGCGGTCCAGAGAGCTGCTCCGCTTCCAGCCGGCGGCAACACCGCTGACCAGGCCAAGCGGGATCAGCAGGAGAAGGGAATACAGCGCCAGCTCGAGCGTGGCCGGCGTCCGGCGGAGGAGGGATGGCAGGACATATTCATTCAGGGACGGGCTGTATCCCCAGGTCCCTTCGAACAGGGACTTCACCCAGAAAAAGTACTGGACCGGGAATGGATCCCGCAGATGATACTGCTCGATGGCCCTTTCCTGCATGTTTTTGAGCTGCTGCTCATTGGTCCGCATGGGAATATTTTCAGGCATATACAGGGTGGCTCGTGCCTCAGGTGGGGTAAGCATGACTCCCCCGTAGAGCATCATGGTAATAAAAAGTAACGATACAGGGATGGCAAGGAAACGTCGAACCACGAATTGAAGGAACGGCGGCATGGGGACCTCCTTTCCATTTTACCCGCAAATCCAGTGAACTTTCACACATTTCAGGTATAATCTGCGCATGATCCACAGCATTGCTTCACCTGTGTTGAATCCGCTCCCGTCCCCGCGAGCGTACAAACCTGCCAGGTCTGGATAAGGTTTAGTTCCGCATGCGCAGCGGCTCCCAGACTCTGGTGAGCCGTTTTTTGTTGCCCCTCACCCCTGCACCTCTCTCCCAATGGGAGAGGGGACGGGGGTGAGGGAGGAAATACTATGGATATCAAAGAATTAACGGAAGAGATGCATCGGCTGGTCCGCTCAAAGGGCTGGTACGAAGCAGACAGCAAGCGCCCGCAGACACCCCGCAACCTGGCGATCTCCCTGGCCGTGGAAGCGGCCGAGATCCTGGAGCATTTCCAGTTCCACGAGCAGGCAAGGGAGAAGGACGAGCTGGCTGGCGAACTGGCAGATGTGGCATTATATTTATTACAGCTTGCCTCGGTCAGCGGCATCGACCTGGAGAAGGCGATCCTGGATAAGATCGAGGTCAATAAGGCAAGAGAATGGGATGTCGAGTAGTGATGAGGTTAATGTTCAAGGTTGAAGGTCAAAGGTTCAAAACATTCAACCTTAAACCTTAAACTTGCAACAAGGATTTTCTATGCGAGTATCTGTATTTGGCGGATCACAGCCCAAAGAAGGCGAACCAGCCTACGCCGAGGCGCGGAAGCTGGGAAAACTGCTTGCCGAACGCGGACATATGGTCCTGACCGGCGGCTACATCGGCACGATGGAAGCCGTCTCGCGCGGCGCACAGGAAGCGGGCGGGCATGTGATCGGTGTGACGTGTGAAGATATAGAAGCCTGGCGCCAGGTCAAGCCCAATTCGTGGGTGATGGAAGAGGTACGCAGGAAAACGCTCATCGAGCGGCTGCACACGCTGATCCATGAGTCGGATGCGGCCCTGGCCCTGCCCGGCGGCGCCGGCACGCTGACCGAGATCGCCCTGATGTGGAACCTGATGATCGTGGAGTCCCTGCACCGGAGGCCGTTGATACTGGTCGGGCGCGGCTGGCAGTCCACGTTCGACCAGTTCTTCCGGGAGCTCGGCTCCTACATGACCGCACCCCAGCGCGAGATCCTGCATTTCGCCGAAGATGTGCACACTGCTGTGAAGTTGGTCGGGAATAGAGACTAGAGAATAGTCTCCCTACCTACTTCACTCACCACTACTCCCTACTCTCTACTATCTACTCTCTGGAGAAAGAATGGCTGAAGATAAATTACCCACACGAGCAGAAGACTTTGCTGAATGGTACAACCAGCTCGTACTTAAAGCGGACCTGGCGGATTATGCCCCCGTGCGCGGCTGTATGGTGGTCAAACCCTACGGCTGGGCGCTGTGGGAGAACATCACCTCCTGGCTGGATGCCGAGTTCAAGAAGACCGGACACGTCAACGCCGCATTCCCCACACTGATCCCTCTCTCGTTCTTCGAGAAGGAGAAGGAGCACGTGGAAGGTTTTTCGCCCCAGCTGGCAGTGGTCACCCACGGCGGCGGCGAAGAGCTGGAAGAGAAGCTGGTGGTCCGGCCCACGTCCGAGACCATCATTGGCTATATGTACTCCAGGTGGATCAAATCGTGGCGGGACCTGCCTCTGCTGATCGTGCAGTGGGGCTCGGTGCTGCGCTGGGAGATCCGCACCAAGCTCTTCCTGCGCACGGCGGAGTTCTACTGGCATGAAGGCCACACGGCCCACGTCTCCGCCGAAGAGGCTATGGAGGAGATGTACCGCATCCTTGAGATCTACGAGCGTTTCTGCCGCGAGGAGGCCGCCATCCCCGTCTTCACAGGACCCAAGAGTGAATCCGAGAAGTTCCCCGGCGCGCAGATCACTACCTCCATCGAGGCGATGATGTGGGATAAGCGCGCCCTGCAGTCCGGCACGTCACATTACTTCGGGCAGAACTTTGCGAAGGCGTTCGATATCAAGTATCTCGATAAGAGCAACACGCTGCAATACTGCGAGACGACCTCCTGGGCCATCTCGAGCCGCATCATCGGCGCCATGATCATGGTCCACGGCGACGACCAGGGACTGGTCCTGCCTCCGCGCCTGGCCCCCATCCAGGCCGTGATTGTGCCCATCTTCAAGAACGATGCCGAGAAGAGCAAAGTGATGGACTGCGCCGACCGCATCTTTATGGAGCTCAAGGAGGCCGGCATCCGGGTCCGGATGGACGACCGAGACAACGTCAGCTCCGGCTTCAAGTTCAATGACTGGGAGATGCGCGGCGTGCCCGTCCGGGTGGAGATCGGGCCCAGGGATGTGGAGAAGGGCAGCGTCGCCCTCGCCCGCCGGGACCGGCCCGGGCGCGAAGGCAAATCCTTCGTCTCCCAGGAAGGCATTGCCTCCACCGTAAGCGGTCTGCTGGCTGAGATCCAGACGGCTCTCCTCCAGCGCGCCACCGAGTATCGTGACTCGAATATCCACGAGCCAAAGGATTACGAAGACCTGAAGCGCATCGTCGCCGACGGCTGGGCTTTAGCCTACTGGTGCGAATCGCTGGAGTGCGAAGCCAGGGTCAAGGAAGACACCAAAGCCACCACCCGCAACATCCCCCTGAACCAGCCCGACGCTGAAGGGACCTGCATCGTCTGCGGCTGCCCTTCGAAGCGCAAGGTATACTTCGCAAGAGCGTATTAAACGTTAATGTCATTGCGAGGAGGAGCACAGCGACGACGAAGCAATCTCCCAACGATCATGGGATTGCTTCGTCGCCCTTCGGGCTCCTCGCAATGACAGAGAGAATATGCCTGCCATTGACCTCGCCCGCCTCAAGAAACAGACCGCCCAGCTGGCTGACCTGTTCGATCAGCCGGGCGAGTTCCTGCGTGCGCACCGTGAGGTCCTGGACTTCTACGTCAACCGCACCCTGCGCACTCAGAGCGTGGCGCCGTCTTCGGTGCTCCCAACCTATCGTACGCCGGTCGTGGTGCTGCGCTATATCGAAAATGAGCTGGGGCCGCTTGCCGCCAGGCAGCCTCTCCAGGCGCTCGAATTGGCCGATGCGCTGTGGGACGAGGGCTGGCTCGAGACCCGCCTTCTCGCCGCCTTCCTGCTCGGACGCATCCCTCCGCAGGAGGAGCGCCTGCTCGCCCGCCTGACCGCCTGGACCCAGGCCGTCCGTGACCCGGAGGTGCGCGCCGCCCTGCTGACCACCAGCCTGACCCGTCTGCGCAGCGAAACCCCGGACCTGTTCCTGGTCCTGGTCAAGGAATGGATGCATCCCGCCCGCCAGCGGATGTGGTCGAACGGCATCCAGGCGCTCGTCCCGCTCATCTCTTCTCCTGATTTCGACAACCTGCCTCCGATTTTTGAGACCATAGAGCCAATTCTCAAATCAGCCCCTGCGGCGTTACAATTCGACCTGCAGGAGCTGATCACCACGCTCTATGAGGCTTCGCCCAGTGAAACGACCTACTTCCTGCAGCAAATTGTAAAAGGGACGAAGAGCCAGCTGCCGGCAGTGGCCCTGAGGCGCATGTCACCTGACCTGCCGCACGAGCTTCAGATCAGCCTGCGTGAGATCCTTCGAGAAGGAAAGTAGTCCAAACGGTTCCACCCTGACACCAGAAAGGAGAGTCTTATGCTCATCGTTCGAGGCATCATCGGAGGCATCCTGCTCTTCCTGGGACGCGAGCTGAACTTTATTTTTGCAGGCGCCATGGCCGGCCTGCTTGCCTATCGCCTTACCCCGCTTTTGCCGCCCACCTGGCCCGCCTGGTCGGACGCAGCATTCATGATCACCCTGGGCCTGATTGCCGCCATCCTGGTGCTGGTCAATGAACGCTTCGGCTACTTTCTGTCGGGTTTTCTGGCCGGTGGATTTTTCCTGGTGGAGTATTATGCGCCAAATGTGCTGACCGTCCCGCTGCTGCCGTTCCTTGTAGGCGGCGTGATCGGCTCCCTGGTTCTCGGCCTGCTAACAGAATGGGCCTTGATCCTGGTTTCGGCAGCGATCGGCGCATCCTACCTGTTGAACCTCTTCGTCATGGACCCCACGGCCGAGATCCTGGTCGGAGCCGGTCTCTTTATTATCGGGGCGCTCACCCAGGTCATCATCATGCAGTCACAGAAGCAGTCGGAGAGATAAGCGCATACGATACTCCCTGCGCCGAGGACGACGCGGGGAGCAGATAAAAAACTCAGGAGGTTGATATGTTGAATCTGATCAATCTACTGCTGGGAGCCGCCCTGCTGCTGGCAGGGAGAAAGCTGTTCTGGCTCTTTATTGGCATCGTGGGCTTCATCACCGGTGTGCAGCTGGCCGCCCGCTTCTGGGACGGTCCGGAGTGGACAGCCATCGTCATTGGCATCATCGTCGGCCTGCTCTTTGCCCTGCTGGCCGTTTTCATCGAAGCTCTGGCGATCGGCATCGCAGGCTTTCTGGTCGGGGGATATGTACTCACCACCTTTACCAATATGCTTGGCTTCACAGATGGCTTGTTATTCTGGCTCTTCTTTGCGATCGGAGGCATGATCGGCCTGCTGCTGGTCATGTTCCTGTTCGACTGGGCGCTGATCGTCTTGTCATCTCTCGCGGGCGCCTCGCTGGTCGTGCAGGCCCTGTTCGCGGAGGGCGGACCCGGGAGCCTGGTGTTCATCGGTCTCTTCCTTCTGGGGCTCATTATCCAGGGCATGATCCTGCTGCGGGAGGAAACGCCTCCGGTGAGACGTTACCGGCGCATCCGCAGGGTGCGCAGGGCCCACCATGTTCACGATGAAACGGTCCATCACCACGAAGAATGAAGTAGATATGCCTTGCGAAGGTTGGCTATAGGACAACCTTCGCAATGATTGTCGCGCGACAACCGACCACCCCGGAGCCACCCATGAACCAACAGATCTACTGGCACACCACAACCCGGATGCCCGATGACTCCAACCTTGCACCGCTCCCTGAAAACGTGGACGTGGCGGTCATCGGCGGCGGCTATACCGGCCTGAGCGCCGCACGGACCCTGGCAAAAGCCGGTGCGACCGCAGCCGTCCTCGAAGCGAACACCATCGGCTGGGGCGCCAGCTCGCGCAACGGCGGTATGGTCCTGACCGGGCTCAAGCTTGGCATGGGAACCGTCCAGAAGCGCTATGGGCGAGAGATCGCAAGGCGCCTGTTCCAAACGTCTTTGGATTCCATCGATACCGTCGAGCAGATCGTCACTGAGGAGAACATCGACTGCGGTTTTACGCGCTCCGGTCATTTACTCACTGCCAATAAGCCAAAGCACTTCGCTGCCCTGCAGCGGGAAGCTGAATTCATGGAAAAGGAGTTCAGCCACAACGTGCGCCTGGTCTCGAAAACACAGCAATGGGAGGAGATCGGCACGGACCTCTATCACGGAGCCCTTGTGGACGAAGCCAGCGGCGGGTTGAACCCGGCGCAATATGTAAGCGGGCTGGCCTGTGCGGCGGAGAAGGCCGGGGCGACGCTCCACGCCCGGACACGGGCTCAAGGGATCGAGCGCAGCGGGGGCCGTTTTCTTGTCGATACGGAACGCGGCCGGCTTAGCGCCCGCCAAGTCCTGGTGGGCACCTCCGGCTATACGGGCAGCGTCACGAAGAAACTGCAGAAGAAGATCATCCCGATCGGGTCATTCATTATCGCCACCGAAAGACTGCCGGAAGCGCTGGCCTACGAGCTCAGCCCGAAGAACCGGATGATCTTCGATTACAAACACTACCTGAACTATTTCAGGTTATGGGACAGGCGGATGATCTTCGGCGGGAGGGCCGCTTTCTTCCCCGAAACGGCCGGTACCATCCGGCGCAGTGCAGACATCCTGCGGCGGGAAATGATCCAGGTCTACCCCCAGCTGAAAGATGTGAATGTGGAATACGTCTGGGGCGGCACGCTCGATTTCGCCTTCGACATGATGACCCACGCTGGCGAAGCGGACGGCCTGCATTATTCACTGGGATATGCGGGGCACGGCGTGGCGATGGCCACCCACCTCGGCAGAACCGTCGCAGAAGCGATGCTGAAAGGAACCATCCGGGAACATCCCTTCAACCTCTTCCCTTTTCCCCCTGCCCCCCTCGGGCTGTACAATGGCTTCCCCTGGTTTCTGCCGCTGGCAGGGGCCTGGCACAAAATCCTGGATTGGGTGGAATAGCCAGAAAATAGATAAAAGCCTTGCGAAGGCTCTTTTCAGAAAGCTGCATGGGCTTACCGAAAAACCTTCGCAAGGCTGGTTGTATCTGCTTATCGAAAAATTATTTACCCGGTGTGATCGACCCGCTTTTGTCGAGCAGGGAATTGATCTCGAACGCGGCTTCGGCCAGCGTGATGCCTTCCACCGCCGCCCATTCCTGGCTGAGCACGCCGCGGATGGCTTCCAGCAGGGCCGGGATGGTGCCATAGGCCGGCTTATGGGAAACGAAGGCCGCCAGGTCACGTACCACCTCACACTGTGCGGCGATCGTCCCCTGTTTGAGACGTGCCACCAGCTCCGACTGGCGGATACGGCCGTCGTCGGTCAGGCGCATCGGCTGGGACTGCAGGATGCTGCGGCATCGGGTGATATCCGTGCGCGTGGCAAGGTTGCGCAGCCCCGAGTTGGGAAGGTCCACAGGTACCCAGACTGTGCTGCCGCCCGGGATCGAGACCTCGTAATAGCGCTGGCTGGTACCGGGCTGGAACTCCCGGCTTTCCAGTTTGACGATGTACCCAACCCCATGCTGGGGATGAACCACCCGGTCGCCGATTTCGAAGGCCAAGGGGATCCCCTGCCTAGTAGCGGCGCTTATTGCTATTCCCACTGCGGTTCTGACGGAAACCGCCGCCGCCGCCACCGCCGCGTTCCTCACGCGGACGAGCCATGCTGACTGCCAACTGGCGGTCGTCCAGGTTCTGGCCGTTGAACATGCTGATTGCCTTTTGCGCTTCACTCTGTGAGCTCATCTCCACGAAGGCAAAGCCCTTGGAGCGCTGTGTCCCCGGTTCCTTGATCAGCGCCACCGACACAACGTTCCCTGCCTGCATGAACAGATCGCGGAGGCTCTGCTCCGTGGTCTGATAGGACAGGTTCCCGACATACAACTTTGCTTCCATACCCAGCTCCTTTACAGCCGCCCGTGATGGAGTGAAAAGCCGCCAACCCCAATATAGGGTTGACGGCAATCCTGGCACGCACGACCTTTTATAAGATGGCCTGATTATATCATGCCGGGACGGAATTCCTTCACAGCGATCATGCCCGGACGATCTTCTGCGCTTCCAGGATGCTCTTCAACATGGCCAGGTTTTCCTTGTATTGTTTCTTGAACCTCTTAACAATGATGGTATTGTTTGCTTTGAAGAGGTCGCGAAGATCGGTCTCCAGGGTCATGTGGATCTGGGTGGCGCCGTCGGTTATCTCGAAAAGATAGAGAATGTGCGAATCAACTGGCCCCGTGACCGACCGGAAGCCGTAGCGCCGGTTCAGCTCGAACGTGGTGACCTCATACAGCGTCTCCAGCCGCTGCCCCATCAGGTGACCGACCACCCGGAAAAGCGTCCCGATGCCGACCTCGCCGTGTGACACCTGGGCGGAAGCCAGCGTCCCGTACTGCCATTGAAAATCATTCTCCGGCGTCGCCACGAAGCTGAAGACCTGCGTCAGCGGCCGGTGGATGTGAGTATTCAAATCGAAATTCATCATCGTATTCTCTTCCTCAAGCAGGTCGCAACCCACCCCTTACCCCTGTCCCCCTATCCCGGATCATTACGCCGCGCGAAACCCGCGCTGCTCCCTTGGCCGGGCAAGAGCCACCTTCAATAAGTGATCCTCCAGGGCGTAGGCATCGAACATGCTGACGGCCCGGTCGGCTTCACTCTGGGCGCTCATGGTAATGTAGGCATATCCTTTACAGCCGCCGGTGACCCGGTCCGTCATCAGATCCACGGCTGTGACCTCTCCTGCCTGGGCGAAGAGATGGTCCAAATCCGCGCCTGTCATGGACCGGGGCAGGTTCCCGACGTAGATTTTGACTTCCATCACAACTGCTCTCTCCGGCGGATACCGGGTATGAAAAAGCCGCCTGCCCAGAACAGGGACGGCGGCCGAAACGCCTCACAGATCCAGTAACTCCCACCTGGCTGTTTTGTTCAGTGTACCATACTTTACAGCCCGCCTATCGACCCCGCCTCCGAGCGTGTATAAAGGGACGATCCGATTTTGCTGGCAGACAACCGGAAAGGCTTAGGGCTTCAGCGGCAGCGCGACGATGATCTCCCCGTCGAGTGTCCGCCCGGTTGGCTGGAAACCCACAGCCTGGTACAAATGTGCGGCATGCGTGTTTTCAGGAACAAAACTGGTATACAGGATCCGGCTCTCAGGCATGTTCCTGACCGCATCGATCACGGCTGCGATAGCAGCCCGGCCGTACCCTTGCCCCTGGTGATGGCGGTCGATCATGAGCCGGACAAAGGCATAGGCGCCAGGCTCGTCCGGGGCATATTCAGCATCGGGTCCGTACATCACAAATCCGACCATGACGTCACCGGCGTAGACCGCCCGGCAGACCGTGCCGGGATAAAACTGGGCTTCAGCCAGCGACACCAGGTTGGAAGAAACAAAATCCTGCTGGTCTTCGGCGACATCCAGGTCGACGCATTCTTCCCATGTCGCGCGGGTTAGCTCTCGAAGTGTAATGGACATCAGAATCATCCTTGAGTCAAGTGTGACTAGCCAATGCTGAAACATGTACGCATAGGGTCTTTTCCCAACATCCTGGTAAGCCGGGCAGTCCGTGTGTACCTACAGGTCCATCGCCTTGTCTGAATGGCATTCGATGCCTTTTGTGGGAATGACTTCAAACCGGTCCAGCGTTGTGTTGGCCCGCCATGCCAGTCGGACCGTTCCATCCTGGCCCGCAACCAGGATCTCGCTGTCAAGCGTGCCGTTCAAGAAACACCCGTCCGGAAGCAGGACGAGGCCGGCTTCCATATTCGAGAGATCGAGAACATCCCTGACC
>DASUOS010000039.1:0-5765 GCA_036276515.1 Anaerolineales bacterium | reverse complement strand
AGCTCTTCCGAACTCCGGCTATATCCTGTCTATGTCCCAAGTCCTTAATTCGTTCGATACTCCTGCGCTGCTCCCTACTTTAAGATCAATACAGTCTTTCTCAAGCGCTGTATGCAAACCGTGAAACCGGATACACCCTTGTCTACCTGCCGGGGTATGCATCTTCGAGAATTCGTCTATGGAAATTCAAACACGAGCATTGGCCGGCCACTGGGTACCGTGCGGGGAACGAGGCGTCGTAAACGCTCCGGGGTCGCGCGTGGATCGAGCAGTCCATGACGCACAAAGGCAACGAGTTGTTCAAATTGCGATTCGGTGAGGACAATGGGAGTCGATAGAGCTGGGTCGAGGCGGGCCAGCACCGGATCCATTGGCCCCATGGGGCCGCTCAAGTCGGCGGGCAGATTTTGACTTGCAGGGCTATAGTGGACGGCCGAATCCATTATGTTTAGGTGATAGCGAATCGCATCTTCCAAATGCGTAAAAGCCCCATTATGCATAAAGGTCGGCTGCACAGCCACATTCCGGAGCGGCGAGGTGCGAAATTTGTAACGGTCAGCAGGGTCCCCAGTGACTTGCTCCAAACCGAAGTCTTCATTCAGACCCGGCCCATCAAAAGCGGCGTTGGTCAGAGAGGGCGCAATCTGCGGTACCCCGATGACATGCTCTTGAAAATCGCTGAACATCTCATTGGACTGGCCCGCAACGCTGTGACAGACCGAGCACCGGGCCGCGCCGAAGAACAATAGCGCCCCTTGCTTTTCGGCCTCGGTCAGGGCGCCCAGCTCGCCGCGCGCGAAGCGGTCAACCGGCGCATTCGCAAACGTCAGGGTGAATTCAAATTCGGCGATCGCCCGCGCGAACATGTCATACGTGATGGACCCCCCGGTTTTGACTGCAGGAAAATTTTTGGCGAACAATTTGCGGTACGCGGAAGAGGCGTTCAGGCGGTTGACGACCTCGGCCCGAATGGCGTCATTATCGCCGGCGAAGTGGAACCCGGCTACTTCATTCCGCTCGGTTGGCGGGATAAAGGCCTGAGCTGCCAGCAGGTGCGGCTTGCCGGAGAGTGAGCTGCCCTCCGGGAGAGGGAACTGGAAACCAAGACGATTGTCGAAGGGGTCGCCGGAGAGCGCCGAAAAGCGCGAGTTCCACATGAGTCGGGGGAAAAAGGCGCTATTGATGACCATGGGCGCGCGGCGCATATTGCGCGGCCCGGTGCGATGGGACCCCACCATCTGATTGCTGTCAATACCAATGGCGATGGACTGGGTATCGCCAAAGCCGGCCGTGGGCGAATGACAGCCCGCGCAGGCGTTGTCGTCGTTGAGGCCCGTAAGGGTATCGAACCACAGCATCCGTCCCAGGTCGGCAAGCTGCAGATCCAGGCGGCGGCCCAGGCGCTGCTCGAGCGTGGACTCGATCCGGCCGGTGAACCCGGCCTGCCGCAACACCGCTTGCAATTTTTCGTCCAGCGAAGGGACCTGAGCCGATGCGCGCTGAGGGGGCATCGCCATGATGGAAAGCCCCAACAGGCATAGGCTAAGGAATGTCCATATGTGGATGGTGAATGGCTTTGTCATGGTACACCTTCTGGGAAGAGGGGCGTCACAGGTAACGCGTGACGACAGAACGGATGAACACGGACGCCCACAGATTGTTTATGCTCTGTGTTCGTCCGTGTCTTCTGCTCCCCCTCAGCTCACCATTACAGCGGGTCGCATGCGAAAATGAGGGCAGGGTCGCCGTGGAGTACCTCTAAACTATCCTCCTGGGGCGGCCAGAACGGCTCAGGCGGGGTAAACGTCCAGCGCCAGTTGAATGTGACGCTGTAATGCGGGCCGGGGCCACTCAGGGCAAAAACATCGTTCATGCTGATTTCGTGGAGGCCGCTCGGCAGGATCGTCTCTGTGCTGGAGTTGTGGTACACGAATTTGTGCACACCGCCATTGCTGTCGGTGGCGACGCCTTTGATCAAGTCGTTGACGCGGATCTCGGTGGTTCCATCCGCCTTTGTGTGCGTATTGATGATCATCTTGCGCTCGCCCGTTCCGTCGACGGAGACTCCTGCAGGGAGAAGGGGGCATTGGTCGGCCGGGATACTGAAGGTCACGGTGCCGGTGACCACTTCGTGTCCGGCAGCCGGGGCCGCGGCGACCGAGGAAACCCCAACGAATAACATCAAGACGAGCAAAACGTGGACCATACGTTTAAGAAAAGGGGACATGGGTTTCTCCTTGTAAATAATGAATAAACGGATCTGACGCGTTCGGTATGGTTAAGGGTCAAAACAGACGTGGTCTCGATTATGGAGTGGTACTTTATTTTGTCATCCTCCTCCTTCCCCGGCATTGCCGGACAAAAAATCGCATAGCTAGAGAGATGTCTTTGCAGGCTGTTCTGCAGCACGGGCAGGAACGGCCTATGCTCCACCCTGAGGGACGCAGAGTTTTTTGCTGCATCCCTCCCTCAGCAACGCCTAGATCATGTTCGCCCCTATCCAGGCAAATGTCTGTATAATTTACCGTAATTGTCTGATTGGCGTAATGCGAAAACTGATACAAAAACCGATACAAAGGGAAAGCTATGCAAGAAGAAATCTCCTTTGGAGGGTGGCTTCGTAAGCAACGCCGGGCAATGGATCTCACCCGACAGGCATTGGCGGATAAGGTTGGTTGCGCTGAAGTAACTCTGCGCCGGATCGAGGCGGGAACGCTGAAGCCATCGAAGGAACTGGCGAGTATTCTGCTGGAGAAGCTGGGCATCCCTGAGGCTGAACGCCCCAGATGGATCTCCTTTGCGCGAGGCTTATCAGGTTTCCCTTTACCATCAAACTCACCCAAAAAACCAAAGTCCAATCTACCTGCCCCCATCACATCATTTATTGGTCGGGAAAAAGAACAGACGAAGGTTAATAGGCTCATTGCCAAACATCGACTGGTCACTCTTACAGGTCCAGGCGGGGTGGGAAAAACTCGCTTATCTCTGAAAGTTGGTGAGCAAATCTTGGGAAATTATGACGACGGTGTGTGGTTAGTGGAACTTGCCTCAATCCTCGACCCTCTGCTCATCCCACACAACACTGCGATCGCCGTTGGCTTGCGTGATGCACCTCAACGTCCCGTCATTGACATGTTATGTGATTACCTGCGCGAAAAGAAAATGCTGGTGATCCTCGATAACTGTGAACATTTACTCGATGCTTGTGCACAGTTAGCCGATGTACTCTTGAAGCGCTGTCCCAGCCTGAAAATTCTTGCCACCAGCCGTGAAACGCTAGGTATTCTTGGAGAAGCCGTATATCAAGTTCCATCCCTTGAGTTGCCAGATTTTCAACAGTTGATTGAAAATATTAGAGGCTATGAATCAATTAAGTTATTCGAAGAACGAGCACAACTCGCTCAGATCAATTTCTCGCTGACAACTGAGAATGCTTACGATGTTGCTAAAATTTGTAGGCGTCTAGATGGTATTCCTCTGGCAATTGAGCTGGCTGCCGCCCGTATTAGCACTTTTTCCCCGGAGCAAATCGAGACACGTCTCCAAGAAAGCCTTAGTTTACTCTCTACAGGCAATCGCACTGCACTTCCACGACACCAAACCTTACAGGCGACCATCAACTGGAGCCACGACCTGCTTACCCCGGCTGAGCAAACTCTTTTTCGGCGCCTATCTATTTTTGTCGGTGGCTGGACGCTAGAAGCAGCTGAGTTTGTTTGTTCAGATGGCGATATCAAATCAGAGGCTATACTGAACCTACTCGCTCAACTTATTCACAAATCATTGGTTCTTGTGGAGGAAACCGATATCGGATCGCGCTATCGTATGCTAGAGACTGTACGTCAGTACGCGAGCGAGAAGCTAATTGCGTCGGGAGAGAGAGATACATTATGCGATCGGCATTTGGAGTATTTCCTACATTTGGCCGAAACCGCCTCACCGCATCTGATTAGGCCAGAGCAGTTGGAATGGCTGAATCTATTGGATACTGATTACGAAAACCTGCGTCTCGCATTTAAGTCGTCTCTGGGTAAGGAAACAGCGAAGTCTTCAATGATTTTCTGTGCAGCACTGCGTTGGTATTGGATAGTCCGCTGTTACTGGTTGGAAGGATTAAGTTGGGTGACAAGAGCATTGGAAGAGCCAGGACAAGAAGCCACCCAGAACGAGAAAGTCGTCAGGGTCAAAGCCCTCTATACAAAGGCGAGTCTTCAATGGAAGCTAGGCAGATTTGAACAATTACTTTCTTCTGCGCAGGCAAGCCTGACGCTGGCATTAGAAGTTTCAGAGAAAAAGGATATAGCTATAGCGAGATACTATGTAGGAGTGGGTTTGCTTTGGCTTTCTGGAAGCGAATATGAACGAGCCGTTGCGATGATAGAGGAAAGTTTGGCCAATTTTCAGGAGCTCAATGACATATTTTGGCAGGCCCAAGTCTTTCCGATACTTACTCAGTTTCTAGCCGGGCAGGGCAACCGAAATTGGGCTGATGTACTTTCGAAGTCGGTTGAACTCGGGCGTGCGGCTGGCGAAAGATTAACGTTAGCGGAGGCCTCGTCAGATTTGGCTAGGTTTCTTTTTGATTCAAATCAGGTCGGTGCAGCCAGACAATATGCCGAGGAATCCGATCAGCTTTATGAACAGATTGGGGCTGGGAAGGCCAGTTTGAACTCTCAGCTATTCGCACAAATTGCATGGCTCAGTGGCGAGTATGCAAAAGCCAGAGCGCTTTACTTGGAATTGCAGGAGCGCTGCCGCTTCTTAGGAGATAGATACATGATGGTGAAATGCCAGGGAAATCTCGGCATTCTAGCTATGGAGGAGGGTCATCTGGCTCAGGCGCAGGTAGAGTTCGAGAAAGCACTAGCATTGTCGCAACATTTCGACTTTAAGCCGGTTACTGCAAATTGTATGATCGAGCTGAGTAAACTCTTCTATATGCAGGGGAACTTCGAAGCTTTCAAGCGTTATGTCAGAGAATGTCTCGCCTTGAGGAATTATTTGGGCGAATCTCAAAAACCTTATATTTTGTTGACGATCCTTATTTCACTTTCTTTTCGAAAGCCTGAGATTGCCGCACAGTTGCTGGGTGTAATTGATTATTTCGAAAAGCTAGGCGAGTATCCATTTCGTCCAATAGAGCAACGGTATCGAGCTAGCGCTACCCTACGCATTCGCAATACTCTTAGCGAAGCGATATTTAATTCTTTTTTTATCGAGGGACAGAAGCTGTCTGTCGATGAAGCTTTGGATCTGGCGCTGAAAGCAGTGGAAGACATGTAGTTGCAAAACAAACAGCGAAGTATTAAGTTTATCAATTCAACTGTAAGCTTCCAGATGAAGGTCAAAGCTTGATACGGGTGGCGACATCGTGTCGTAGATGAGCCAACTCAATTTATCGGCGCGAACGTATCACCGCATCTTGAAATTCGCGCCTACCATTGCGGATCTGGCGGGAAGTGCAGAAAGCGGCGAGGTCTATGGTTGTGCTCCCGCGTTTATTGGATTATCGTACATACTGGACAATGCAGAATGAGATCGTGGTCGGACATTGTCCTACCACGATCGTAATTGCACCCCCATGTTCGAATACTCCTTTAGGCTTATCAATCGGCCAGGGGCCCGCGCGATTCAATTTCTCCGACGTCTATCCCTTGTTGCATAGCCCAGATCCCTGCCATTAAACGCGAGCGCACGCCGATCTTTTTGTAAATACGATCCAGGTGGAACTCAACGGTCTTCTCGCTGATGCAGAATTCATAAGC
>DASUOS010000038.1:0-3792 GCA_036276515.1 Anaerolineales bacterium | reverse complement strand
CTTGAGGACACGTCTCGCCTCGGCGATGGCCCGGCGCGTATCGCCCGTGGCATGCAGCACGCCGTTGGACCAGACCGCGTCGAAGGTATTGTCTTCGAATGGCAGGTCAAGGGCATTCGCCGTGCGCACATCTTCCGCCTTTACACCTTCCACTTCGAAGTGCTTGATCGTCATCGCCACGGCATTGGGAGTCAGGTCGGTGGCCGTGACGCGCACGCCGCGCTTCAGGAATTCAAGGCTGTCATAGCCCATGCCGCAGCCGATCTCGAGCAGGTGTTTACCCTTGAGGAGCTTCGACTCCCGGTCGATGCGCTCCATGATCCACGGAAATTTATAGGGGTTCATCCACGACCGGATGTGAGCAAAGAACTCCGGGGTTCCGGGCTTGATGCTCTTATCGGTCACGTATTGGAAACCCAGGGTATGCGTGTTCCAGTAATCGTGGACCTCACCAACGGTTGTCGCCAATTTTTCATCCATGTACGTTTCTTTCCTATCCTTATTGATTTTTCACGCCGGCCAGTGTCTTCTGAATGCCGGTCCGCAGATCCACCTGCGGCTGGTAGTTCAGCCTGTGTTTGGCTTTGGCAATGCTGTACGCATTGTGTTTTAAGAAAAAATCCATGCTCCTGCGTGAGAACGGAGGCTGCTTTCCCAGGGGCTTGAACAACAACTCGAGTGCCAGCCCACCCCACTGACCGAGCAAGATGGGCAGGTGTGTGTTCCGCGTCGGGGTATTCAATTCCTCGCCGATCACCCGGACAAGCTGCCTTGCCTCCACCGGTTCTTCGCCGGCAAGGATGAACACTTCGCCTTCGATGCCCGGTGTCTCGGCGCATAGCTCCAGGCCGCGCACCGCGTCGCTGATGTAGATGGGATGGCGCATATTCTTCCCGCTGCCAAAGATCGGAAACCGTCCTTTGGAGATCGTGCGGATCAGCTTCGCCGTACGCGGGCAGCGCGGTCCGTATACCCAGGCCGGACGCGCCACCACCACCGGGAACCCGGTCCGCCGCCAAAAGTCCAGCGCGGCCCGTTCCCCTTCAAGTTTGGTCTTCTCATAGATGTTGGTCGGGTGACAGTCGGTGACTTCGTCGGCGGGTGGATGTTCCACATCCCCGATCACGCCAACGCTGCTGCAGTGCACAAAGCGTTTCACGCCTGCCTGCCTGGCAGCATCGAGAAGGCTCAATGCAGCTCCCACATTGACGCGGCGGTAATGCTCATCCGGCAGGGAAACATCCAGGTGCGCGCTCGCCAGATGGTAGATAACATTCACACCTTCGACGAGCCTCTTCACCAGCTTTTCATCGGTAATGTCGCCGCGCACCGCTTCCAGGTGAGGATGCCCGTCGGCATGCCTCAGCAGGTCGAGGTGCAGGTCGACCGCCCGCACGTCGAATCCTTTTGCGAGCTGGCTGTCCACCAGGTGACTTCCAATAAAACCGCCTGCGCCCGTGATCAATATTCTCATTAAGCAGCCTGTTTGACCGCGGCGACGATCACCGCGTTATCGGTCCTGCGCGGCAAAATGCCATCGAGCCGGCTGATGGCCAGGGCAATGGGGAAAATCAGCGAGTACAGCCTGTACGCCAGTCCATGGGTCTTCAGCTCCCCGGACGAGACCGGTGCAATATGACCGGGCTGGGCACCGCCGCGCTTTTTGGACAGCACGCGCACATATCCATAGTTGATCACCAGCTCGATCATCTCGGTGAAAAAACGCGAATAGCCCCCCGATGCATTGGGCTGTAAACCCGCCTTCTGGACCGCATCTGCCAGCTCGGCAACTGTATAACCGGCCCGGGTATGACCGTACACTTCAGGCGTCATGCCCAGTTTCCATTTGATGCGGTTGGCTAGCAGGCCATCATCCCCGTTCGGGACCGTGACCACGGCCTTCCCGCCCGGCCGGAGGATCCGCTTCATTTCCGAGAGAAAGGGCTGGTCATATCTCAAATGCTCCAGCACATCGATGGCGACCGCGCAGTCGAACTGCCCGTCCGGCAATTCGAAATTGTCATCCTGCAGGGCCAGGACCGGCTCATTCAATAGTCTGGCGATCTGGTCATTGTTCTCGCCGGACACATCCGCCCAGGTCCAGTCGCCGCCGTGCTCGCGGAAGTACCAGTTGAGCGCTCCATTGTTGTCGCCGCAGGTGACCAGCAGGCACTTTTTTCCTGTTGTATCGCCAAGCAGCTCCAGCAGCGCCTTGAGCTTCTGCTGTTTCTTGATCGAACGGCGGAACATTTTGATCTGCCAGGGAAAGTTGTTCGTTTGCATCTACGCAGGTACTCTTTCCACTTTTCGTATCGGATATTTCTGGATAACCGCCTCGATCTCCTGCTGCTGGTATTCGGTTGTCCAGCCCAGCTCGCAGCCCATCAGCTGGGCGCATTTCTGCAGCACTGGATAGGCGGGCAGGCCGGCGGCTCCCAGCTCGGTGCGGCGCTGGATCACATCCGTAAGGGTCACGGCCATTTCGTGGCGGACGGCGTGGATGACTTCTGCGGCTGTGACCGGCTGTTGAGGGTCGATCCGTTCTCGTAGCGCAGGCTGTTCGATCATTTCCTGAACAAAATGCTGATAGTCTGAGCCATGAGTATAGACCAGATGCTCGACGATCTCCTCATTTAGCAGGCGCGGGCACCTGGCCAGGGCCTGACTCAGAAAGGCCTTGAAATCCCCGATCCACCCGCCATGGACTGGGACGGTGTGCGTCTGGCACTTCTTTCCTTTTACAGCAAGCTTCTTCACGGCCAAATCAACCGCCTGCTCGGCGACAGCACGGGCTGTTGTGTATTTCACGCCGAGGACGCTGATCAGTCCGGCTCGTCCATCCTTCGCCTGGTGTTCGATGACCACCCCGTCGCGGGTCAATCTGACAGGTTCGCCATGAGCATCCTGTCTGTTGACCGGCAGGAAGCCCCAGGTGACATGCTGAACATCGTCAAGCGAGAGGCGGAGCGCAGGATGAGCGCTGTTGATCGCCATGATGAATTTTTCCACCATAGGAGTCGTGACCTTGAAATTTTCCGGCGAGTCATTCCAGGGAAGGTGCCAGGTGCCGATCATCGTCCTGTTTCGCCAGGGAACGAAGAACAGGATTTGCGGCGGCCGTCCGTCCAAAGGCTTGCTTGGCAGCCCGGCTGCGGCCTGTGACCAGACCTGATCCACGATAAGGTTCATGGCAACGGAAGTGGCATATTCCGACCGGATGCCGGCGCCCTGAAGCAGCTCTTCCTCCCAGGCGCCCGCGCAATTGATCACGATCCTTGCCTGGATATCGAACACCTGGCCGCTGAGCACATCCCGGGCCGTCACGCCATGGATCCGCCGGTCTTTCTGCAGGAAACCTGTTGCTTCCACATAGTTGGCAACGACCGCGCCCTCCCGGTCAGCAGAGAGCAGAAATTCCAGGAGCAGTCTCTCGGAATTGTAGATCTGGGCATCATGCCAGACTGCGGCTCCAGTGGAATCATTTACCGGATATCCGGGCAGCAGGCGGGATAATTCCTGGCGGGGGACAACGCTTCCGGCAGGCAGGTGTTTTCCTGCATCCATAGAGCGGTTGCGGTCGAAGCTCAACAGATCGTTTATCGCCAGGGCCGCTCCCATCGCCATGCGGCTGCGTGAGAATTTCTGGCGCGTGGGGGTCAGGCAGGTCAGCGGATGGACCAGGTGCGGCGCGATCCGCATCCAGGTCGTCCGCTCACGCGCCATGCTGCGGATGCGGAACGGATTGCCATCCTGCAGGTAGCGCAGTCCGCCATGGATAATCTTTAGGCTGTT
>DASUOS010000037.1:0-2160 GCA_036276515.1 Anaerolineales bacterium | reverse complement strand
TTCACCGTCGGCGAAGCCTGGACGGACAATGCCAATGTCAAAAAATACGTTGAGTCGAATGCGGGACTTGATTCGGCGTTCAACTTCGATCTTTCAGATGCCATTTTCAAAGCACTGAATGAAAGCAACAATACCAGCCTGCGCTTCATCCTGCAGACCACCCTCCGCGATTTCCCGGAGCAGGACAACGCCAACTTCATCACCAACCACGATATGCCGCGCGTCATGAACCAGCTTAGCACCGACAAGGAACAAAAGGCAAAGGTCGCGGCGGGTGTGCTGCTGACAGCACCGGGCATCCCGTTCATCTACTACGGCGAGGAGATCGGCATGACCGGCGCCAAGCCCGACGAGCTCATCCGAACTCCCATGCAGTGGAGCGCAGAGGAGGGTGCCGGTTTTACTGATGGCATTCCCTGGCAGGCGATCAACTCCGATTACCGGGGAGTCAATGTCACAGATCAGACCGGCGACGACATGTCTCTGCTTGAGCACTATCGCAGACTGATCCAGCTTCGCAATGAGCATTCTGCCCTGCGCGTGGGCCAGACGTATGTCGCCGAATCCGATTCGAATAAGCTGGTGGCCTACGTACGCGCCAGTGCCGATGAAACCGTCCTGGTCCTGATCAACATCGATGACCAGCCGGTGCGGGACTATAGCATCAGCCTGAGCACAGGTCCGCTTTCGGGCGAGTATGATGCCTTGCCGCTCCTGGGCGATTTGACCTACAACCCATTGCAGGCAAACGCGTCGGGCGGGTTCGACGATTATGTTCCTGCTGAGGAGATCCCACCGTACAGCGTGGCCGTCCTTCAATTGACACAGCAATAAACATTTCAAACAGGGAGACTATGGAAGACTTTATCTTTGGTACGTTGTCTACAAACCAGGCGCGCCTGGCCCATCTGCAGAATACACGCGGCGGTGTGACCCATGCCCATCGCCGACTGCCGCGTGACCCGCTGCCAGGCCAGCCCATCCAGATCCATCTCAGCCTCGGTCCTTCGTATTCACAGGATAAAGCCTGGGTCTACTGGACGAACGATGGCAGCGATCCCGAAGGAAAGGATGGAGCAGCATTGAACGGCAATGCAACTCCCCTGGAGCCGGTCTCTTCCGAATGGGATACATTCCTGTGGGGCTATATCCGCTCCTTCCGTGGGGAAATCCCAGCCCAGCAGGCCGGGACGGTTGTCCGCTATCGAGTTGCAGCAGGAGGAAAGGGAGATGAAGTATACGCAGATAATGGCATCTACTACGCGTTTTACGTGGATGACGATCCACCTCCCCCCTGGACGCAGGAGGCGATCATCTACCAGATCTTCGCCGACCGGTTCTTCGGCAGTTCTCCCGATTTTCCGCAGGTGGAGGACAAGCCGTCCCTGAAAGTCAACGGAACATTGCGCGGCATCATCGACAAGCTGGATTACATTGCCAGTCTCGGCGTGAACTGCCTGTGGCTGACACCGGTCTTCCCCAGCCCGAGCTATCACGGTTATGATGCCACCAGCTTCTACGAGATCAACCCGCGGCTGGGCACGAAGGAGGACTTCAAGGAGCTGGTCGATGGTGCGCATGCCCGCGGCATTCGTGTGCTTATGGATTTCGTCCCTAACCATTGGTCCAACCGGCATCCGAGTTTTGTCGAGGCAACCCGGGATCCGAACAGCGAATATGTGAAGTGGTATACGTTCGAGAAATGGCCGGACCAGTATAAGTCCTTCTTCCACGTCAGGACCCTGCCGCAGATCAACCTGCGCTACCCACCTGCCCGCCAGCATGTTCTCGACTCGGCCCGGTACTGGCTTGAGGAATTCGGCGTGGATGGCTATCGCGTGGACTACTGCATCGGTCCCACCCCCGATTTCTACGCCGACTTCCGCCGCGTGACGCGCACATCCAGGCTCGATGCGTGGACCTTTGGGGAGGCCGTCGACCCGCCTGACTCCCAGCTGGCTTTCGAAGGCGGCATGGACGGCGCCCTTGACTTCATGCTGCTGGAAGCCTTCCGCAAAACCTTTGCCTTTGGCGCCTGGGATGCAAAAAAGTTCGCCGATTTCCTCGACCGTCATGAATCCTACTTCCCGGTCACGTTCTCCCGGCCGTCCTTTCTGGATAATCACGACATGAACCGCTTCCTGTGGGTAGCAGGCAACG
>DASUOS010000036.1:0-3897 GCA_036276515.1 Anaerolineales bacterium | reverse complement strand
GGTTTTTGAGAATGCCTCGCACGAATGGGTCGATGCCAACATCGGCTCGAAGGTCACGATGAAATATCCATCTTGTTATCTCATGGAACCGGGTGCACGCGGCGAAATGCTATCGATGGCTTTTGCCGGCCCGGGCCAGATCCAGGATGCGGGTTCGAAGATGATTCACTTCGCGCCGAATACCACGAGCAAGATTACATCCAAATCCATCAGCAAGGGCGGCGGGCGCGCCTCGTATCGCGGCATGGTCAAGGTCTATAAAGGCGCGAAAGGCGTCAAGTCCAATGTGGTCTGTGATGCGCTGCTGCTCGATCCGAAGTCCCGCTCGGATACGTACCCGTATATCGAGATTGATGAGGATGATGTCACCATTGGCCACGAGGCGTCCGTCAGCAAGGTGGGGGAGGAGCAGCTGTTTTACCTCATGTCCCGCGGCCTGAGCGAAGAGGAAGCCACGACCATGGTCGTCTCCGGTTTCATCGAGCCGCTCGTCAAGGAGCTGCCGATGGAATACGCCGTCGAAATGAACCGACTGATCGCACTGCAAATGGAAGGAAGCATCGGCTAATATGCAGGAAAAACCCAGAGTTGTCGTTTCCAGGACTCGCCGTCCTGATACTGCTGCCAAGGATTTTACATTTACCGAATCCGGTATCCGCGCCGCGGCTGATCCCGTAGCCTCCTACCGGTCCCTGGCCTGGAACGCGTTCCGGCGGCATTCCATCCCCGATACAACCCAGGAAGCCTGGCGCCGCACCGATATTCATAACCTGCCCACGGACAAATTCCGTCTGGCATTGGAAAATACAGTTGATGTCCCCGCGGTGCGCGAAGACCTGCTGAAGCCTCTGGTCGCCGACCAGCATGGTGGACAGATCGTCCTGACACCCGGTGGGGCAAAGATCGATCTGGATGAAAAGCTGGTCCAGAAAGGTGTCATTTTCACCGATCTCCTCACCGCAGAACAGAAGTATCCGGAGCTGCTGGCCCGGATGATCGGCAAGACCGTCAATGTGGAAGAAGGCAAATTCTCGGCATTGGCCGGAGCGTTTGCCCAGAACGGTGTTGTATTGTATGTGCCGAAGGGCGTTGTCGTCGAAGAGCCGCTGCACTCCGTGCTGTGGGGCCCCGGTGCGAACCTGGCACACCTCTCGCACATCCTGGTGCTTGTGGATGAAGGCGCTTCGGTGACCTATGTACACGAGTCGGCTTCGCCCGACGACATGGCAGCCAACTCCATGCATGCCGGGATCGTCGAAATCCAGGTCCTGCAGAATGCTTCGATGAAATTCGTCGAGCTGCAATCCTGGGGACGGCACGTCTGGAACTTCTCGCACGAGCGCGCCCGCGTCGAACGGGCTGGCAACCTCGATTGGATCTTCGGCGCGATCGGCTCGCGCATCACCAAGAACTTCAGCGAGCTCGATCTCGCCGGTGAAGGGGCCCAGGGACGCATGTCGGGGTTCTACTTTACCGATGGGAACCAGCACCTCGACCATGATACACAGCAAAATCACCTCGCGCCGCACACGACCAGCGACCTGCTGTTCAAGGGCGCGTTGAAGGGTAAGAGCCGCTCGGTCTGGCAGGGCATGATCTACGTCGCACCCGGCGCACAAAAAACAGACGGTTATCAGGCCAACCGGAACCTGGTGTTGAGCGAGGGCGCCCGCGCCGACTCGATCCCCGGGTTGGAAATCCTGGCCGACGATGTGCGCTGTACGCACGGCGCGACCGTCGGCAAGCTCGAGCAGGAGCCGCTCTTCTATTTGAAGTCCCGCGGCATCCCGCAGGCGGAGGCAGAGAAGATCGTCGTCGAAGGGTTCTTCGATCCCATCTTCCAGCGCATTCCGTTCGAAGGGGTTCGGGAGCGGTTCCAGCAGTATATTGCTGATAAGATGGCGTAGCCCCAGGGTCAGCCAATCAAAATAAGAAAGAAGTGAGAAAATACATGCCTGCAAAAGCGAGAACGAAAACAAAAACGGTGGTGGAAGCAAAGTCAAGGACCAAGCCGGTCAACAAGGTCAAGCCAGGCAATCCTGAGGATGTTCGTGTGGTCAATAAGATCTCGCCGCCGAATACCTCATCCAACGGCGACGAGCGCAAGCCTAGAGGCCTGCGCCTGCCTCAGTACGCCTACATGAAAGCTCCCGGGATTACCCACGATTTCCAGGTTGGGGACACTGTGGAAGTCTACTGCGACCATGAGAAGAACAAAGAGCGAGTCCGCGGCTGGATCCGCGGCATCGTAGTCCAGGTCGATAACAAAATGGTGGCCGTCCAGTTCCGCTCCAATGTGTTTCTGACGGACGGCTGGATGGTCCCGGACCGGATCCTCTGGTACCCATTGAACTCGGAGCATATCCGTTCGGTTGCCAAGAAGTCGGTCAAACGCGAAAAGGCCATCCCCGATTATTAGTAGATAGGTACACAGGTAGACAAGGAAACATGCTTACCTGTGTACTTGTTTACGTGTCTATTAACCCCATGCTGAATGTAAACGAAGTTCGAAACGATTTTCCGATCCTCCAGCGCGAGATATCGACGGGCGTCCCGCTGGTGTATCTTGATTCGACGGCCACATCGCAAAAACCGCTGGCCGTCATCGATGCGATGGATAATTACTATCGCCGCTCCAACGCAAACATCCACCGCGGGGTGCATACCCTGGCCGAGGAAGCTACATTCATGTACGAGCAGGCGCGGGTGAAGATCGCCAGGTTCATCAATGCACTCTCGGCTCATCAAGTGATCTACACACGCAATACGACCGAGTCCATTAACCTGGTTGCTTATTCCTGGGCGCGGGCGAACCTTAAGGCCGGCGACCTGGTCCTGTTGACCGAAATGGAGCATCACTCCAACCTGGTCCCCTGGCAGATGCTGCAGATGGAGCGGGGCATCGAGCTGGATTTCATCCCGGTGACGGAGAGTGGCCTTCTCGATTTGGATGTATACCGCAGCCTTCTCTCCCGGAGCCCGAAGCTGGTCTCGTTTACGCACATGTCCAACGTTCTCGGCACGATCAACCCGGCGGCCGAGATCATCCGCCTGGCGCATGAGGCGGGAGCGGTGACGCTGGTCGATGCGGCCCAATCCGTACCGCACCTGAGTGTGGATGTGCAGGCTCTGGATGCCGACTTCCTAGCTTTTTCAGCTCATAAAATGTGCGGTCCAACCGGGATCGGCGCACTGTATGGAAAAATGGAATTGCTGGAAGCCATGCCTCCCTTCCTGGGCGGCGGGGATATGATCAAGGAAGTCAAGCTGCGCTCCTTCCGGCCGAATACTTTGCCGCATAAGTTTGAAGCAGGCACACCTGCGATCGCCGAGGCAGTAGGCTTTGGTGCGGCCGTGGATTATCTTTCCTCTCTGGGCATGGATGCCATCGCCGCCCACGAGCATGAGATCACGGAATATGCGCTCGAGCGGCTGGAGGAAGTCCCCGGTGTGACGCTGTTTGGCCCCGGCGCAGACTCCAAGGGTGGGGTGGCGGCCTTTACGCTCGAAGGCGTCCATCCCCATGATGTGGCCCAGATCCTCGACCGGGACGGGATCGCCGTCCGGGCCGGTCACCACTGCGCCCAGCCGCTGCACGAGAAGTTTGGACTCCCCGCCACGAGCCGCGCCTCATTCTATTTGTACAATACCAGGGATGAAGTGGATCTGCTGGTCAACGGGCTCTATAAAGTCAAGGGATTATTTGGCTAGAATCTGTCATTGCCCCGGCAAAAGGCGCCGGGGTTGCGAGGGCGACAGCCCGAAGCAATCTCATGGCACTTTCAACGAGGAGATTGCTTCGGCGGGCCCACGCCGCCTCGCAATGACATTGGAGTGTTATGGACGACCTCTACCGTGAAGTAATCATCGAGCATTACAAAAACCCCGGCTACCGCG
>DASUOS010000035.1:0-2221 GCA_036276515.1 Anaerolineales bacterium | reverse complement strand
GGCAGCGGCGTACTACACTGCCCGGCGCCTTGCGCGTCAGATGTAGGTCGCGGGCTTCTTCGGCGCGTGGCGCATGTGCAGCGACAGCCCCAGGGCTGCCATGTGGCGCGAATTGCGCCCGAGGATCGTCTGCGACAGCGGCAGGAACTCCTTCTCCTCGAACTCGGCGTGTGCGCGATAGCGCGTGACCAGGCGTTCGACCTCGGCGGGGTCGAGGTGGCTGTCCTGCCCTTTCGCCACGCGCTTGAGCTCGGACTCGAGGCGCTTCCAGATCGTTTCGAGTTCGCGGTGCTCGTCGGTGAGGCGCTTGGCGAGCGCCTGCACCTTGTCGTGCTCGGCGCCCTTCTCCGCGCTCTGGAGCACCGCCGGGACAGCTAACGTCTGGAGCATGGAACTGGGACTCAGCCCCTTTGCATGGACCCGGCCCTGGGTCCTGCGCCAGAACGCATCCCTGCTGGCGAATGCTCCTGTTCATTACATCGATGTCGGGATGTGCAACGAGTTCTCGTTCATGATGTGGGCGGGCATCGGCCTGGACGCGCTGACGATCCAATCCATCGAGCCTCGTATTCGGCTCGAGAAATTCTTTGCTATGCCCGAGTATACGGCGCGAACGATCTGGAAGGCCGCCACGTGGAATGGTATTCACCTGCGTTTGTGGGCCGATGGCGAAGAGGTGGAAGGACGCTTCATCCTGGCGGTGGCGACGAATATCCGCCATTATCTCGGTGGACTCTCGAAGCTCTCGCCCGATGCCTACCTCGACGACGGCCTGCTCGACATGTGGCTGTTCAGCGGCAGCCATCTCGGCGATGCACTGCGCCATGCCTATGACATGTGGCGCGGCAACCACTTCACCTCCGATACGGCGCGGCGGATCACATTCCAGAGCCTGCGCATCGAGGCCGAATCGCCGTACTGGATCCAGACCGACGGCGAGCCGCGCGGCTCCACGCAGCGGACCGAGATCTACGTTCGATCGCGTGCATTACGAATGCTGATGCCGCCACGCGGCATGAACTTGTTGAAGAATGCCTCTCTGAAGGAAGTGAATGAATATTCGCCTGTTGCTTAACCGCTGGGTCATCGGTGGCGCGATCCTGCTGGCAGGCTTGCTGGTGCTCGTCACCGCCGTCTCCATTGGATTGACGTCGGCGCGCCAGAATGACGAAGTAGGTTTTGTCCCCGCCGACCTGACCATGATCCCAGCCCCTACATCGACCTCCAGCGCGCCGGCCACAGCGACCGTCGACCCGTTTGCGCCCACCCCCGCCCCCACCGGGATTGCGATCGGCAATTACGTGCAGATCACAGGGACGGAAGGCGAAGGCCTGCGCATCCGCTCCCAGCCCGGGCTGAACGGCGAGCCGCAGTTCCTCGGTTACGATGAAGAGGTCTTTATCGTACAGGATGGGCCGCGCCAGGTGGATGGATTTACCTGGTGGTACCTGGTGGCACCCTACGACCAGACCCGCGTCGGCTGGGCGGCCGCGGATTTTCTCAGTTATATTCCGGCACCCTAAATTATGTGTAGGGGACGGGAGCTCCCGTCCCCTACAGAAGGTTATATATGAACGAAAAACCAACCGGCATCACCGCCAATAAAAAGGCAAGAGAATTCACCGTCACCTGGAATGACGGGCATACCAGTGTGTATCCATTTGAATTACTGCGCGCCGCCTGTCCGTGCGCTTCGTGCCGCGGCGGACACGAAAATATGCGCTCTGAACCTGACGCGGATGTGTTCAACGTCCGGCTGGGAGATACGCCGTCCACGCGGATCAGCAACGTGGTAGCGGTGGGCTCGTATGCCATGACTGTCGTCTGGGAGGACGGCCACGATTACGGGATCTACAACTGGCATTACCTGCGGGCGCTGTGTCCCTGCGAAGAGGACCGGGCGAAGTACGGAAGGCGTTCGTAAACGAAAGCGGCTATATCGGCCGCTTTTTGATTTAAGAGGGTGGCAGCAGGGAAATCAGAAATTACAGTCGTTCACCTCGGTTATAATCCTTGCGCTTTCATCCCTCTTCGGAGTTCAGCTTCGAACGAGAAACTCATATGAAAATTCTGACCGTACTTACATACTATCGTCCCCATACATCAGGACTGACCATTTACGCCGAGCGTCTGGCAAAGGCCTTTGCAAAGCGCGGCCACCAGGTCACGGTGATGACCACACAGTACGACCCGTCGCTGCCGCGCCGGGAAACCCTGGATG
>DASUOS010000034.1:0-12516 GCA_036276515.1 Anaerolineales bacterium | reverse complement strand
CCCCACCATCTGGGGGGTCAGCCGGAAGTTACGCGGCGCCTTGCGCATGGGCAATTGGCGGAGCACAGTGCGTGCCCCGCGCAGATCCTGTAAAACGGAACGCAGGTCAGGCTCGGTGCGAAGACGGGCCTCCAGGCGCGTGGCTTCGGACGAACTGAGCTGTCCGTCAAGATAGGAAGAGAGGAGTTCAAGGTCTCGTTGTTTCATCAGGCAGTACTTTCTTCTCCGAGACGAAATACAGACGGTAAAAGTTCCTCAAAGCCCTGCAGGCACTCACGCAGCCTTAATCTGGCACGGGCCAGGCGGCTTTTGATGGTTCCCAGGGGGACATGGACGGCTACGGCGACCTCGCTGTAATCCATTCCCTGCAGGTCGGCCATGACCACGACCGTCTTGAACTCCATTGGCAGGTTGTTCAGGCAGTGCTGGATGGCATGCTCGAGCTCGTCGGCCTCGGCCTTCTGGTCGGGGGTCATGCCGGGATCGGCCATCCAGCGCGGCGAATCCATTTCCTCGCCATCCTCGGTATCGGGCTCGAGCGGCGTGGTGGGGCGGCGTTTCTGACGGCGCAGCTCGTCATAGCAGGCATTGGTCACCGTCCGCATCAGCCAGGCCTTGAAGGAGCCGCCGCGGAAAGAGTTGATGCCCTTGAAAGCTGAAATGAAGGCATCCTGCGTGACATCGGCAGCCAGGTCATCGTCGCCGAGGATACGGAGGGCCGTATTGAACACGCTATCCTGATAGTGCAGGACGAGCGTATTGAAGGCGTCCAGGTCGCCTCGTTGCGCATCTTGGATGAGGGCTTGTTCGTTCATCGGGATAATTTTATCACTGCAAGCAATCGCTCAATAGGAACGGCAGACAGGCAGGAATTGTTCCTAGCGAATTTCACTTCCCTTGCGATATAGAAACAAATAGATTGCCCGCCAGACCAGCATCCCGAATGCGGAGGTGACTGCCAGAACGAGGCCAAAGATGGGCAGAATGGCTGCGTTAAGTAGCAGCCCGCGCAGGATCGCGGCCAGGGACGCTGCAAACGTCATCGCCAGAATAGGACGCCAGAGCTGTTTTGGGTCGGACGTGATTTGCCCGTCAAAGAGCCTCATGGATGGGGCCAGCGCGAACCATGCAAGGAGCAGCGGGAAGAATAGCACCGCCATGCGCGGCAGGTAGGACAGGTCCGTTTCACCGTGAGTGGCGAAACCGATGATCGTCAGGAGGGCAATGGCGAGAATATCGCCAAGGATCAGAATTCTAATTTTCATTCTAAATATGATTATGTAGAGACGGTTCATGCACCATCTCTACATAATCATTTGTTATTTATTTCGCTGAATTCTTCACTCCGCAAGGCCGGGAACAACAGCACCTCGCGGATGGAATGCTTATCGAGCAGGAGCATGGCCAGGCGGTCGACGCCCATGCCGAAGCCGCCGTTGGGGGGCATGCCGTAACGCATGGCACGCAGGTAATCCTCGTCCATGGGGTGTTTTTCCTCATCGTCAGCAGCATAATCGCGGCCCATTTCGAGGAAGCGCTGTTCCTGGTCGAGGGGATCGTTTAGCTCGGTAAAGGCATTGCACAGCTCAAAACCGGCCACATAGCCCTCGAAACGCTCCACCGTCATCGGATCGCCGGGGATCGACTTCGCCAGCGGGGAGATGTCACGCGGGTAGTCGTACAGGAATGTGGGCTGGATCAGGGTCGGCTCCAGGTATTCACTGAGCAGGAAGTCGATCAGCTTGCCGCGCGTCGCTTTCGGGTCGGGCAGTTTGTTCGGATGCCGCTCCTTGATCGCCCGAAACAGATCCTCGGCGGTCCTGTAGGCGGCAATATCGATGCCGCTGGTCTCCAGGATTCCCTGGCGCATTTCCAGGCGCTTCCACGGAGGTGTCAGGTCGATGTCATTGTGCTTGTAGGTGATCTTTTGCGTTCCCAGCACCTGCTGAGCAGTATAGGAAACCATCTGTTCGGTCAATTCCATGACCTGCAGATAATCGGCGTAGGCCCAGTAGAACTCGAGCTGGGTGAATTCCGGGTTGTGCTTGAAGGAAACACCTTCGTTGCGGAAATCGCGCCCGATCTCATAGACCTTTTCCAGATTGCCTACAAGCAGCCGCTTGAGATAGAGCTCGAACGAGATACGCAGGTACATGTCCTGCTCGAGCTCGTTGTGGTGAGTCACGAACGGACGTGCTGCCGCTCCGCCATAGATAGGCTGCAGGATCGGCGTCTCGACCTCCAGAAAACCCTTATTATCCAGAAAATCACGAAGCGAACGGACAATAGCAGCCCTCTTGCGGAAGGTCTCGCGCACGTCCGGGTTGACCGCCAGGTCGGCATAGCGCTGGCGGGCGCGCAGCTCGGGATCCTCCAGCGCGGCGTGGCGGACAACGGTCCCATCATCGAGGGTTTCATCCTTGGCCGCCGGAAGCGGGCTGATCGATTTGGCCAGCAGCCTGAACGCATGGACGTGAAGGGTGACCTCGCCCGTCCTGGTGCGGAACATCACCCCTTCCGCCTGGATAAAGTCGCCGATGTCGAACATCCTGTTGAAGAATTCCAGGCCTTCCTTGCCCACTTCGTTCAGGCGGAAAAACAGCTGGACCCGGCCTGCACCGTCCTCGATGTGCGCAAAGGAGACTTTGCCCATCGCCCGCGTCGCCCGGATGCGTCCGGCCAGGGCAACTTTGACCTCCCGGCCATCCCCTTCTGCAGCTTCAAATTCAGCAATGGCCTGCATGCTGGTATGGGTACGCTGGGCGCGCGTTGGGTAGGGTTCCACCCCTTCGGCGCGGAGTTCTTCAAGCTTCTGCAAACGGATCTTTTCGAGTGAGTTGTATTCTGTCATGAGACCTCCCAGCCCCACCCCGGCCCCAACGAATGCAACCTGGGAGTGCCAATGGTGGAGGGGATAAAATAAAAACCCCGCGCTCCTGCACAGGCGCGCGGGGTAAAAATCGATACGCTCCTGCGTCTAGCCGACCTTCAGGATTTTAACATTATATGTGCCGCCCGGGGTTTCGACTTTGACCGTATCACCAAGCTTATGGTTGAGGATCGCCTTGCCGATCGGCGATTCGTTGGAGATCTTCCCTTCACGCGGATTGGCTTCCGCCACACCGACGATGATAAATGTCTCCGGCTCGAAGTTACCTTCCTTGATGGTCACCTTGGAGCCGATCTGCACCATATCGCTCTTCTTCTTACCGTTATCTTCGATGATCTTCGCGGTGGCGAGCAAAATTTCAAGCTCCTGGATGCGGCCTTCCACAAAAGCCTGCTCGTTCTTGGCGGCTTCGTATTCAGCATTCTCGATCAGCTCGCCGCCCTCCATTGCCTCATGCAGACGGTTTGCCACTTCCTGACGCTTGGCTGTACGCAAATAGTCCAATTCGTCCTGAAGTTTTTGGTATCCCTCTTTGGTCAAAAAGTTGTTAGGCATTTTTCTTTCCTGATATAAGAATTTTGCATCTCCGTAGAGATGCAAATAAGATAGACAGATGCAGTTGTCCGTAAAAGCGCCGTTAATATATCATGAATCCAGTCCCAACACAAGAGAACTGTAACCTGCTAATCCTTTTGCAATAAACGGATTCCCTGCTGTTGCGCCCAGTAGGCCCGGATGGAGTCACAAGCCTTTTCAGGGGTGGACATGGCATCCCCCAGCACCGCAAGCTGGGATTTGTACTCCAAAACCGCTTCCTGCCATGACTTCAGGCCCGATTCGGTTACTGGATACAGGGTTTCACTCATCCCGGCCGATTTTGGGGCGAATTCCTCCGGTTTTGTGAGGAAGTAGGGAATATCGATATCGTAGACCAGGGAGCGCCCCACCCGTTCTGCGCCCTGCCGGACGAGGACATGGTCCACGTGGGAACCGACCGCCAACTGACAGACCAGCACATCGTCTGGCTGGAGGTGAGCGTTGATCGTCTCGGCGATGCGGTCCGGGATGTCTGCATCCTCCGGGTGCGGCGGGAGCGAGATATCGCTGTACAGCCATTCACCGTTGGAGCCGCGGCGGTAAATGCAGTCCAGGAAATCAAAATGGTTCACCTGAGCGCCAACGACCGCGGCGGCCCGCCGGTCCTCCTCCCGCCGTTCCCTGACCGTCTCTTCGGCAGACGAAAAACCCCAAAGCTTGTGAAGCAGCTCGGCGAAAGGAGAAAAATCACCGGCGGGCGGATAACCGCACATAAATGTCCAGATTTCAACCGGGATGCCGGATCGAGTCTGTTCGAAGATCAGCCCACCGGCAGAGAGCACAGCGTCGTCAAGGTGAGGGGAGAGGTAAATCCATCGCATGGTCTCATTTAACCATAGTTGCAGGGAAGAAACCAGATTTTAAGATGGCTGTGCAATTGATTTCGATCCACAAGTCAAGTACACTTATCCCTGGAGGCAGACATGGAAGAGCGACGCAAGCAGCCACGCAAGGACCTGATGTCCTATTCCCAGGTGTTCGAGCTGTACCACGGCAAGCTGATCGGCTACCTGGGCGATATCAACCTGCTGGGGGCCATGGTGATCGGCGATGAGCCTCTGGAAGTTGACACAGAGCTCACCCTTTCCATTCAGCTTCCTGAACTGCCTGATATAACCGCCACCCGTATGGCTGTTCCCGTGCGTGTGGCTCATTCTCAGAGAGATCTCAGCCCGGATTACTACAACATAGGCTTCGAGTTTATGCTGGTGACCGACCAGCAAAGGAGGATCATCCAGGCGATTATCGATAATTATGAATTTCGAAGGCAGACTCCCAGCTATCCCATCCGCCCGGATTGATCCAAAATGGATATACTGAGGACCTGACCCTGTCTCCAGGCAGGAAGGTCCTTTTTTATTTTTCGAAACTCCTCGTTTTATTCTATAATCAGCGCAATGTCGGAGAGAGGCATCCCATGAGCACACCTGCACCCCACTTTTTTATGAGTTACAGCCGCGAGGATAAACAAATCCAGCGACAGGTGATTGCCGGACTGCGGGAACGCGGGGTCCCCGTCTGGGTGGATGTCGAAAACCTGATCCCCGGCTCACCCGCCTGGGAACGGGAGATCGAACGGGCCATCCGCAGTGCCGCGGGGATCATAGTCCTTCTCTCCCCCGATTCCAATAATTCCGAGTGGGTACGGCGTGAGATCAGCTTTGCCGAACAGAACAACAAACGCACCTTCCCCGTACTGATCCGCGGCGACGAGGATGACTCCATTCCGCTCCGGCTCTCCAGCCACCAGCGTGTGGACCTGCGCCGGAACATGGAGGATGGGCTAAATGAGCTTGCCAATGCTCTCAAGGATCATCTGGGTGTGACAGCCATCCATCAGAGGCCGAAGCAGGCTCGAAAAACACAGTTCGATCCGGCCCTTTATAGAAAGATGGCTTTGCCCGCCCTGATCACCCTGATCGGGTTGATGTGCCTGGGCGGCCTGGGGCTGACGGCCAGCTATGTGATCGGAAGCCTATCCCGCGGTTCCGGCACAGCAACCATCCCGGCCACCGTGGAACCAATCATCTCTGAAACCGCAGACGACCTGGAAACCGCTGTCAACGTGGTGACTGAAATCGCCATCGATACGACCCATCCAACGGGACGGATCGTGTACACCTGCCAGGTGGCCGGCGACGAGATCTGTATCATGAATCCCGATGGCAGCGGATGGAAGCGCCTGACCGACACATCCCTAGCCAGCTATAACGCATCCTTTTCTCCGGATGGCGCATCCGTTGTCTTTGTCTCCGGCCAGGGGGACAAATCTGAGATTTTCGAGCTGGATCTAACCGACCTTGAACTGACTCGGCTGACAGAGCTGGGAGAGTACGTGAGCACCCCTGAAATTTCCCCGGATAACCGGCATATCCTGTTTACCTACCGGTCAGGGAACAACAACCGGCAGATCTGGATCATGGACCGGGATGGGACCAACCCGCGTCCCCTGTACCGCTACTCGGGCCGCGATGCCCATGATGCCACCTGGTCCCCAGACGGCTCGAAGATCCTGTTCGCTTTCGGGCGCGGGGAAAATAACCAGCTCTATATCATGGACCGCAGCGGGCAGGATCCAGAGCTGGTCAACGAAACGATCGACACCCGCGGCCACAGCAGCTGGTCGGTCCACGACCGGATCACCCTGGATATGGGTGGCTCGTTCATGCACGAGATCTATATCATGAACATAGATGGCAGCGATCTGCACCAAATTTCTGAGCCGGGATTCAACTCCCAGGGCGAGAGTTTCTCTCCGGATGGGAATTGGATCGTCTACAGCGGCTATACGGATGTGGCAAATAAGAATGCCGGGAGCTGCGAGATCTACATCATGCGCACAGACGGCAGTGATGTTCGCCGTCTCACCGACAATCATTACTGCGATTACCAGCCGCGCTGGGGGAAATAAAGCGTATACCAATCGTAGGGAAAAATCAGGCAAACTGTAAGTTTATAACAATGTGTTGTTCATACAAGGCCGTGTATACTATTGCGGATCATTGTCCGGTCTGCGGACGGATTCATCGAACCTTCATCACACAGCTGCCGTTCAACACCTGACACGGGGCTGGCAATCGGAGAACAACACTCATGAACAAGTATCGCACAGTCATCGCCACAATCATCGCTCTTTTCTTTTATACAGTCACAGACATCCTGCTCTGGCAGAGGATCTTTGAAACCAACAACATGGTGGAATACGCTGACATGTACCATACCGGCTGGTTTGTCACCCTGACGGGATACGCGGTCATGGGCACGATCCTGCTCTGGGGGTCCTGGAGAGATTGTCTATACTTTGTCACATCGCTATTTGTCGCGGCATTCAGCGGACTGGAGGACGTCCTGTACTATGCCCTGGACCGGAAGCCCATGCCGGAGGCACTTCCCTGGCTGGATCCCAATCCCATGATCCCGTTGACATCCCGCGAGGGCGTCATTGCCTCCGTCATCTTCTGGATTTCTGCGCTCGTGATCCTCTATTTTTATCTCTACTGGTGGCGTACAAAAGATATACAGCCTGCCGGTGGATAGCTTGTCAGGAATTCGTCCCGCCCTGTCGAAATCATTTGACCGGCGGGACGTTTTGTTTTAAGGGGGTGAAATACCTGAGAGCTGCGCGGTATGAGCAAATTCTAATCCTTCCCTAAAAAAATAATACTCAAAAGCAGTACTACAACCGCCTTCCTTTCGTTGAAAGACATATAACCATCAACGCCGTGGTTATCTGCTCTCTGGGTGTCAAATCAAGAGAGATCATTCCTATGCGAAAGGAACGTATGTATGCAAATCGTTTCCCAATTATTGGGAGCTTTATACCTCCTGATCGTTTTTCTATTAGGACTCTATGGACTGCATAATCTGGTCAACGCCATTCTTTATCTATCGTCAAAGACCCGTCCATCGAAGAGGAGAAAAACACCGGTCCTTGATGATTATCCAAAAGTAACCATCCAACTGCCTATCTTCAATGAGAAATATACAATCGAGCGCCTGCTGGCCTCTGTAACACGTTTGATCTACCCGCCTGACAAGCTTCAAATCCAGGTGTTGGACGATTCCACGGATGATACTGCCATATTGACTCGAAACCTGGTGGACCAGTATAAATCCCAGGGGATCGACATCGAATGGATCCATCGCACCGACCGCACCGGTTACAAGGCCGGCGCACTGGCCCATGGACTTCAGACAGCCACAGGTGAACTGCTCGCGATCTTCGATGCCGACTTTATTCCCAATCCCGACTGGCTGAAGAAAACCGTCCCGCCATTCAAGAATCCAAAGCTGGGGTGTCTTCAAACCCGTTGGGGCCATACCAACCGGAAATACAATTCCCTCACACGGGTCGAAGCGATGGCCATCGATGGCCATTTTATTGTGGAACAGACCGTCCGCTCCCGGAATGACTTCTTCCTGAACTTCAACGGAACGGCCGGCTTGTGGCGCCGCTTATGCATCGAGGATGCGGGCGGCTGGCAATGGGATACCCTGACCGAAGATCTTGATCTAAGTTACCGTGCCCAGATGCGCGGCTGGAAGATCGACTACCTGCCGGATGTGGTCGTGCCGGCGGAGCTTCCCGCTCATGTCGAAGCCTTTAAGAACCAGCAGTTCCGCTGGGCCAAGGGCAGCTTCCAGGTGGTTCGAAAGATCCTGCCGCGGGTATTCGATAATTCAAAGCTGCCGTTCCACGTCCGGCTGCTGGCGCTTCTCCATCTGACGGGCTATGGGGTTCACCCGCTGATGCTGGCCATTCTTCTCCTGACCCTGCCTGTGGGACTGATCGCTCCGCAGGCATTCAAGCTGTTCCCGCTTTCGATCATAGCAGGATTCGGTCCACCGCTCGTATATCTGGCGGCAAAAGCCTCTCACTCGCCCTCCCTGCTCGAGCGGATCCGGCTGCTGCCGCTCCTCACCATTACCGGCTTTGGCCTGTGTTTGAACACATCCATTGCTGTGCTCGAAGGGTTGTTCGGGAAAGGCGGTGTGTTCGTTCGCACGCCGAAACTGGATCTCCACGGTGCTAAAAAACGGCACAAACCCATCGACAGCGCATATTTTGTACCGGTCAGCCCGCTGATCTGGATCGAGTTCCTGCTGGGCGTCTATGCCCTGATCACGGGGATCATACTGACCCCGATTATCGGCTGGGGATTAGCTCCCTGGATGGTTGTTTACGCACTTGGCTTTTTCTATGTAGGAGGGCTGAGCCTGCTCCAGAGCCGGGAATCCACCCGCAAGCGGATCACTAAACTGGCCCCCGAAAAGTCTGTTTGACCGACGCCTGTTTCGCGCACAGCCGGTAGAGGTTCCCGTTCGAGGATCTTACTGCATTGCAATACATCAATACGGCTGTAAAAAACAGCCGTATTGATGTATTACTTTTTGTCTGAAGTGGGCTTGACCGCCTTCTTCACAGTAGTTTTTTTGGTGACCGTTTCCCCTGTATCCCCTTCTGACTTCTTCTTTCGCGGCGCCCTTGGCTTTGCAGAGTCCGTTTTCTTGACGGCAGCCTTTTTACGCGGCTTTTTTACTTTTTCTGCCTCTTCTTTCTTTTCCCCAAACATTTCATCCCAGCGCGCCTGCATGGATTCAACGCCTGCGCCTTTTAGCACAGTGTAGATCTCACGCCACCTCTCATCCTCCTCGAACCGCCAATCCATAAAGACCTGGTGCTGATAGGCGCGCAGCTCGAGGTACATCCCTTTCTGCCAGAGCTCCTCGCAGGAACGGATATATTCAAGGTGGGTAACATAATCCCTGAAGATGACAAATCCCTCAAATGGCAGTCCCAGCGCCTCGGCAATCGATCTCTGGCGCAGGTCGCCGGTGCCTTTATCGAGGTAAGCGGCTGATGTCTTGATCCAGCCGCTGGTATCGGCGAAACGGTTGTGATAGATAACCAGGCCGCGCTCGTCCTGGAACACATTGGAATAAGCAAATACGTTTTCATCCACGGTTCCATTGGCTGTGAACAGGTCGTAAAGATAGAAGTTCTCCACATCGGCGAACAGGTAACGGCGGTGCAGGACCGGGAAGATCTTCCAGGCATGGCCGCCGATCAGGCCCTCGTCGGGAGTTTCATCCCATTTGGGCTTGCGGAACTCCATCCCATATTTTTCGCGAAAGCCCTCCACCTGTCCGTGACCGAACATGGGCAGGCCGGGCAGTGTGGAGAGTACCGTTGCCACACCGAAATATTTATCCCCGTTGCCAAACTGCTCGATGGCCGTCTTCTCATCGGGGTTGCTCATAAAGTTGACATAGCGCTTGAGGATCTGCGGATCGAATTCGAGAGTGTTCTTGATCGCCAGGCGGTATTTCTCGTTGTCCTCGTCGCGCAGCATGTGCATGAACGCCGAATTGTAGACCCGGTGCATGCCCAGAGTACGGACGAAGTAGCCTTCAAGCAGCCAGAACGCTTCCGCCAGGAGCAGAGTATCGGGGACCTCTGCTGCGACCCGGTCTACGACATCGCGCCAGAACTCGTTCGGGATGGCTGCATCAAACTCGGCGCGGGTCATGCCATGCTCCGAGCGGGACGGGATCGCGCCGCCGGAACCGGGTTCCGGGAACCACAGGCGCTGGATATGCTTTTTGGCTAACGTCATCGCCGCGTCGAAGCGGATGACCGGGAAATTGCGCGCCACGTGCAGGATGGTCTGAATGACCGCCTCTCGTACCTCTGCCTTCAGGTAATCGAGCTGGGCGGTATCGTTCCAGGGAAAGGATGTACCGTCATTGCCGTGATAGATATAGCGCACGTCGCCCGTCTGGTGATCGCGGCGCTGAAAGACAACCGCCGCGTCGGTCCTGTCATAATAATGATCCTCCAGATGGATCCCCACACGCGGATCGTCCGAAAGATTTTCAGAGTTGAAGGAATAAGAAGGATACGGTGAATAGGGAAGCGAGAGGAACCAGTCGGGATGCTCGATCACCCACTGCGAGTCGATGCCCATATGGTTGGGGACCATGTCTGCAGAAAGTCGAACGCCGCGCTGCCAGGCGCGCGAGCGCAGGTTCTCGAGAGCCAGCCAGCCGCCCAGATCCTCGGCGATATTGTAGGAATAGAGCGAGTACGCCGAAGCAACCGCATCTGCGTCGCCCATGCGCTGCTTGATCCGCTGCGAAGCGCGCGACCGCTCCCACAGGCCGATCAGCCACAGACCGGTAAAGCCGCGGTCGCGCAGCAGGTCCAGCTCTTCATCGGGTATTTGATCGAGGGTTTTGATCCAGCGTCCATATTTACGCGAAAGCTGTTCGAGCCAGACGTAGGAATTCTTGGCGATCAATACCAGGCGCGGCATCCAGTCTTTGTCGGTACTGTACTTTTCGTATTCCTGGTATTCGCCGCCGCCGAAGGTCTGTACGGGGACATCGGCTTTGAAGTCGCCATGGGTCAGGTGCTGGCGAATGGCCTCTTCACGCAAAAAGTCCATGCCGCGCACAATGCGGGAAACGAATTTTTCATCCAGCAGGTGAGGCCATTTATCGAGGATGAACTGAAGCTGGCCCTCCAGCGAATAAGGCGAGGCCTCCGCCGGGGCGCGCAGGATATCGAAAAGAGATTCTCCCCCGCCAGGGACGCCGTTATCCAGCGCCGCGTTGGCGAAAAATGTGTTCAGTGAAGCGATCAGGCTGCGATAGGCGGTTGGTTCGAGCGGCTCATCGTCCACCAGATCCAGCAGGGGATTGACCGCCGGGTTGGAATTATGCGTGAAAACATAGATCAACTCTTCGACCGTTTTGATCCGCCCATTGGACAGTCTTTCCAGGTACTCTTCAATTTTCTCCTCACCACGATAGATATTATCGGGTGGGAACTCCGAGACGAATTTTTTCTGGGTCGTGACAACGGAATCCGCGCCGAGTGTCTCGTCCACGTGGGCAATGGCTTCGCTCATGACCGCTGCCGGGGCATAATGCCGGACGAGCAGGCGCAGGGCCTCGTCGATGAGCTGCATCGCGTAGATATCGGATGCCGGTACCGGCTGGTCCCGACGCGCCGACATCTCGGCGGCAAACCGGCGGGCAGCGGAATAATCCGAAAAGGCAACGCCGCCATCCGGCTGGAAAAAGTCCGAACTAAATTGATAGGCATCGCGGGAAGTTTTTGTGATGAGCATACGGCAATGATAACCCATACCGCTCATTTCAGTAACAACCAACCCGCGATCGCATGCAAAGATCCATTTTTCCACAGGCCGTCTTAAATGATTTAGAGTATACTTTTCACGATGTCTGCCCAAGCATTGATCCTGATCCTGCATCTCGTCCTGGCGGTCTTCTACCTGCCCCTGATCATCACTCTCTACAGGCGTCATACAGGCCAGGAGACGGCTGCGATGATCCTGGTCGGTTATATAGTTCTGGGCTCCCTGCTGACGGCCACCGAAGGATTATGGCGCGGCGGCCAGTTGTATGTGCCTGTACAGCAGCTTGCCTTCGATTTTCAGATCTACGCCGCGCTGGCGCTGTCGTTTTTGCTGACGCTGGGGGTGGTTTCCTTTATCCGCCGCAAACTGACAATCTGGCTGGGCCTGGGGTTTATATGGGTACTTGGCTTTTTCCTGATTCTCTCCAATCCGTTTGGCTTTGAGGGCGTGATCTGGCAGGCAGGCAGCTTCACGCTCACCCACGAACGGCTCGCCCCGGGCTGGGCCATGCTGGGCTGGCTGGTGTTCACCCTGGGCGGCCTGGTCAGCGTGCGCTCGGCACACAACCATTCGCGCCAGCCGCTTCTGCGCAACCGCCTGAACTACTGGACGCCGGTCTTCCTGCTCGTCCTGATCAACGATGCCCTGATCATGCTGGGCATCCCCTTCCCCGGAAATCCGATCCGGCTTTCGGCAATGGTGCTGGCAACTTTTATTATTGTGACTCACGATCCACCCGATCTGCGCGATGTGGCGCGGCGGGTGGTGACATACATCATCACGACCCTGGTGATCGTCGGGTTCTACGTAGCAGGCTTCTCAGCCTCACAAACGGTGTTCAATGTCCTGCCGCGTTACAGCCCA
>DASUOS010000033.1:0-11793 GCA_036276515.1 Anaerolineales bacterium | reverse complement strand
GCGGTAGAAGAGTGAGCCAGTTGGGATATGTCGTCGATCATTCAACATAACGGACTGCGTTATTTCCAGTTCGACTCGCTGAAAACAAAGCACGCCATATTTACCCGCCACGGTGGGACCAGCCCGCATCCCTGGGGCTCGCTTAACGTAGGCGGGACCGTCGGGGACGACCTGGCGCGCGTCCGCCGCAACCGTATCCTGTCCTTTGAGGCCATGGAATGCGCGCCCGAATCGATCTTCGACGTCTGGCAGGTCCACAGCGCAGATGCTGTCTGTGCCAGGGCACCGCGTCCGGTAGACGAGTCGTACCGCCAGGCGGATATTATCCTGACCGACCGGCCGGAGGTCACGCTCTTTATGCGTTTCGCCGATTGTGTCCCGATCATGCTCCATGACCCGCGGAAAGGCGTCATCGGCCTGGCCCACGCTGGCTGGATGGGAACCCTGCGCGACGTGGCTGCTGCAACGGTCGAAGCCATGCAGAAGAATTACGGCTGCAACCCGGCCGATATCATCGCCGGGATCGGGCCTTCGATCGGGCCGGACCATTACGAGATCGGCGCGGATGTCATTCTGCAGGTTATGCAAAAGTTCGGGGATGAATCAGAATTGATCCTGAAATCACACAACGGCAAGATTCATTTCAATCTCTGGGAGACCAACCGGTTGCTCCTGGAGCGCGCCGGGGTGGGGCAGATCGAGATCTCGGGGCTTTGTACCGCCTGCAATACTCAGGACTGGTATTCCCATCGCGCCGAGAAGGGGCGTACCGGCCGCTTTGGAGCCCTGATCGCCCTCCAGTAACCCCATGGATGACCTTGTCGCCTCCATCCGCGAAAATCACCGCCGCGTCCTCGACCAGATCGCCGACGCGGCCAGCAGGTCCGGTCGTGACCCGGGAGCGGTCCGTCTGGTTGTCGTCACCAAGACCCATCCGCTGGAAGTCATCCAGGCCGCGCTGGATGCGGGGGTGCGCCTCTTCGGCGAGAACTATGCCGAAGAGGGTGTTATGAAAATTCAATCCCTGCCTGCCCAAAGTGGAGTAGAATGGCACATGATCGGTCACGTGCAGAGTCGCAAAGCCCGGCTCGTGGCGGACCATTTTGCACTTTTACATTCGCTCGACAGCCTCAAGCTCGCCCGCCGGCTCGACCGGTTTGCAGCGGAGGCCAGTCGCACCCTGCCCGTTCTGCTTGAGTTCAACGTGGGCGGCGAGGAAAGCAAATCAGGCTGGGATGCCTCGGACGAAGCGCAATGGGATGGCTTTCTGCCTGAGATCGCAGAGCTGGCGAAGCTCCCCAATCTGCGGATCCAGGGCTTGATGACGATGCCTCCGCTGGGTATGGACCCTGAGGAATCCCGCCGCTTCTTTCAACGCCTGAGGCGCCTGCGTGACCATCTGGCCGCCCGCTTTCCCCAGGCGGACTGGCATGAACTTTCGATGGGCACGAGTGCGGATTTCGAAGTGGCTGTCGAGGAAGGAGCCACCCTGGTACGGGTAGGCACGGCGATCGTCGGTGCACGCAAATACAACTCGGAGACAGAAGCGTGATTGATATTTTGATCATTATTATTAGCGCCCTGCGGCAGATTCTCGTCCTGCTGGTCATCGTTTCGGTGATCCTGTCCTATTTCATGGATCCCTATCATCCCATCCGCCGCGGAGTGGACCGCCTCGTGGAGCCCATGCTGATGCCCATCCGCCGCGTGGTGCCGCTGATCGGGATGATCGATATCAGCCCACTCATCCTGATCCTGTTGATCCAGCTTATCGGTAATTTGTTGATCCGTTTGTTATTCACGCTGAGGTGAGGCATGTCTGACCGCAAATTCAACCTGCACGACGGAAAAAAGGGATCGGCGCTGGCAGTTCGGGTCACGCCGCGAGCCATCCGCAATGAGATCGTCGAGCTGCTCGACGACGGAACGATCAAGGTCCGCATCGCCTCGCCGCCGACCGATAACGAAGCCAATGATACATTGATCGAATTCCTGTCCCAGATCCTGGGTGTGCCGCGCTCCCGCCTGGATATCGTGGCAGGCCTCACCGGACGCGACAAGCTGATCTCGGTCGTGGACATGGACGCCGATACCGCTCACAAGCGCATCCTGGCTCACCTGGGTTAAAGAGCAACGGTCACCTTCGAAAGGTGACCGTCTTTTTTTATTAACTCACCGTACGCACGGAGCAGGAATCTAAACCGCGAAGGCCGCCAGGCTTCTTCTCCCTTCGCGAAGAATAAAGCTTTCTTTGTGTTCTTCGCGTCTTCGCGGTAAAAAAACGGCGGCACTGCGTAACATCAGTTATTAACTCTGCGGGCTATACAGTGTCCGGTAGGTGCTGTAGATCTCGGAGATGAAGCGGATGTAATTCCTCGTTTCCTCGAAGCGGATGATTTCCAGCAGCAGGTCAGGGTCGCCGCCCGCAAGCTCCTGCCAGACCATGGCGTTGCCGGGGCCGGCGTTGTACGCAGCCAGGCCGGCGTAGATGTCACCGTTAAGCATATCCCGGGTGCGGGTCAGGTAATACGAACCGAACCGGACGCTTACGATGGGCCGGTACAAGTCATCGGAGTCATACGAAGGGGGCCAGGCCAGCTCGTTGGCGATCTGCTGGCCGGTATCCGGTATGACCTGCATCAAGCCGTGTGCCCCGGCCGTCGAGCGGACGAATCCTTCGAACAGGCTTTCCTGGCGGATCACGCTGAACAGGAACAGGGGGTCAAGGCCATAGCGCTCCGCCTCGGCGATCACCAGGTCGTGATAATACAGGCCGTATCGCAGGTGGTTGAAATAGGGCGGCGCCGTGAGCGAGGCCTGCTGGCTGTCCTGGCCTGCCAGGGTAAGGACCTGGCGCGCGGCAAAGATGGCCGTGCGGTACAGACCGATCCCCAGCAGATGGTTGGCAAGCCGGAAGCTGTCGGTGGGGCTGATGCCCACCGACTCGCGCAGCGACTCGAACTCCAGGCGTGCTTCGTCGTACATCCCCAGCTCCCATAATTCCGTGCCGCGGATGAACCGTGGATCGGTGGCCAGGGTGTCGGGACCGCTCAAGTCTGTTTCGGGCGGGAGGTTGAACGAAACCCGCACCCAGGCTTCCGCTTCCTTGCGTTCCTTTTCAAGGTCAGGATTCAGGTCGACAATGGTTGCGGGCTGAAATGGAGCCTGACCCAGCAGCAGGTCGCGGGCGCGCAGGCTGTAATATCCGGCCGGGTTGGCGGCCACTCCCTGCTGCCAGGAGGCTTCTGCCGAAGCATTATCCCCGAGAATTTGCTGCGTTTTGCCGATCCACAGGTAGGCCCGGGCGCGGTCGACAGCCTCTGTGGCGAGAAGCAGGTTGCGCTGGAAGATCGGCAGGGCTGCGGCATAATCCTGGAGGCGGTACCTGGAGATGCCGGCCAGGAAGAGCGCGTAGCTGACCTGTTCGCTGGCGGGATATTCATTTGCGACGCGTTCCCAGGTCTGGGCGGCCTCGTCGAGGCGGTTGTCGCGTTCCATCACCCGGGCGGCATCCATGAGCAGCTCGGGAGCGAAGCCGGAGTCGGGGGCAAGGGCTACATATTCCAGCAGGGTCTGGGAGGCTGCCTGATAATTGTCCAATGCCGACCACTGCAGGAAGGCTTTGTCCTGCCAGGCATCCACCCAGCGAGCGTGGGCGGGATGGTTTTCGATGAAAGTATCGTATTCATCCACGGCTTCCTGGTAGCGCTGCAGGGCGCGCAGGGTTTCGGCTCGGAAGTAATGGGCCGTGCCATCGTTGGTTGGATTCGCGGCGATATAGCGGTCGAAGGCCACCAGGGCAACATCGTACTGGGCGGCATAATAATCCACCAGCCCGCGGTTCAGCTCATCGACCGGGATACCGGCATCCACCAGGGCGACCAGGGATAGATAGGAATAATAGGAAAGCGGATAGTTGTTGACGGCGTTGGTGAAACGGGCATACGCCTGTTCATTCTGGCTCAGGGAGAGATGGGCATTGCCTGCCAGGTAATCCATCTGCGCTTTGACATAATCGTTCGTGGTCGTGGTGAAGATCTGATCATACAGGATCAGGGCGCCGGCAAAATCACCGAAGGAGGCGCGGGTCTGGGCGATATTGATCTGCAGGTCCATGCCGTCGTCCAGGCGGGGGGCAGTGAGGGCGGCGTTGTAGGCATCCAGGGCGCTGGCATAGTCTTCCACTTCAACGAGCGCATCGCCCCGGTACTCCTGCACATAAGCATCCAGCACACCCGGGACGTTCTCCAGGTAGTTACTGTAGGAGGCCGCAGCCTGGTCGTGCTGTCCCAGTCCCGAATAGGCGCGTCCCATCAGGAATGGCGCCCGGGCCGAATACGTGGACTCGGGGTGATCCGTAATGAGCGTAATAAACCGCTCGACCGCCGACTGGTACTTCCCGTCGGCGAGCTCGGTGCGCCCCAGTCCCCAGAGAGCCGCAGCTCGCAGGTCAGGATCGGTGGAATCGTTATAGGCGGCGAGGTACTGATCGCGGGCAGAGTCATAATCCCCGTAGAACAGCGCTTCATCCCCGGTATCGATCCGTACGACGGGGGGAAGGGTGGGCAGGGGTGTGGGCGTCTCGGTGAGGGCGGGAGTGGCAGTCGGGCCCCCGGGTGTGAGGGTAGCCGTTACCGTAGGAGGAGCGGTGGGGATGCCCTGGCAGGCGGAAATCGAAACAATCATCCACAGCCAGATCAGTTTTCTATGTACATTCATGCAAACTTTATAACGGAGGAGATAAGGGGTGTCAATGTCGGAGTATTAATTGGGGCTAAGCGTGAAGGTCAGGATAAAACATCGACGCTCATTCCCAACTTTAGAGTACCCTCGTTCAAAGGGATAACATTCTGTCCGAAGATCGCGCCGAGCTTCTGTTTTCGATATTTCCCCAGGGTTTTCAGCGGTTCCTTGCTGGTTTCCAGGGTGGTTTTGTCGATCGTGGTGACCACGCAGCGGGCGCATGGCTTGACCACTGCCAATTCAACGTCTCCCACCCGGATTCGGTTCCAGGTGTCCTCCGCAAAAGGTGCACATCCCCGCACGACCATATTCGGCCGAAAGCGGTTCATCGGGACCGGGGACTCGAGCCGGGCATTCAAGTCCTGGAGGCCTTCCTCGGAGGTGAGCAGGATCGGATATCCATCCGCAAAGCCGGTGTGGTCACCGGGACTGGCGGCGTACTCTGCGCTGACCCGCCGTTTGTATCCATCGGCGATGTGGACGAGCCTGACGGGTGTATGCAGCCATTCCGAAAACCACTCAGCCGCCTCCTCGCCCTGGTCGACAGCCTGCACCCCTTTGCTGCGCCAGACGCTGACTGACACGGGTGTCCCGCGGGCTTGGATGCCGACCTGGATGGAGTCGAAATCAGGCGCGCTGAGCTCCACCGTCCCGTCCTGTAGTTTCGGCGTGACCAGCGCCAGTCGTGGATATTCGCGCTGGGTAAGGAACCCGCCTTCAGGAGTAACGACCATCATGCGCCGGTCGTGCTCCAGCCCCATCCGCTCGACCTTTGCCGCATCCACTTCGAACCCGCGGCAGGCTTTGATGGGGTAAAAGATCAGGGAGGATAATGTAATGTTTGTTGGGTGGGGTAAAGACATGGACGCAATTGTACCGCTTTCTTTTTGCCTCCCTTACCGCCGGCGGGCCAACTGCTCATATAGCAACCGCGAAATAGCCGCCATGCACTTGTGCGCATCGCCGGCACGGTCTTCGGGGAACCTTTTTGTCATGATCGAAATAACATAGGGCTTACGGCCTTCAGGCGTGTAGCCATTGGGATAAACGATCCCCGTGTCGTGATAGAAATCATCGGTCCAGCCTGTCTTGTGGGCGACCTGGACCGAACCTGGAAGCCGGGCCGGAATGCTTTCGTTGAATTCCTGACCGAGCAGGATCCCGATCATTTTTTGAGAAGCCTGTTGAGAAACGATCTTCTCTTCAGCGATCAGGATCATCGTTTGGGTCAGGCCGCGGGCGCTGGCGCTGTTGTTCAACCCCCTATGGAAGGCAACCTTGTCCTCGATACCCCGGATGATACGGACACCTTCAATCCCTAAGGAACGAACGAATTGATCGACGCGGTCCACCCCAATCTTTTCGAGCAGGATGTTCGTCGCCAGGTTACTGCTGCGCACGATCATCAGGCGCGTCAATTCAAGGATCGACTCGGTTTCTCCCAGCCGTGGATATAAGCTTTGTTCCGCATCGTCGTTCACATCCAGCGAATAGGGGCTGCCGTCCGCGATACTGGTGAACGTATTCAGGATGGGCAGCGTGTCTGCCAGGGAAAACCATCCTTCGTTCGCCTGGCGGAACACTTCCATCATGACATGGACTTTGAAGGTGCTGGCGGGATGGAATGCTTCGTCCGCATTCCGGAAATACTCCGCGCCGGTTTCGAAGTCATGCAGGGCGATGCCTATTAATTTGTCTCCTGCCGGTTCGAGAACTGGAGTCAGATCGAACACAGTCTCAATCCAATCACAAGCCCTCGGTGACCACTACGTTCGAAACTGCCGCTTTATGGCGGATGCGCTTAGCTTCGGTATACAGCGGGGAATTCAGCCAGCTCCTGGCCTGGTCGATGGTGGGGAACTGCACGATCACCAGCCGGGCAGGCGACCAGTTCCCCTCCAGGCGCTCGGTTTTGCCGCCGCGGGCCAGGTACTTCCCGCCGAACATTTCGATCGTGGGCGTCGCCTGGCGCTTGTACTCTTCATACTGGGTGGGGTTGTTGACTTTGATATCGAAGATCACGTAGGCGGGCATGTTGTCCTCCTCCTTATGGATTGGCTATTTTTATGCGATTCCGTACAAAATTATTCTTCCTGGACCTCTTCCCGGTACTTGAAGGAGACTTTGACCTTCGCCCGGTAGGCGATGACCTTCCCGTTCTCCAATTGCATGTCCAGCTGTTTCACTTCGGCGACCCGCAGGTCCTCCAGGGTCTGCGCCGCTCGTTCCACGGCTGCCGCGGCTGCCCGCTCCCACGATTCACTGCTTGTACCGATCAACGTGATGACCTTATAGACGCTGTCTGCCATTTTTCTCTCCTGTTTCTCTAGGTTTGGTATCACTATACAATATTTTCTGCCGGGATACAACGCTGGAGCCAGACCCGGGCATTCAAAAAGTGACAAATGACAGATGAATTGGACGACCCTCCTGGTATATGATTTTTATGGCAGCTTGTCGCTGCCAGAGGGAGGGTGTCTGCAATGGCAAGTCGAACGTTTGAGCCGGAAGGCGGTCATCCACATCCGGCAAAGCCACGTTTGTACTATCTTGATAACATACGAACGGCCCTGATCACGGCAGTGGTCCTGGGGCATCTCTCCGTCACATACGGCGTCGACGCCGATTGGACATATTACGAAGGAGGGGAGGTGCATCCGATCGTCTCCATCCTTCAACTCCTTGCGCTGGCCATTGCAGTCGGCTTTGCCCTGGGTCTTTTCTTCCTGATCGCCGGCTACTTTACCGCGCCCGCTTATGACCGCCGAGGATTTGGACGCTTCCTCCTCGATCGAGTTAAGAGATTGGGGATCCCCTGGCTGGTCTTCGAGGTTTTCATCAACCCACTGGTCCATTACGCCGTGGACAGTCATGGAGGGGATTGCAAGGGCGCCTTGTACGACTGCCAGTACCAGGGCACGTTCTGGCAGTACCTGTGGGAGTTTCCACGCCTATCCGCCAGCCTTGGAGACGGGCCGGTCTGGTTCCTGGAGGCACTTCTGATCTTTTCTTTCTTTTATGCCTTGTGGCGGCGGTTCATCGGGGAATCTGTCTCCGGGAAGCGGTACCTTGTGCCGGACAATGTTTCCATTGCCTGGTTTGCTCTGCTGATCGGCGCAACAAGTTTCATCGTGCGGTTCTGGGCCAGGGCTTTCGTCCAGTATGAGCCGCTGCACCTGGAGTTTGCCCGCTTCCCACAATATATCGCCATGTTCGTCGCCGGGACCTGGGCGTACCGCCGCGGCTGGCTGGACGCATTCCCGGCGCGGCAGGCCAAAGCCTGGAATCGGATCGCCCTGCTCTGTGTCCTGGTCTTCCCTTTCCTGATGATATCCTTTGGGGCTCTTTCCGGTGACCTGGATGAGCGCGCATTTGGCGGCTTGAACTGGATGTCGCTGGCCTATTCGCTCTGGGAGGGTTTCCTGGCTGTTTCCATGGCCATCATGGTTCTGGACTGGTTCCGGAGGCGTTTTAACCACCAGGGAAGGCTGGTGCGACTGATGTCCGAATCCAGCTTTGCCGTATATGTGCTCCATCCGGGGGTGATCGTCCCTCTTGCGCTGTTGCTAAGCGGTATTCACATGAACTTAAGTCTAAAATTCCTGCTGGTCGCGCCTATCGCACTGGCCCTTTGCTATTTACTTGCGTATGGCCTGCGCAAACTCCGGTTGGGCAGATCTGTTTTTGGGTAGTTGCCCGGCTGATCGGGCCAGGGGCGATATTGTCCGGTCGAACATCCACCGAGGTAGAGGGTCACTTCCGCTGAGTAAAACAAAAGTACCAAGATTCGCACCTGCGTTCCGGAGGGACTCAACCAACCTCCGCCACGGCGGAGGCAAATGAAAGAGGCGCTGGCCTTTCTTACGGTTGACGAAATCAATCCAGACAACCCCTTGGATGAGTCGTCCAGCTGGAGTTCTGACCCTGCTCCATATAAACAAAGAGCCGTACTGCTCGTACGGCTCTTTGTTTTGCGAAATGGACAAGCCTTAGCGGCGGAACAATCCCACAACAAAGAGCAGGACAACCGCGCCGAGGATCGCTACGATCAGGCTGGTCAGGTTGAAGCCGGTCACTCCCTGGGCGCCGAAGAGACTCATCAGCCAGCCACCGAGCAGGGCGCCAACGATGCCGACAACGATGTTGGCTAGGGCTCCCATCTGCCTGTTCGCTCCCATGATCATGCTGGCGATCCAGCCGGCAAGAGCACCGAAGATGATCCACAAGACGAAGTTCATTGCATTCTCCTTGAGGGAATTGAACGGATTCTCTCGATTTCATTATACAGCGAACCTTTTGGATGGCAACATCGAGTCTTAAACTGCCCGGTTATGAGAATCTTCTGAAAATTTGGTATATTTGGTCAACTTTGCTCCCGGGAGCCACCGATGAACTTCGTTTTCCTGTCCCCGCACTTTCCGCCAAATTATTATCGCTTTGCAGTCGCGCTCAAGAACCACGGCGTGACCGTCCTGGGCCTCGGGGACGAGGAGTACGACGCGCTGCGTCCCGAGCTGAAATCGTCCATGGCCGAATATTTCCGCGTCAGGGATATGAATAACTACGACGAGCTGCTGCGGGCCCTCGGCTACTTCACCCACCGCTACGGCAAACTGGACCGCCTGGACTCGCACAGCGAACACTGGCTCGAGACCGAAGCCCGCCTGCGCACCGATTTCAACCTCTTTGGCATCCGGGGCGATCAGATCGACCGGGTCAAGCGCAAATCGCTAATGCGTGAGGCATTCATCCAGGCGGGGATCAAAGTGGCGCGCGGGGGAATGGTCCGCAGCATGGACGAGGCGCTGGCTCTCATCGACGAGACGGGCTATCCGCTTGTGGCCAAGCCCGATATCGGTGTCGGCGCGGCGGCCACTTATAAGATCAAGAACGAGAACGAATTGAAATCCTTTTTCGAGACCCGGCCGCCTGTCGACTACGTCTTCGAGGAATTCGTCAACGGTCAGATCGTCACCTTCGACGGTCTGACCGACCGGGATGGCACGCCAGTCTTCACCAATTCCCTCGCCTATTCCACCGGCGTGATGGAGACGATCCTCGACGACGCCCTGATCTACTACTACACCCTGCGCGACATCCCCGCCGACGTGGATGCCCTGGGCTGCCGCCTGCTGGAGGCCTTCGATGTCCGCGAACGTTTCTTCCACTTCGAGTTCTTCCGCCAGGAGGGCAGCGGCGACCTGATCGCCCTGGAGGTGAACATGCGGCCTCCCGGCGGCCTGACCACCGATATGTTCAACTACGCCTGCGACATCGATATTTACAATGCCTGGGCCAGCATCGTCGCCGGAAAAGGGTTTCCCTATCCCGGTTATTCCCAAAAGTATTTTTGCTGCTACGTGGGCCGCAAGGGCAACCGGTCCTATGCTCACAGCGAGCAGGAGATCCTGTCCACCTTTGGAGACAAGATCAGCCACCACGAATCGATCAGCGGCGTCTTCAGCGCCGCGCTCGGCAATTACGGCTACCTCGTCCGCTCGCAAGAGCTGAAGGAAGTCGTTGCGATTGCGAAGTTCATCCAGGAGTAAACCTGTCATGCAGATCGAATATCATAAATGGTTCAGCCCCAGCCTGGGGCATGACATGGAAATGAAGGTCTACGGCTATTATGGCAAGCCGGTGCTGGTCTTCCCGGCCCAGGCCGGCAGCTTCCATGAGTTCGAGGACTTCGGGATGATCGGTGTGCTGTCCACTTATGTCGAATCCGGGCGGATCAAGATCTTCACGGTCAACAGCCTGGATGGGCAGACCTGGTCCAACTTCGACGCCCATCCCGCCGACCGCGCCCGCCGCCACCAGGACTACGACCGCTATATCGTTGAGGAAGTGGTCCCGTTCATGCGTAAACACAGCGGGGAAACCACGCAGAAGTTCCTGACGACCGGCGTGAGCCTGGGCGCCTACCACGCCGCCAATTTCTTCTTTCGGCACCCCGACCTCTTCGATACCGTTATCGCCCTGAGCGGGCTCTTCCGCCTGAACTACTTCATCGGCGATTACATGGACGACAATGTCTACTTCAACACGCCCCTGGCCTATCTGCCGAACATGGACGATCCCTGGTATCTCGACCAGTATCGACAGGGTCATATTTTCGTCGGCGTGGGACAGGGCGCCTGGGAGGATGAGATGCGCGAAGATGCCCAGGCCCTCCAGCACATCCTCGAGCAAAAAGGCATCCCGCACTGGATCGATTTCTGGGGCCACGATGTCAACCACGACTGGCCGTGGTGGCACAAGATGCTTCCCTATTTTCTGGATAAGCTGGAACTTCCCGCGTACAGTCCACCCTAGTTATCTTTGCGTTCGCCGCCGTTATGGCGGCTTTTTTTATTCTATTCCCCCCTGGTCCCCGGCCTGCTCGAACTTCTTCAGCAGCTCTCTTGCCCGCTGGATGCTCGCCTTCGGAACATAGATCTCAACCGGCGCAAAGGAGAAGGTGTGGGTCACATGATGAACCGCCTCTTCGACGAGCACCACATCGATCTCTTCGGATTTTAAGTACGCTTCAAGCACATCTGCAGTTGCGCGGCCCATGACCTCGGTGAGTTTTGTATACAGCATCTCGTCCATTTGATTTACCACCTTTCCCAGTGTACGAATTCTTCCAGAGGCTTACGCCCGCCCTGTTTCGGTGGGGCCGTGATCTTTTCCTCATCCAGAGGATAACCAAAGGATAAAGCAATGCGCAGGTGCCACTCGGAGGGAAAGCCCAGGATCTTGCGTGCCATCTCGGCTTCGTAGATGGACGCCGGGACTGATCCAACTCCCATCTCCCAGGCGGCCAGCTGCATGAAGGCGGCAGCCTGTCCCGCGTCGAACATGGTCTGGAATTTGGCCAGAGGATCGGGGGTCAGGATCGCTACAGCCGTGGCGGCCCCGGCCAGATGTCCCGCCCACGGTCCGCACTCGGAGAGCGGCTTGAGGATCGCCTTGTCACGGATCACGATAAACTGCCAGGCCTGCTCGTTCTTCGAGGACTGTGACCTGCGTCCCGCATTCAGGATGGCAAGGGTCACGTCCTCGGGC
>DASUOS010000032.1:0-27541 GCA_036276515.1 Anaerolineales bacterium | reverse complement strand
CTTGCGCGATCGTCGGATGGAACCGACCCTCAAACCTATCGTCCTCTTCCCCTGATCGCCAGCCTGCTGCTCGGGTTCTGGGCATTCTTCAACTTCGGCGGAAATCTCTTTACAACCGGCAATGTAGTGCTCTGGTTCTTCGCTGTTGTAACCTTTATCTGGGCGTTTTGGCTGCCAGGCAGAGGCAGGCCTGGCTGGTTTGAAAAGCTCCGCTCCTCGTTACAGCGAGGGGAATGGACGATCCATTCCTGGACCCTTCTGCTCATCGCTGCCACGGCGCTGGTGTTCCTCTTCCGTTTTTATGAAACGCCGGGTGTGCCACCCGAGCCGTTCAGCGACCATGCAGAAAAGATCTTCGATGTTTACGATGTGTCTCAGGGGAACACCCATGTTTTCTTCACCCGCAACACGGGGCGTGAAGCCTTCCAGATGTATTGGACGCTGCTCATCGCCAGAGTTTTCGGCACCGGGCTCTCCTTTCTCAGCCTGAAACTGGGCACCGCTATCCTTGGCTTCCTGACCCTGCCTTTTGTGTATCTGCTGGGCAGAGAGATCGGCGGACCCCGGGTGGGGCTGTTCGCCTTCGTTCTGACAGGGATCGGTTACTGGCCGAACGTGATCAGCCGGGTTGGGCTGCGCTTTCCGCTCTATCCGCTCTTCGTCGCACCAACGTTGTTCTTCCTGGTCCGCGGCCTGCGGACGCGCAACCGCAACGACTTCCTGCTCTCCGGCCTGTTCCTGGGGATCGGCCTGCACGGCTACAGCCCCTTCCGCATCGTTCCGCTGGTGGTCATTGCCGCCTTTCTGCTCTACTGGCTGCATGACCAGTCGAAAGGCGATCAAAAGGATTCGGTGGTCTGGCTGGCGCTGACCGGGTTCACTTCCCTGTTTGTCTTCATCCCTCTCCTGCGATACTGGGTGGACCACCCGGCCGAGTTTGGCTTTCGCGCCGCATCCCGTATAAGCGGGCTGGAGAGCCCGATCACCGAGCCGGTCTGGCAGGTCTTCCTCTATAACGTCTGGAACGCCCTGCGCATGTTCAACTTCGACGACGGAGAGATCTGGGTCCATTCGGTGCCCGGCCGGCCGGCGCTGGATGTGGTCACGGCTGCTCTCTTCGTGATCGGCGTGGTGCTGATCCTGGTGCGCTACTACCGCAACCGCCACTGGCTGGACCTGTTCCTGCTGATTTCGATCCCTCTTTTGCTCCTGCCGTCCATCCTGTCACTGGCGTATCCGGGCGAAAATCCGGCTTTGAACCGGGCGGGAGGCGCCTATATCCCGGCCTTTCTGCTTGCGGCGCTGGCGCTCGATGGCCTGGTATCCGCCATCGGCTTTGAGAAGAGGCGGGCTCTCGTCGCCTGGGGAGTGCTGGGCATCCTGCTGGTGGTGTCTGCACGGCAGAACTACGACCTGGTCTTTCGCCAGTACGCCAGCTCCTTCCTCGGCGGCGCCTGGAACTCGTCCGATATGGGCAAAGTGATCGCGGAGTTCGAGCAGACCCACGGCCCGCAAAGCGTGGACAATGTCTGGATCGTGCCGTTCCCCCACTGGGTGGACACGCGCCTGCCCGCTGTCTGGGCCGGCATCCCCAACCGCGACATGGCCATGTGGCGCGAGAATCTTCCGGCTACGTTAGAATTAAGCGGACCCAGGATGTTCCTGGTGAAAGCCCATGTGGACGACCCGAACGGGAACGATGAGGAGACACTGGACGTCCTTGAGTCGATCTATCCGCAGGGACAGCTGCGCCTGTTCGACTCGGATGAGCCGGGGCATGATTTTTGGATTTTTACCGTTTTGGAATGATATTTCGCGCTGAGCGGGGCACAGCGCAGACGAAGCGCACGCTGCATGTGATCGTGAACTTCGTCTGCGCTCCTCATTGACAATCGTCGCTCAGGGCGAGGATCTTTATGCATCGAGAAAAATATCCCTGGTTCTACGATCTTCTCTTCCTGCTGGTGTTTGCACTGGCAGGTTATTTGCGTTTAACGGGTGTGAACTGGGGGGAGGGCCAGCACCAGCATCCGGATGAAAATTTTCTTTCCAGTGTGCTTGCCAGCCTGCAGGCTCAAAAATGCGGGAATTCTGCACTGCCAGTCGAGGCCTGTCCACCAGCGCAGCGCGAGTGGCTGAGCCTCGGCGATTATTTCGACAGCAAGAACTCCACGCTCAACCCGTATAACCGCGGCTACGCCTTTTTTGTCTACGGCAATCTGCCGATGACCCTTGTGCGCGTCGCCGCCGATGCACTCCAGGAATACGATGTAAAGATGCTCGGACGCCAGTTCTCTGCGCTGGCCGACCTGTTCACCATCTTCCTGCTGTATTTGATCGTCTCCCGCCTGTATGACAGGCGGGTCGCGCTGCTGGCATCGCTGTTCTCGGCCCTGACGGTTATGCAGATCCAGCAGTCGCATTTCTTCACCACTGACCTGTTTGTCAATGCCTTCGGGTTCCTGGCGATCTATTTTGCGGTGAGGATCGTCGATATTCGGGATTCAGATTTCGATACTCGTATATCTGAAATTGAACCTGGACATCAGGCCGAAGCATCGGAAGATGAACCGGCGGCCACGAATAGCCAATATCGAATTATGGATTACGCACGAACCTTCATTCGTAATCCTCTTTTCCTGCTCAGCATCGGCTTTGGCTTCGCCTACGGCATGGCGCTGGCTTCCAAGGTCAATATCTATCCCCTGGCGATTCTATTGCCGGGGGCATTCGCCTTCCGCTATTGGATCCTGGACCGCAGACCGGAGACCGAGGCTCTTAATTCCATCTACCGTCCACAGTCCACCGTCCACCTGTCGATCGATTATTGGACATTGATCCTCATCTGCCTTGTGGCCGGCGGGGTAGCAGCCATCATTTCCTTCCGCATCTTCCAACCCTATGCCTTCGATGGACTTAATGTTAGCTCGCAGTGGATCGCCAACATCCAGGAACAGCGCGTCCAGGCGAAAGGCGACGCCGACCTTCCCTGGAACCTGCAGTGGGCGCGGCGTTCCTACCTGTATTCCTTCGAGAACCTGACGAAGTGGGGCCTGGGCCTGCCGCTCGGCATCCTGGCCTGGGCGGGATTTCTGCTGATGGGCTGGCGCATGATCAAAGGCGAATGGCGCCACGCGCTGCTCTGGACCTGGACCGCGCTGTATTTCAGCTGGCAGTCCCTGCAGTTCAATCCCACCATGCGCTACCAGCTGCCGATCTATCCCCTGCTGGCGATGATGGCGGCCTGGTTTGTTTTTGAGGTTGCAGGTTCGAACGTTGGAACGTTTAAACGTCGGAACGTTCGTACGGCAGCTGCCGGGATTCTCGGGATTACAGTGGTTGCATTGACCGCCGTCTGGGCCTTTGCCTTTCACAGCATCTACCAGCGCGACGAGCCGCGCATGGCGGCCTCACGCTGGATCTTTCAGAATGTACCCGGTCCCATCAATCTGCAGATCGAAACGAGCGAGGATGGAACCTACAACCAGCCCCTGCCTTTCCCGAGCGGTGTCACGATCCGGCCGGCCCTGCCGTATCAGACTTCTTTCATCGCCCAGGATGACGGGCTGCTGGAGGAGATCCTGCTGGCGCACGTGGCAGCCTATCCCGAAGAAGCAGCCTCCCGGCTCTATCTGACGGTTTGGGAGGATTTGAACGATCCGCTCCCACTCGCATCCACCATTACGACTCCTGCTCCCCGGAGGGCTGATCCCTTAATCCAGTCTGCCAGCTTCGACCCGGCGCCGGAAGTGGTTGCCAACCAAACCTACCATTTGATGTTTGAGCTGCCTTCTCCGGAAGGAAGGGTAAACCTGTGTGGGGATCTGCGTATTTATATCAACACAGGCGACGAGGTGGCCGAACAGGTTGTGAATGCTTCGGCACGGTGTACACTCACTGCCGGCAGTCCCTATACTGTGACATGGTCGTCTGAGTTCGACGGGACTTTGGAGCAGATCGTCCTGGAACAAGTTACAGACGTGGAAGCTGCGCCTGCGGAGGCCCGGACGATCAGCCTTTCCGTCTCCACGGAACCGGACCCAACCCCCGAGCAAGCCGTTGCCAGCGCTTCGTTAACCGACACGTTCGATACCTCGACGGATCCGCGCGGCGATTCGTACACCTTGTCTCTCGATCTGCCCCTGCAGGTGGAACGCGGGGAGCAGTACTACGTATCTCTGGCGGTCGACTCGGGCGTGCTCTCCATTTCCGGAGCGTCCGTAGCCAACGAGACCGATTACGATTATCCACTCCCCTTCCGCGTCGATAACTACGATGCCTTTGGCGGCCTCTATCGCGGCGACCTGGTCCTGCAGGTGTACTGGCCCGACGACGAGGTCAAACTCGACCGGTATATCGACATTCTCGACCAGACCGATTACATCTTTATCCCCACCAATCACCAGTATGCCCAGATCACGCGCCTGCCGGAACGCTATCCGCTGACCACCCATTATTACCGCGAGTTGATGGGATGTCCCGAGGGCCTGGAGGTCATCCCCTGCTATCATGAAGCAAAGCCCGGCGATCATCAGGGCCGGCTCGGCTTCGAGCTCGTCGCCGTGTTCGAATCCTTCCCGACGCTGGGTCCGATTGTGATCAATGACCAGTATGCGGAGGAGGCCTTCACATTCTACGACCATCCCAAGGTCCTGATCTTCAAAAAAAGCAACGGTTTCAGCATAGACCAGGTGCGTTCCTCGCTTGCCACGGTCGATCTGTCAAAAGCCGTCCATCTTACGCCGCGCCAGTTCGACGATTATTCCTCGTTGATGCTGGCGGAGGATACCCTCGCACAGCAGCGGACCGGCGGGACCTGGTCCCAGTTGTTCGATTACGATTGGATCCAGAATAGATATCCGGTCCTTGGCCTGCTGATCTGGTATCTATGTATTTTCCTTCTGGGACTGGCTGTCTATCCCCTGATCCGGCTGGCCCTGCCCGGGCTGGCAGACAAGGGCTACCCGCTCAGCCGGGCGTTCGGACTGGTGCTGCTCGGCTACCTGTCGTGGATCGGCGGCTCGACAGGCATTCCCTATACCCGCACAAGTATTGCCGTTTTCCTCAGCCTGATCGTGCTCCTCGGAGCAGCCCTGGCCTGGTACCAGCGTGAGAGCCTGCGCGAGGAATGGCGCACGCGGCGCAATTACTTCCTGTGGATCGAGGGTCTCTTCCTGGCCTTTTTCCTGCTCGATCTGGTCATCCGCCTCGGCAACCCGGACCTCTGGCATCCTTCCAAGGGCGGCGAGCGCCCGATGGATTTCTCCTACTTCAACGCGGTGCTCAAGAGCGCCTCCTTCCCGCCGTATGACCCGTGGTTCGCAGGTGGATACATCAACTACTATTATTATGGGTTCGTGCTGGTTGGCACACCGGTTAAGCTGCTGGGCATTGTGCCATCCATTGCCTACAACTTCATCCTGCCCACCCTGTTCGCCATCGTGGGAGTCTGCGCCTTCTCCATTGGCTGGAACCTCCTTTCCACGACGCCACCTTTTCGAGGGGAGAAGGCGGAGGGCGATGAGGATTCGCTGCCGCTGCTTGCCGGTCTGGCTGCATCAGCCTTCACGCTGCTGCTGGGAAACCTCGGCACGATCCAGCTGGTCTTCCAGAAGCTGCAACAGATGGGTGCGGGAGGCATGTTCGAATGGAGCGCTTCCCTCTTCCAGCGCTGGGCCTGGGCATTCCAGGGTTTGATGATGGTCCTGCGGGGCACGCCGCTTGCCATCGGCTACGGGGACTGGTACTGGAACCCGAGCAGGGTCGTCCCACCGCTCGGCGGCAATGAGATCACCGAGTTCCCGCTGTTCACCTTCATTTACAGCGACCTGCATGCCCACATGATCGCCATGCCGCTGGCCCTGCTCGCCATCAGCTGGGCGCTGGCCATCGTGGCCGGACGCGCCAGATGGCAGAATCCGTTCACGGCTGCGCTGGGATTCGCCGTGGGCGGTCTGATCATCGGCGCCCTGTACCCGTCCAACCTGTCGGATATGTACACCTACCTGCCGATCGGGCTCTTCGCGCTGGGGTATGCCATCTGGCGGTATACGAATTCAGTCACTCTCTACCAGCGTTTGGGAAGGTTCGCCGGCGCCATTTTTGCCCTGATCCTGCTCGCGTTCCTGCTGTACCAGCCCTACCGCGACTCCTACAGCCAGGTGTACAGCGCCCTCGACCCGTGGAAGGGACCCCATACGCCGCTGGGTTCGTACCTCACTCAGTGGGCCCTGCTGTTGTTCGTCGTGGTCTCCTGGATGGCCTGGGAAACGCGTGAATGGATGGCGGAAACACCGGTCTCTGCGCTGGCGAAGTTAAAGCCCTACCAGCTGCTGATCGAAGGTATCTTGGGTGCGATCGTGCTGGCCCTGTTTGCCCTCCAGTTCCTGGGGACCAGCGTTGGCTGGGTGGCGCTGCCCATCGCGGCCTGGGCAGGCGTCCTCTTGCTGCGTCCCGACCTGCCGGATGCGAAACGATTCGTGTTGTTCATGATCGGGACGGCGTTGATCATTACGATCGTTGTCGAAGTTGTGGTGGTGCGTGGCGATATCGGGCGGCAGAATACGATCTTCAAATTCTATCTGCAATCCTGGTTCCTGCTGGCAGCCAGCGCAGGCGCAGCCTTTGCCTGGACCCTGCCCGCCTTCTTCAAGTGGCTTCCCGGCTGGCGCGCCGTCTGGCAGACCGGGATGATCCTGCTGGTCTCAGGCGCCGCCCTCTTTACCATCAGCGGCACGTCCGGCAAGATCCGCGACCGCTGGATCGCGGAGGCTCCGCGCACGCTGGATGCGATGACCTTCATGCAATATGCCCACTACGATGATTTCGGCCAGCGCCTGGACCTCAGCGAGGACTACCACGCCATCCGCTGGATGCAGGACAACGTCCAGGGATCGCCGGTCATCGTCGAAGCGAACTGTCCCGAGTACCGCTGGTGCACACGCTATACCATCTATACCGGCCTGCCGGGCGTGGTCGGCTGGAACTGGCACCAGCGCCAGCAGCGCGGTTTCCTCTCCACCTGGGTGGAGGACCGTGTCACAGACGTTGGCAATTTTTACAACAGCCTCGAGCTGGACGACACCCGCTCCTTCCTCGAGAAGTACGATGTGCGTTACATCATCGTTGGGCCGCTCGAACGGGCCGCCTACACCCCCAAAGGCATTGCCAAGTTCGACGCCTTCGAAGGGATGTATTGGAATGCCGTTTATCGTGACGGTGAAACGGTGATCTATGAGGTGAACTCTGAAACAGGAGATTAAGGGCCTATGATCTATCACATCACATCGCGCACAGCCTGGAACGAGGCGCGCCAGCGCGGCGATTACCGCGCCGAAAGCCTCGAAGCAGAAGGGTTTATCCATTGCTCGACGGAATCCCAGGTGGTTCCGGTTGCGGAGAAGTTTTATACCGGACTGGGCGACCTGTTGCTGCTGGTGATCGAGCCTGCCCGGCTGACCTCTGACCTCAAATGGGAGCCGCCATCCGGGGGGACACCGCCTCCGGGCGTCCCGGAAGGTGATCTCTTTCCCCATATCTACGGTCCCATTAACCTGGACGCAGTCGTCCAGGTGCTCGATCTGCAGTCCAACCCGGATGGGAACTATTCACTGCCCTGGAACTAAGCGGATTGCCTATCCATTCCTGGGGTATGATGTGACCGGACTCCTCTTCAACCTGTACAAGGATTTGGAATACATCCCTACATGACCGCTTTCATCTCCTGGACCATCGTCATCACCCTGCTCGGCTGGCTGACCTTTCCGCTGGCATACCATCTCTTCCCCGCGCTGGCCGACCGCGGCTATACTCTCGCCCGCGCCGCGGGGCTGCTGGTCTGGGGATATGTCTTCTGGCTGTTCGCTTCGCTTGGCATCGCCCAGAACGATGCGGGCGGGCTGCTCCTGGCGTTACTGGCGCTGGTTGCTCTAAGCGGCTGGGCATATATGGCAAGCCGTGGACGCTTGACCGTGGACGATGAGACGGTCCACGGTCCACGGTCCATCGTCGACTGGGTTCGGACAAACTCCAGAGTAATCCTCACAACCGAAATTCTCTTCCTGCTCGCTTTTGCCTTCATGGCCTTCATCCGCGCCAACAACCCGGAGATCACCACGGCCGGCGGCGAGAAATGGATGGAGACGGCCTTCATCAACGCCATCCTGCGCTCGCCCACCTTCCCGCCCCACGACCCGTGGCTCTCGGGCTATGCCATCTCGTATTATTACTTCGGTTATGTGATGACCGCCATGCTGGCCAAGCTGACGTCCACGCCGGGGCCGGTGGCGCACAACCTGATGCTGTCGCTGATCTTTGCCTTGAGTGCAGTTGGGGCGTATGGCTTGTTGTATAACCTGTTGTCGGCGTTCCAGCGTTCGAGGGGAATGGAAGCGCAAAAAGCGGTCCTGCCTGCGCTGGGCGGACTGCTGGCGCCGCTCTTTCTGCTCATCGTCAGCAACCTGAACGGCTTTCTAGAGTCCCTGCACAGCAAGGGCATAGGCTGGACGTTCAATGCCGACGGCTCGGCCGCGTCCCCGTTCTGGAGATGGCTGGATCTGCAGGTATTGAGCGATCCGCCGGCCCAGCCGCTGAAGTGGGCCCCGGATGAATTCTTCTGGTGGTGGCGCGCCTCGCGTGTGCTGCAGGATTATGACTTGAACGGCAACCGCTTCGAGGTCATCGACGAGTTCCCCTTCTTTTCCTATCTGCTGGGTGATCTGCACCCGCATGTGCTGGCCATGCCGTTCAACCTGCTGGCCATCGCTGTGGCGCTCCATATCTTCCTGGGCGGCTGGCGCGGCACCATCGACCTGTTCTTTGGCCGGTTACAAATCAACAAAACAGGGTTCTTCACTGCGGCACTGGTTCTGGGCGGGCTGGCGTTCCTCAACACCTGGGACATCCTCCCCGGCGCGGCATTGATCATTTTTAGCTACGCGCTGACCCGCATCCGAGAATCTGGCTGGGATTGGGAGCGAGTCGAAGACATCCTGCTGCTCGGTGTCCCGTTGGGTGTGACCGCTTTCCTCCTGTATGTCCCGTTCTATGTCGGGTTCGACTCACAGGCGGGGGGCATCATCCCCAACTTTATGTTCGTGACGCGTGGCGCTCACCTGTGGATGATGTGGGGCACGTTGTTCCTGCCGCTCTTCGCCTACCTGGTGTATTTGTGGCGAAGCCGATACCCGGTCAACTGGCGAGCCGGCCTGATCACGGGCATTGGATTACTGCTCGCTTTGATCGCCGGCATGTTCCTCGTCGGCTTTATTGGGATGAGGCTAAAGCCTGACCTGGTGCAGGGAATTTTGCAGGGCCAAGGCCGGGATACAGGGACGTTCATTGCAGACAGCATGTCGCGCCGCTGGACGAATATCGGCAGCCTGTTTACCCTGCTGGCGCTGTTGATTCCCACGCTGGCCTTCCTCTTCGGCCGGGAGCGTCCGCTGCCGAACGAGCCATCGCAGCCTCACTCGAACACGTTCACACTTCTCCTGATTGGGATCGGTACCCTGCTCATCCTGGGACCGGACTTCTTCTACCTGCGCGACAACTTTGGATACCGCATCAACACGGTCTTCAAGTTTTACTACCAGGCCTGGATCCTGCTCTCGCTGGCGGCCTCGTTTGGGGCGGCGGTCATGCTCTCCAGCCTACGAGGGGCCGCATCGACGTTCTATTCCATCTCCATCGTCCTTGTGATCGGGCTTGGACTCTTCTACCCGGTCTTCAGCGTCCCGAGCAAGACGGACAATTTCAAGGCGAACAATCCCAACCAGCGCACCCTGGATGGCTCTGCCTACCTGCCCAGTTTCATGCCGGAGGATTACCAGGCGATCACGTTCCTGCAGGGTCTCGAGCCGGGCGTGGTGGCCGAGGCCGTCGGCGGGCAGTACAGCGAATATGCCCGCGTGGCTACCTTTACCGGTATGCCCACCGTGCTGGGCTGGCCAGGCCACGAGGGACAATGGCGCGACAATGCCCTGCAGGGCTCGCGCCGCGATGACATCCAGACCCTGTACACCACGCCGGACTGGTCGACGGCCCGCGAGATTATCCAGCGCTATAACATCCATTATGTGTACGTGGGGACCCTCGAGCGCTCTTCGTACCCGGTCAATGAAGAGAAATTCAATCTGTTCCTGAAGCCCATCTACCAGCAGGGCAATGTGACGATCTATGAAGTCCCCGCTCCCCGCTGAGAAGAGGGGGCCGGTTTGAAGCGCGTATAAAAGCAATCCTTCTTCAATTCACGAGTAAAATACCTCCATGAGCTCCTCCCGACTTAAATACGAAGGCTGGCTGTACGGGCTGGCTTTTCTCATCGCCCTCGGCTTTCGTCTACTTCAGCTCGGCGCCACTCCGCTGACCGATTCAGAGGCCTCGCTGGCCCTGCAGTCGCTCCAGATCGCGGAAGGGACACGCCCACTCCTGGGACCGCAGCCTGCCTATATTCTTCTGACCAGCATCCTGTTCACGACCATCGAAGCGACGAATTTCATGGCGCGCCTGATCCCCGCTCTGGCAGGCAGCGCGCTGGTCTTCGTCCCTATGTTGTTCCGGGAAACGCTCAAGCCGCGCCCGGCCTTGATCCTGGCCTTTCTATTCGCCATCGACCCGGGGCTGGTCGCCCTGTCCCGCCAGGCGGGTGGGACAATTCCCGCGGTGACGTTCGGGCTCCTCGCCTGGGGCCTGTGGACTCAGCGCCGCCTGCTGCCGGCCGGGATCGCAGCCGGCCTTGCCCTGCTTTCCGGCCCGTCGCTGTGGATGGGATTGTTCGCCCTCGGATTAACATGGATCTTTCTGCAGGGCCTTGAATCCCGGCTCCAGGCGAACGAGTACGAGAACAACGAGGATGTGTCCCTTGCCTCCCGCGTTAACGTCAGCAGGTACGAGCTCCGCCCGGCGCTCCTCGCCCTGGTCCTGACCATCGCCCTGGTGGGCACGCTCTTCTTCCTTGTCCCCAACGGTCTGAGCGCCTGGATCGCCTCCCTGCCTGCCTACCTGGCAGGCTGGGTGACGGCGTCGGCCACCACACCCGGCCGCATGCTGTTCATCCTGCTGGCCTATGAACCCCTTGGCCTCTTTTTCGCTGTCCTTTCGCTCATACGCGGCTATCGCACCGGCAGCCAGCGCATCATTCGACTGAGCATCTGGCTGGGAGTCGCCCTGCTCCTGGCTGTGTTTTACCGCCAGCCGGGTGAGCTCGTCTGGGCCATCCTGCCGCTGCTGGCGCTGGCCGCATTGGAGATCTCGCGCAGCCTGAATGTGTTCCGCGCCGAGCGGCTCGAGGTGGGCGCTGTATCCACCGCACTGCTGATCCTGCTGGCGTACATCTGGTTCGATATCGCCGCCATCGGGCTCGACCCGTTCAACCAGTTCGCGACCGCCATTCCCATTCTCGGGAGCGTTCAGAATCCACGCTATGCGATCCTGTACGGCGCCATAGGTATTCTCGTGTTGTGCATCCTGTTCGTCGCCTTTGGCTGGTCAGGGCGAACCGCCTGGCTGGGGAGCGCCTGGGCTTTCCTGATCTTCCTGACGGTCTACAGCCTCGGCGCGGCCTGGGGCGGCAGCGGAATGCGCCACCCCAATGGGATCGAGCTGTGGAACCCGGATCGCAAGCCCGCCCAGGCGGATCTGCTTCTTAAGACCGTGCGCGACGTTTCGGAGAGGAGCCTTGGCCACGACCAGTCCCAGCCGGTGACCCTCGTGGGTGTCGACTCGCCTGCGCTCGAGTGGCTGCTGCGCGGCCATGTCGTGGAGTATGTCACTGCGCTCGATGCAACCGCCGCGCCGCCCCTCATCATCACCCTGCCCATGGACAATTTGAACCTGCCCTCTGCCTACCGCGGGCAGGATTTCACCTGGCGCCAGCGCATTTTATATGAGACCCTGCAGCGCCCCGAATGGTGGCGCTGGCTGGTCAACCGCCAATTGCCGCGCGAGAATGAAACCATTATCCTCTGGGCGCGCAACGACCTCTTCCCCGACGCAAGGCAAAATCCCCAGTAGGGTCGAGGTCATCTCGACCCTCTCCCAAAAAGATATCCATGCCCTCCAACCCACCTTCCATCATCGCCATCGACGGTCCCGCGGCTTCGGGAAAATCCACACTGGGATTAAGGCTTGCCCAGGCTCTTGATTATCTGTTCTTTGACACAGGCGTCATGTACCGTGCTGTCACCTGGCTGGCGCTCGATCGCGGTGTCGATATCAACGACGAAACTGCAGTGACGGCTCTGGCAGAGAACGTGCCCATCGATGTGGCGCCTGCCTCCCACCCCGATGGACGCACCTGCGATGTGATCGTCGAGGGCCGGGACATTACCTGGCAGACGCGCCTGCCCGAAGTGGAGAGGCACGTATCCGTGGTTTCTGCCTACCGGGGCGTGCGCGCCGCCCTGACCCGCCAGCAAAGACGCATCGGCCTGCGCGGAAACGTGGTCATGGTCGGGCGCGATATAGGGACGGTTGTCCTGCCGGATGCAGATCTAAAAGTATATCTGGTCGCCTCCGCAGAGGAGCGCGCCCGCAGGCGATTCGAGGAGATCCTGGCCCGCGGGGAAAGCGCAGATTATAAAGAGATCCTGGCCAAGGTGATCGAACGCGACCGTATCGACTCGACCCGCGACGTGGCTCCGCTACGACCGGCCGAGGATGCTGTTTTGCTCGACTCCGATCCACTGACCGCCGACGAGGTCTTCGAAAAAGTTCTGGCTCTCTGTACATGAGCAAAGAATATTCCGTCCCTCTGCGATTCCGGATCGTCCGGCCAGTATTGAAGGTCATCTTCCGCGCTATCTTTCGGACCCTGGGGCGTGTTAGGCTCACAGGGACCGAAAACGTCCCTCTTGGCCGGCCTTATGTGGTCGCCATGAACCACGTCTCGATCTACGACCCACCGCTGGCGGCGGCCTTCTGGCCTGAACACCTGGAGATCATCGGCGCAAGCGATGTGTTCGATAAACCCGGCCAGGGACAGCTGCTGCGGGCGTATGGCGTGATCCCCGTACACCGCGGCGATTATGATCGGGTACTGCTGACCCGCATTATCCGGATCATCGAATCCGGTTTCCCGCTGTTGATCGCGCCCGAAGGCGGGCGCTCCCATGCCACAGCCATGAACCGGGCCAAGCCAGGCATTGCCTACATCGTCGAAAAAACAGGCGTACCTGTCCTGCCGCTCGCTATTGTGGGCACCACACAAGACTTCTGGCAGCGTGCCCGCCGCGGGAAACGGCCTCCGCTCGAGATGCACATCGGCCGCCCCATCACTCTTCCCGAGATCACCGCCCGGGGCACGGAAAAACACGCCGCGCGCCAGCAGAATGCCGACCTGGTCATGCGCCATATTGCCGGTCTCTTACCCTTGGAATATCGTGGTGTTTATGCTGAATCAGCCATCCTCCCCTCCTAAGCCTGTCACCGAGGTCTGGCGCCCGGATCTGGTCGCCCTGCCGCGCCTCACCCCGGCGCGCCGGCTCTTCCGCCACTTCACGCGCGGCCTGTTCAAACTGCTTGCATTCCTGTTCATGGATGCCACTGTGACCGGCATCGAAAACTTTCCTCGCAAAGGGCCGGCGCTGGTAGTCATGAACCACCTCGGCGATGCAGACGCGGTTTTGCTGGGCGCATCCATACCGGTCCTGGTCGATGGAATGGGAAAGATCGAGCTGAATGACCACTGGCTGGTGGGGCCGGTGTTCCGCGCCTACGGGATCATATGGGTCCATCGCGGCCGGCCGGACCGCAAGGCCCTGCGTGCCGCCCTGGACGGTCTCGCCGAGGGGCGGATGATCACTCTGGCCCCCGAGGGACGCCAGTCCGTTATCGGCGGGCTGGAGGAGGGGAATGAGGGCGCAGCCTTCCTCGCTCTCCGATCGGGAGCCCCGATCGTACCGGTGGCGATGACGGGGACGGAGAACGATCATATTTTCAGTCATATGAGACGACTCAAACGCGCCAGGGTCACCCTGGCCGTCGGAAAGCCGTTCTACCTGAAAGAGCAGCCCGACCGCCAGGCCATGCTGCGCGAAGGCACGCGCCAGATCATGGAATCGCTGGCCAGCCTGCTGCCAGAATCCTACCGGGGAAATTATAAGACCAGCCATTAATTGTCATTCCTTCGCCACGCTCGCAGGAACGGATTAACGCTATAATCCTCCCATATGCAGTTCCTGACAACGCTGTTGGACAACCTCGCATACTTAAATCCCATTTCGCTCGCAGGGTGGATGGTATGGCTCGGCTTGGCAGGGCTGCTTTTGGTATTACTGATCAGCTGGCGCAGCGTCCAGCCGCCGTGGAATTCAAATTCCTGGGGAGTGCTGGGGGCATTGATGATCGCTGCTCCTCTCGCGGCATTATTCTTTGGCTTGAAATTTTCAACAGGCAGCGCCCTGCCCATGCCAGGCATGCCCGACGATCCGCCGGGTTCCACCCTGATGGTCTTTTCCGCCATCCCATGGATCCTGGCAGGCGGTCTGCTGGGTCCACTGGCCGGAGCCGCCGTCGGGATGCTGAGCGGACTGGTGCGCGGCCTATGGGACACTCATAGTCTCTTCAGCGTGATCGAGCTGGGATTGCTGGCGGCCCTGTTCGCCGTTGCCAGCCGCCAACGCTACCGTACCTTGCTCTTTCGCCTGATCCGCCAGCCGCTGGTGTGCGCCCTGTTGTTGATACTTGTCCATCTTCTGGTGTTTGTCCTGAGCGCATTCTTTACGGTGTCGACGACCGCTTCGGTCACTCAGCGTCTCGACTATGCCCTGAGCAACCTGGGGATCATCAGCCTGGCCTTTGGCGGGGAAATGCTGGTGGCCGGGCTGGCCGGTCAGATCGTTGCCTCCAGCTACCCCAGGCGCTGGGGCGAAACAGGTTTTCTCCAGCCTTCTCCCGCCGAAAAAAGTATCGAGACGCGTTTCGTCTCCGGCACGGGAACGATCATTACCCTGCTGCTGGTCATTCTATTGATCGGCGACTGGGTCGTCGCCGGGAGAGCTGCACGCAGGCTGCTCCAGGAACGCCTGGAAAGCTCCGCCCAGCTCGCCTCCCAGAACGTTCCGTTCTTCCTGGAGACAGGCCAGATCCTTTCGTCGCAGATCGCGGCCGACTCCCGCCTTCAGGATCCAAATGCCGATATGACGGATGTCCTCCGGGAGCGCATTCAGTCGGTGCCCTATTTCAACCAGCTTGTCATCATGGATACCTCGAGCCGCCTGGTGCTGGCCCGTTATCCGGCGGACCCTCCTTTTGAGATCACACGTGCCGAGGAAGACGGCCTCTCCCTGATCCAGCTTGGTGTGCCGAACCAGGTTTATATTGTCCCGCCTATTGGCGAAGGGGATGCGGCAGGCGCTGCCTTCCTGGCAGGAATTCCACAAACACAGATGGCCCTGATCGGACGGACCCACCTTGGAGCCAATCCATACACCCGCTCGCTGCTCAATAATCTCAACAGCCTGGGGGAGATTGAAGGTCGCGGCCTGCTGACTGCGGAAGGGGTGGTCGTCTACGACTCCCGCGGTACCAGCATCTGGGCCCCATACGAAGGGCAGGCCGGCGAACAGGCCGCCTTTTTCGATGAAACCGATTCGCTCGGCACGCGGCAGCTGGTCTACTACCAGCCCGTGGATGGCCATCCCTGGGCGGTCATTCTTTCGGTCCCGGCCCAGGCTACCCAGCAGCTCGCCATCGACATTGCCCTGCCGATCTCCCTGATGATCGTTCTGCTGGGGATCGTGGCGCTGGTCTTCCTGCGCGTCAACCTGCGCGCAGTCACAGGATCCCTGCAGAACCTGGCCGCCGAGGCCAAATATCTCTCGACCGGTAAATTCGACCGCCCGCTCAATGTACAGGGGGAGGACGAGATCGGCGAGCTGAGTCACGCCTTCGAGCAGATGCGCGTCAATTTGCAGGCACGCCTGCAGGACCTCAACCGCCTGCTGGTCGCCAGCCAGGGAGTGGCCTCCAGCCTGACCCTGGGTGATGCGCTGCGGCCCGTGCTGGAGGCAGTGGTAGCGAACGGCGCCAGCTCGGCAGCCATCATCCTGGCCCGTGACATTTTCCCGACCACCGCCTTTACCCCCGTCCGATTTGCGGATGGTCCGGAGCGGGAGGTGTACATGCACCTCGATCACCAGATCCTCTCGCTCGCCCAGCAGCAGGACCGGACGGTGATGGCCACGATCTCGCGCAACCGCGGCCTGATCCTCGACCCAAACCTGCCCCAACCCGAATCGCTGATCGCGATTGCCCTGCGCAATGAGAAACGCTATTACGGCGTGCTCTGGGCTGCCTACAACAAACAGCGAATTTTCAACGAGGCGGACCTGCGATTCATCAGCACGCTGGCCAGCCAGGCATCCCTGGCGGTGACGAATATCCGCCTGTTCCTGACGGTGGAGGCCAGCCGCGGCCACCTGGAGGCGATCCTCAACTCCACGCCCGACCCGGTGCTCGTCACAGATGCCTCCAACCGCCTGATCCTGGCCAACCCGGCGGCAGGTCATGTTTTCGGGGTGAAGATCCAGCGCGGTGAACGTCCAGATATCGAACAGACCCTTCAGATCAAAAATCTGAACGAGCTGCTAACGTCCTCCTCCACCGAGCGCCGCTCGGCCGAGATTCGCATGCCCGATGGGCACACCTATCTTGCCATGGCCTCTCCCATGACCGCCGACGGCCGCAGTGTGGGACGCGTCTGCATTCTTCGGGATATTACCCAGCTCAAAGAGATCGATACGCTGAAGTCCGAATTCGTATCCACCGTCAGTCACGATCTGCGCTCGCCTCTGACCCTGATGCGCGGGTACGCATCGATGCTCGAGATGGCCGGTCAGCTGAACGAACAGCAGAAGAACTATGTGCGCATGATCCTGCAGGGGGTGGACAATATGGCCAGGCTCGTCAACAACCTGCTCGACCTGGGACGCATCGACTTCGGCGTCGGCCTGCAGGTGGAGAGCATCCCCGTCCTGGATATCGTGGAGCGCGTGACCGGCTCTCTGCAGATGCAGGCCACCCAGAAAAGGATCTCGCTCGGCGTGGAGATTCCCCGCGACCTGCCGCATGCCATCGAAGCCGACCAGGCGCTTCTGCACCAGGCCCTGTACAACCTGGTGGAAAATGCCTTGAAGTACACCGCAGAGGGCGGTATCGTGACCATTCATTTACAGCCGGCGCCCCGCTCCCTGACCTTTGCCGTCCAGGACAGCGGCATGGGCATCGCGGAAAGTGACATGAAGCGCCTGTTCGAAAAGTTCTATCGCGGCTCCAACCGCGAGGCCCTTGCCCAGCGCGGCACAGGGCTCGGACTGGCGATCGTCAAATCCATCGCCGAGCGGCACAGCGGGAAAGTGTGGGTGGAAAGTGAAGTGGGCAGGGGAAGTACCTTCTATTTGCAGATTCCGCTGGTGCAGTCTAAAGCAGCCACGCCCTCATATTGAAATATCTCGATATTATGAGATTTCATTTTTTTCATGCACATGATAAGGCACGTTGATGATCACGATGCCAGGTTGACGCTTGAGCTGGTTGCGTAGAAGTTCCGCTGTGTTCATATGCAGGGCGGCGGTCACGCGGCTGTTTGAAACAAACTCCGGCACAACAATGGTGAGTGTTTCACCCGTCTGGCGCTGCCGTGTGATCTCAGTGATATATTCCAATAAAGGTTCGAGCAGGAGGCGGTAGGGTGAGTTCAACATCACCATTCGTACACCTCCTCCCCATGTTTCCCATTTTTTGTGCACCTTTTCCGCTTCCCCGGGTTCAATCGCCACATAGACCGCTGTAATATCATCTGAAAGGATGCGTGCGTAGCGCAGGGCTGCCAGTGTGCCCTGATGTACGCCGCTGACCGGCATGATGACGCGATGACGAGTGTTATGCGGGGGGATAGCGCCAAAATTATCCAGGGAAAGTTTTTGGGCAAGCCCCTTGTAGTGATGGTGAATTCCCCAAAAGATCCCGACCAGAAGGGGGATAAGGATCAAAACAACGTACGCTCCATCATAAAATTTTGTCACGGCAAAAACCATCATGACAACCGCAGTGCAGACGGCGCCAAATCCATTGATTAACATTTTAATGGGCCAGTTTTTTACAAAGTGCAGCGTTGAACCTCTTTCCAGCTTCTCTTCTCCGGGCTTGAGCCTGCCAATTTTGAACCAGCGGAGCGCCATGCCGCTTTGAGAAAGTGTGAAAGATAGAAATACCCCGATGGCATATAAGGGGATAAGACGGGTAACACTTGCACTGAATATGACAAGAATGATGGACGCAATGGCAGCGAGCGTTACAATGCCGCTCGAATAAACCAGCCGGCTTCCACGATAGGTAAGCTGGCGGGGAAGGAACCCATCCTTTGCCACAAGCGCACCCAGTCTTGGAAAATCTGCAAACGCTGTATTGGCCGCCATAATAAGAATGACGGTGGTAGCACCCAGTATCATGAGATATAGGGGTCCACGACCGTCAAAAACCGTGCGCGCCAATTGTGAAATCACGGTTTCGCTTTCCGATGGGATCACAGCAATTTCCTTGGCCAGATAGGAAATACCCAGGAAAAGTGAACCGAGAATCAGTGCCATCCAGATCAAGGTGACTCCCGCATTCCTGCTGCGCGGCTCTTTGAACGCGGTAATGCCATTTGAGATGGCTTCAACACCCGTAAGTGCAGTAGTTCCGCTTGCAAAGGCATGCAATATCAGGAAAGGTGTAATCGTAGAAACGCCATGAAGCACATCCAATTCGGGTGGGTCAATCACCGTGCCAAGTGTATGGTTACCGAACAGGCGCAAAAGCCCGTATCCAACAGTTGTAAACATCATGATGACAAAGAAATAGGTGGGAATGGCAAAAGCCGTACCCGATTCTTTGACCCCACGTAAATTCATCACCATGACAAACAGGATGAATCCGATAGAGAGCCAGACACGATATTCATAGAGACCCGGAAAGGCAGAGGTAATTTGCGCAACGCCGGACGCAATCGAGACCGAGACTGTGAGAACATAATCCGTTAGAAGTGCGGCGCCGGCAACCAAGGCAGGTAATTCACCCAGGTTATCACGCGCGACAATATAAGCGCCCCCACCATCTGGGTAGGCATGAATGGTCTGCTCGTATGAAATCGTAACAATTCCAAGCAAAAAAACGATGGCAATCGAGATTGGGAATACAATGCCAAACGCCATCGTGCCAGCCGCAGCGAGTATGACAAGGATTTCCTGTGTCGCATACGCGGTAGAAGAGAGCGCATCCGATGCAAAAACAGCCAGACCAATGGCTTTTCCAATGGTTTGGTGTGGAGCATCGGCAGTGGAAAGCGGATGACCGATAAGCCAGGAACGCAGGGATCGGGGCGGCTTGTACTCTGAGACTCGCTCAATAACCGATGTCGGCGAATGATCTATGTTTTTAATCATACAAATAAGCTTTTATAAATAGATGCTATCCGAACCGGTCGTTCCAAACCCAGATCAACCAGAGTTCTGCTGCGACGGAAAGAATGAGCAGGGTTGTTTGTGCCCAGCCTCCTGGCAGCGACATGATTTGAGTTTGAAGAAGAAAAGCGAACGTAATAACGGCAAGAAAACCTGCCCATGCAGCTATTTTGGAAAGCCAGTTTGACTGTGTCCGACTTTGACGGACAGGAGCGGACAGGAGGAAAACAGGGGCACCCAGATCCGTATCCACGATCTGGGTCAAAGGCCCGCGAGAGAGACCTTTCGGTTGTTCTGCAAAACAAATGAGCTTGTCCCCAACTCGATAGCTGGACTTTACGATGTCCGTCCAGTTCATTCCGATTTCCACTTTCACATCGGCACACACCCCGGTATCCTGTAATAAGGCGGAAAGGGTAATCAGTCCACGACGAAGGCCCAGTTCCTGGGTCGAGTCCTTGCACAGTCCCAGAAGCAGAACCCGTGCACCCGACGTAACTGCCAGGTCTACGATTCTACGCATTTCGGAGGTGTAGTCCGAATCAGTCGGAACGAGAACGATCAAGCGGTTTGCAGTTCCAGGCTCCAAATGGGAAGCGGCGGAATAGACCCGGGCGGGGGACATTGAGTCAGTTTTATTCACAGGTACCTCAGCCATACCTGTATCCTAATCAGTTGGTATAAAAGGGTGACAAAGAAATCATCCAACCCTGTAAAAAACAAATAAAAATGCCCCTTTCCGGGGCAGGATAAGAAAAATGTCACTGGCCACCCAGTGACAAAGGTCATGTAGCTGGATGGAGCGTCGCGCTACTTTAGTTTACTCATCGGCAATAAATCGATACCCGATCCCGGGTTCGGTCAGGATAAATTGTGGACGTTCCGGGTCGGTCTCCAGTTTCTTGCGGAGCTGGCGCATATAGACGCGCAGGTATTCGGTGTGATCGGCATCGGCCGCCCCCCATACCTGTGTGAGGATGCTCCGATGGGTCAGCACGCGTCCATGATTGGCAGCCAGGTAGGCAATAAGCTTGTATTCGGTGGCCGTGAGTTTAATCTCCTCTTCGCCGCGTTTGACGATATGCCAGGCAAGATCGATCACGAGAGATCCTGCTTTAACCACCTTGCTTTGAGCACCTTGTACACTCAATGCATGGGCAGAATGCCGTAACGCGACACGCACACGAGCAAGCAGCTCTTCAATCCCAAATGGCTTGGTGAGGTAATCGTCCGCGCCCTGGTCGAGTGCTGCCACCTTGTCGCGTTCACTATCACGCACGGACAGGATGATGATCGGGATCTGGGTCCATTCGCGCAGCCGCCTGCAAACGTCCACGCCATCCATGTCTGGCAAGCCAAGATCGAGAATGATGAGGTCTGGCTCGTTCGTCGCGGCCAGGGTCAGCCCTTCTTCGCCGCGGCTCGCAGTTGTGACCCTGAATTGTTTTTCAGTGAGAATCGTCCTCATGGCGCGCAGGATCTGCGGCTCGTCGTCGATGACAAGGATATGGGGCGCGTTGCTCATTCAGTCTCTGCATCCATTGGAAATTGAGGAGGCTTTGTCCCGTCCCAGATAAGCGGGAGTGTAAAATTGAAGGCCAGCCCGTCGCTGAGGTTTTCCGCCCATAGATGCCCCCCATGTGCTTCAACAATACCCTTGCAAATGGAAAGCCCAAGACCGGTACCGGTCACCCGGTCCGCGGCGGTGATGCGATAGAACTTGTCAAAGATGCGCTCCAGATCTTCAGCCGGCACCTGCGGGCCCTGATTGCTCACCTGGACGTGGATCGACTCTTCTTCCTCCACCTGAGCGCGAATGCAAATCACACTATCAACCGGGGCATACTTCAAACTGTTGCTTACCAAGTTCGTGAAGACCTGTTCGAGTTGTACATAATCCACCGGGACGAGTGGCAGACTCTCCGGTACATCGACTTCGATACGATGGGTTTCCGCGAGATGTTTCATACGCCCGAGCACGCTTCCAACGATCTCAGACAGGATATTCCAATCCCGCTTCGGTTTTAGTACGCCCGATTCGATGCGTGAGATATCCAGCAGGTTTCCAACCAGCATATTCAGATGATCGGCTTCATCGTCAATGGCTGCGACCAGCTCCACCCGCGCGGGGGAATCCCACCTTACTTCCCTGCCGCGCAAACTCGATGCGGCAGCCTTGATCGTGGAAAGGGGTGTGCGCAGCTCATGGGAGACGGAAGACAAAATGGCGGACTTCAACCGGTCGCTCTCCTCCAGAACCCTGGCGCGGGCTTCTGCCTGGGCTAGCCAGGCGCGTTCCAGAGCCAGTGCACCCTGGCTCGCAAACGTCTGGAACAACCGTCTCTCACCGGACGATATCATGGGAGTGGTCCTCCAAAGCCGAATCTCCCCGAGGAGGCCGCGTGCCGCTTCAATCGGTACAATTAATTCGGGAGGACGAGCAGGTGAGCTGGATTCAGGCAGTTGGTACACAAAGGGACGGGCACCCGTAATCGTAAGTTCGATATATTCACACTCTGCAACTGCGTGGACCTGCTTCGCAAGGATCTGTGCAATGGCATCCTCATCATGTGATCCTGTTAGCGCGGTACTCAGCTCATAGAGCTGTGTGGCTTCCCTTTCACTCGCGGTTGCCGCGGCGAGGCCGGCTTTTGCCTGCCCGACCAATTGGCTGATCACGATGGCCACCATGAGAAACACCATCAAAATGACGATGTCCGTGGGCTGATGAACCAGGAATGTGTAATAGGGTTGAATAAAAAAATAATTCAAAGAGAGGAATGTAATCAATGCGCTGGTGATGCCGGGCCCAAGTCCCCATACCGCGGTGATCACGCCAAGAGGCATCAAATAGAGTAAAGCGATCAGCGTGGTGTCCAATACATTTCTTAATGAAAAGAAGAGTGCTGTCAGGGATGCGATCAGCACAAAAGCAAGCAAATACTGCCAGAAACGCGACAGATAAGTAAAATTTCGCATGTTTGCGGAATTTATTATACCTTTTTGAAGAATCCTGTTTTCAACAGGGTCAATTCAAGCTGTACCAGAGTGTGATGCTGGATTTGTCTCCTGGTGATGTGTATCTGTATGTGTAAAGCGTCTCAAAGGCTTCTCAAAATATTCATTGAATTGATTCAGTATATAATACGTCAACCTTCATCCGTGAAGGTCGAATTTATACCGACATGATTGATCCTGAGAACAATCCAGATACATCCCTCATCCACCGCAAAACGGAAATCAAACCCTCCCGGAATATCAGCCATTATTTGATCGGCCGGCCCCTTCCCACTGCCGAAGCTGAGCATGAAACCATTGGCAAGGCAGTCGGCCTGGCCGTCTTTGCATCTGACGCGTTGTCATCCACCGCCTATGCCACACAGGAAATCCTTGTGATCCTTGCCGCGGCGGGGACGATTGCTTATGGTTATGTTTTCCCCATCTCAATTGTTATTGTCGGTCTGCTCGCGATTGTTGTCATCTCCTACGAGCAAATCGTTCACACGTATCCTCAGGGAGGCGGCGCGTATATCGTGGCATCCGACAACCTGGGCCAGTTTCCTGCCCTGTTGGCCGGGGCTGCACTATTGATAGAGTATTTCCTGACCGTTTCGGTTTCCGTTTCGTCCGGGGTCGCGCAAATTGTTTCGGCATATCCGGCATTATTCGATTACCGGGTCGCCATTGCCATCGTGTGCGTCATGTTGATCACAGTTATTAATCTGCGCGGGGTGAGGGAGTCGGGTGCAGCGTTCGCCATCCCAAGTTTCTTCTTTATTGCGATTATGTTCGTCACCATTGGAACAGGGTTGTTTCGCCTGCTTACCGGTACACTTCCAGATGTAATTGACCCGCCAGAGGTCGAACACTTCGGTGAGGCAATATCAGGGATCACCGCGTTCCTTCTGTTGCATGCCTTTTCCAGTGGTACCGCCGCGCTGACCGGGGTCGAAGCAATCTCCAACGGTATTACTGCCTTCAAGGAACCACGCAGCCGCAACGCAGGGATCACCCTGATCTGGATGGCATTCATCCTGGGCTCGCTGTTCATTGGCATTTCTTTTCTGGCGCGGGAGATCGGGACTGTGCCTTCGGAAACAGAAACCGTCATTTCACAGATTGCGCGCACGGTATTTGACGGGCAGGGCATTATGTATCTGGCTGTTATTGCCGGCACCACGGTCATCCTGATCCTTGCCGCAAACACCTCCTTTGCCGGCTTCCCGCGTTTAAGTGCCATGCTTGCAAGGGACGGTTTTATGCCGCGTCAACTGACGTACCGCGGCAGCCGGCTTGTTTATTCTTATGGGATTATTGCTCTTGCAGTGATCGCGTGCATTCAAATCATTATCTTCCAGGCAAGCGTTACGAGGCTTATTCCGCTTTATGCCATTGGTGTATTCCTGTCGTTTACTCTTGCTCAGGGTGGCATGGCATGGAGGTGGTGGCGTTCCGGCAAGCTTGACCCAAACAAAAAGCCTGTCGATCCTTCAGGCCACCTGCACCATGACAGGCGCTGGCTTATAAAAATGATCAGCAATGGATTTGGAGCCTTCTGCACGTTTATTGTCATGTGCGTGTTTGCTGTAACCAAATTCCTGGATGGCGCGTGGATCGTTCTGATTCTCATCCCGATGCTGATTGGCATTTTTCTGTGGATCAAAAAGCATTATTCCGGTCTTGCGAACAGCCTTTCGCTTGAAAAGTACGGCGAGCCGCCTCCTTATAATCTGCGCCACCGTGTCCTCGTTCCGATCAGCAATGTGCATCAGGGCACACTCGCCGCGTTGCGCTATGCTCGCATGTTATCGGATGATATTACCGCCGTGCATATCTCGATGGAGCCGGAAGATACAGAAAAGGTACGCAGGAAATGGGAAACGTGGGGTCGGGGAACGCGTCTCGTTATCGTGGATTCCCCTTATCGTCTCTTCCTGGAGCCGTTGCTCGACTACATTAACGAAATTCTGACAAGCCGCCAGACCAATGAAACGATTACCATTGTCGTTCCACATTTTGTCCCCGGTAAAAAGGTTTATAAGGCGCTCCACATGCAAACCGCCGAAATGCTGCGTCGTGAACTGCTTTCAACTCCCGGTGTGGTCATCACCGAAGTCCCTTACCAAATCCCCTAGGTATGGTCAAAATCTCATAATCAGGACTATAATCACCATACTCCTCGCCTCTGCGCGGGGGTATATTTTTGTACGCAGCAAGAGAAACCATGCTAAACCCTGAAAACAATCAAACCGAGATCATGCGGCGGCAGAGCGAATATAAGCCACCCCGATCATTGAGCCACTGGTTCATCGGGCGGCCGCTGCAGACAGCGGACTCCCCTCACCAGACCATCGGGAAAGTGATTGGACTGGCTGTCTTTGCCTCCGATGCCCTGTCGTCCACCGCATATGCAACCCAGGAAATACTGGGAATCCTATCCGTTGCCGGCATGCTGGCATACAACTATATCTTTCCGATCGCGGTGGCCATCGTTGCCCTGCTGGCTATCGTAACGATCTCGTACCAGCAGACGATCCATGCCTACCCGGGTGGAGGCGGCGCCTACATTGTCTCTCGCGATAATCTGGGCGAGATGCCGGCCCAGGTCGCAGGTGCGGCGCTCCTGACCGATTATATTTTAACGGTCGCCGTTTCGATTTCAGCCGGGGTGGCCCAGATCGTTTCCGCCTATGCCTTCCTCGATCCCTATCGTGTTCAAATCGGCGTTGCTGCAGTCATTTTGATCATGTTGCTTAATTTACGAGGCGTCAAGGAATCAGGGACGGTGATCGCACTGCCCACGTTCTTCTTTGTTGCTATGATGTTTCTGACCGTGGGTATCGGCCTGTTCAGACACCTGACCGGAACGCTGGCTACCCTTACTGATCCGCCCGAGGTGCATGTTGTTGGGTTCGTCTCAGCCATCACTCCCTTTCTCCTGATGCATGCCTTTGCCAATGGCACCACCGCGCTGACAGGTGTCGAAGCCATCTCGAACGGCATCACTGCGTTCAAGGAACCGCGCAGCCGCAACGCGGCGATCACTTTGGTCTGGATGTCCATTATCCTGGGCTCGCTCTTCCTCGGCATCTCATTCCTGACGGCTCATATTCAGGGTGTCTATTCCCATGATGAAACGATCATTTCCCAACTGGCCCGGACGGTGTTCGATGGGCGCGGTTTGCCGTATCTGGCCACCATTGGTGCAACAACGGTCATTCTGATCATGGCAGCAAATACAGCCTTTGCAGGATTCCCCCGCCTGGGTGCGCTGGCTGCCGAAGACCGGTTTCTCCCGCGCCAGTTGACCTTCCGTGGGAGTCGCCTGGTGTATTCGAATGGAATTATTACCCTGGCGGTCATTGCATCCCTGCTCATCATCGTCTTCCGCGCCCGGGTGGACCTGCTGATACCCCTGTATGCCATTGGAGTGTTCCTGTCATTCACCCTCTCGCAGGTTGGCATGGCAAGACGCTGGTGGAAAATTGGCCAGCTTGAGGAAGGAAAAGAGGTCGTCGAACAGGGATCTGTTCTCCGTTATGAAAGTGGCTGGCGGATCAAGATGATTATCAACAGTTTTGGCGCGGTTTGTACAGGCATCGTCATGGTCATCTTCGCCGTCACCAAGTTTCGTGAGGGTGCCTGGGTGGTGCTTATCATCATCCCAGCCCTTGTTAAATTATTCTTCACCATCCATCACCACTATAAGGACCTTGCCTCCCACCTTACACTGGACAAGTTCAGCGGGCTGCCTGCCCGTCGGACACGCCACCGGGTGATCATGCCCATTAGCGGGATTCATCAGGGAACATTGGAAGGGCTGCGTTACGCAAAACTCCTCTCAGACGATGTGACCGCCATCCACGTGTCGATCGAACCTGATGATACAGAAAAGATACAAAAGAAGTGGGTCTCCTGGGGGGAGGGCACGCGTCTGATCATTCTTGACTCACCGTTCCGTCTCTTTGTCGAACCTTTGCTGGAATACATCGAAGAGATTCTCAAGAGCCGCCAGCCAAACGAGACGATCACAATTGTCGTGCCGCAGTTCATTCCATCCAAACGCTGGCACAACGCCCTGCATATGCGAACAGCAGATTTTCTACGCCAGGAGTTGTTGTCAAAGCCGGGTGTTGTTGTTACGGATGTGCCCTACCATGTATATCCCGGAGAAAAGGAGTAATTCTTATGAACTTTATCGTCGTCGGATGCGGACGCGTAGGCGCCGAGCTGTGCTACCACCTGTACCAGAGTGGGCACCAGGTGGTTGTTGTGGATATCGACAGGGAGTCCTTCAACCGTCTCCACCCCGATTTCCGCGGCCGTACCCTCGAAGGCGAGGGTCTGGCCGAAGGCGTGCTGGAGCGGGCAGGCATCCGTGAAGCAGACGGCCTCGCCGCCGTCACCAATTCGGATACGTTGAACGCCGTGGTCGCACATGCTGCGCGCACGATCTATAATGTATCGAATGTGGTCGCCCGAAATTACGATCCGAACCTGCGGTCCATTATCGAAGCGTTCGGCCTGCAGACGGTCGGCTCCACATCCTGGGGTGCCCAGCGCGTGGAAGAATTGATGATGAACCCCACCCAGAGGATGGTGTATTCGGCGGGCAATGGCGAAGTGGAGGTCTACGAAGTCCAGATCCCCGGGGAATGGAACGGCCGCACGCTGGGCGAACTCCTGCAGCCACTCGAGGAGTGCTTCCCTGTTGCAATCTCCAAAGCCGGAAAATCTTCCCTGCCTGACCTGCAAATGGAACTGCAGGAGGGTGACCTGCTCAACTTCAGCTCCACATTTGAGGGAATGCGAGCGATGATGGCCCGGCTTTCCGGGAAGGCGGAGGCATAAATGAACGTACTGATTGCCGGCGGCGGGCGCACAGGGGCCCGGCTCGCCAACCTGCTGCTTAACGAGAATTACAGGGTTTGCCTGGTCGAACATCGCCGGGAGCTGCTGGGCTACCTGCACCAGGAACTGCCGACCGAGGTGATCTATGAAGGCAACCCGGTCGATCCGAGCGTCATGGAAGCGGCCGGCATTCGTGAGGTCCATGCCGTAGCGGCTGTGACCAGCAATGACTCGGCCAACCTGATCAT